>SHBB01000001.1 GCA_004213565.1 Sandaracinaceae bacterium
CTGACCGAGCTGGGGGGCGCGCTCACCGAGCTGGGGGGCGCGCCCACCGAGCTGGGGGGCGCGCTCGCCGAGCTGGGGGGCGCGCTCGCCGAGCTGGGGGATCCCAAAGCTTGGGGGGTCGCTCCCAAAGCTGGGGGGTCAGCTCCCAGAGCTGGGAGCCGCGCTCGCCGACGCGCCGGGGGCTCTCCGACGAGCGGAGGGGATCATGGGATCTGCGCCGAGCTGGGTGTCTTCCCCGGCCGCGGACGCGCCGCGATGCCCTACATGTCGGGGAAACAGACGTAGCGCGCTCCGAAGTCGACGCGGGTGTCGAGGCAGCGGTACCCCGGCGCGCAATCGCCCATCGTCTCGTTGCCGCCCCCGTCTATCTCCGTGCAACTGTGCCGGCACCAATACGTGTCGGCGTCCATGTCGCCGAAGCAGCGCGAGCTGCCGGGGCACTCCACGCTCTGGCCATCCTCACGGCACAGTCGCGCACATCGAGATCCCACGCTCGTGTCCTCGCAGAACCTGCAGGTACCGTCACCGGGCTCGCAGGGCGTGCCACCTGACGCTTCGCAGACGCCCCGGTTGGGGCTCGTCGCGTTACTGGTGACCACCGAGCACGCGTCACTCTCGCACTCCGCGGGGCGGCTGCAGTCGTCCCCGATCGAGCCTGGCTCGACGCAGGTCGAGTCCAGGTAGGAGCAGACCCCGCTCTGACACTGACTGTCGACTTCGCATGCGTCGCCCAGCGCGCGACTGCTCGCACACTCGTCGAGGTCGTGGTCACAGAACTCATCCTCGCTGCACAAGCAGTTCAGGCTGCTGCACCCCTTGCCGGCCGCTCCAGCACAGCTGGCGAACCGGCCATCGATGCAGAGGAGCGCGGCTCTGTCACCGCGCAAGACTTCGCCGTCGGTACAGGCGGGAGCGCAGACCAGGGAGCCGTCCCACGCCGCGGGCCCGCAGGCCTCCGAAGCGGCGCAGCCGCTGCTGTCGCTGCACGAGAGCGCGCAGAAGAACCCGCCCGGCCCGTCGAGACAGACCGACGAATCGTCGCAGCCGGTCGTGTAACATGGCTGACGCGATTCGCACGCGGTGAGGAGAGCCAGGATCGCAAGGATCGCGCAAGTCGACTTCATGCGAAGGGTGATTGTCATCGAAAAAGTTCAGCGCTTGCCGTACACGGGAGCGCCTTCGCTGAGCCCGCCCATCAGCACGCGCGGGCGCAGACAGGGAGACCGCCAATCTTCGGTCGCCTTCAGAGCTCGGCCAGGGCGCGGGCGGCGAAGCGCACTACGTCCCACTGGGCGGCGAGGCCGACCTCGGCGAGGTCGGCGTGGCCGAGCAGCGGGGTGCGCAGGACGGCGCCGCGGGCGGGGGGCGGGAGCTCGCGCGCGATCCAGGCGGACTCGGTCGGGGCGACGAGGGGATCGCCCTCGCCGTGCAGCACGAAGACGCGCGCGCGGAGCTGAGAGAGGTGGCCGGCGGGGGAGATCGCGGACAGCTCGTCGCGGTGACGCTCGGTCAGCGCGGCCAGGGCGGGGCGGTCGAGGCCCGTGCCCTGGCGGAGCGCGTCGACGCGGGCGCGGGTGGGGGCGGAGAGGCCCTCGAGGTCGGGCGCGCGGCGGTGCAGGACGTCGGCGAGGGCGGCGCGCGCGGCGTCGGCCTCCGCCGGGTCGAAGTAGTCCTCCGCGTAGGCGTGGGCGAGCACCTGCGCGCCGTAGCGCTCGGCCTCCGCGTCGAAGCGCTCGCCCCCCGGCCCCGCGATGGGCTCGCCGCGCCACCACGCCGCGAGGCGGGTGGCGTCGTGGTGCGCGCCGACGGTCCAGACGGCGTGGATGGACGGCTCCTCGGACGCGGCGATCAGCGCGAGGCCGCCGCCGAAGCTGATGCCGACGACGCCCACGTGAGGCCCGAGGGCGCGGGCCGCGCGCGCGATCTGATCGACCGCGCCGTCGTCGAAGCGCAGCGCGCGCAGGGCCGGGATCTCCGGGGTGGTGACGTCGAAGCCGGCCTCGGCCAGCAGCTCGGCGAAGCGCACGAGCCGCGGCTCGTCGATGCCCTCGGGGTGCGCGCCGTGCACGAGCAAGAGAGGTGGACCGTCGCCGCGGAAGACCCGCGCGCGCAGGCCGGCCACGGTCGCGTCGCTCGACCGGATCTCGGTGGCCCGCGCGTCGGAGAAGCCGAGGAGGAGGCGGGCCGCGCGCACGTGACGACTCGCGGGTCCCCACGCGAGGGCGAGGATCGCAAAAGGGATGGCGATGGCCATCGCGCCGCGACGCGACTTCACGCCCCCATCTTCACACTTCTTCACCGCCCCGCACGTGGTCCCTTCACGACGCGTCCACAGGTTCGGTCTCAGCAGGAGGTCACATGTTCGGATTCATCATCGGTTTTCTGAGCCTCGCGGGGCTCATCATGGTGCTCAAGGGCGGCCGGCGCGGCTGCGGCGGGCGCGGATGGCACGGGGGCAGAGGCGGCTGGCGCGGGCGGCGCGGTCACCACGGTCACCACGACCACCACGACCACCACGAGCACGGGGGTAGGGGTTGGGGGCGGCGCGGCATGCTCCGCATGCTCTTCGAGCGGCTCGACACCACGCCCGGTCAGGAGAAGGAGATCGCGGCCGCGGTCGACGAATTCGTCGGCAAGGCGCGCGACCTGCGCGGGGAGTCCCGCACCACGCGCGACGACGTCGCGAAGCTGCTCCGCACCGAGAGCCTCGACGAGAACGTCATGGGCGAGCTCTTCGGGCGGCACGACGAGAAGCTTCGAGACATGCAAAAGCACTTCGCCGACGCGCTCGGCCGCGTCCACCAGGCGCTCGACCCCGAGCAGCGCGACCGGCTCGCCGAGCTGATCGAGACGGGGCGCGCCAACGGCTTCGGCGGTCCCTACCGCAGCTGGGTCTGAGACGAGAGCACGAGAAAGAAAGAGAGAATCATCATGAAGCGCAGACTCCTCATCGGGCTCTTCACCTTCGGCACGATCTTCGGCTTCGGCTCGGGCTTCTTCTCGATGGCCCGCTGGCACCACCACGCCGAGCACCGACGCGCGGCCTTCGAGCGGCACGTGGCGGACGTGTGCACCGACGCGGCCTACCGGGCGCGGGACCGCGGCCCCAGAGAGGCCCCGCCGCCGCGCTGGGACGACCGCCCGCGGCATGGCGTCTACGACCATGACTACGACTACGGCTACGACCACGACCGCGGCCGCCGCTGGCGCTGAGCCGACGGCACCGCTGACGCGCCCCCGCGCTCGGTCACGAGGGCGGGGGCGTCCCCCTTCGGATAGGATTCGACGATGGCCATTCGCGCGCTGCTGATCGACGACGACGCCCGCCTCGCGGAGCTCCTCGAGGGCTACCTCGGCGGCCACGAGGTGGCGCTCGAGGCGAGCCAGAGCGGCGCGGCGGGGCTCGACGCGCTCTCGCGCGGGACCTACGACGTGGTCTTGCTCGACGTGATGATGCCGGGCCTGGACGGGCTCGAGGTGCTGCGCCGGATCCGGCAGAAGAACACCATCCCGGTGATCATGCTCACCGCGCGCGGCGACGAGGCGGACCGCGTGGTGGGGCTGGAGCTCGGGGCCGACGACTACGTGCCCAAGCCGTTCAGCCCCCGCGAGCTGCTCGCGCGGATCCGGGCCGTGCTCCGGCGCGCCCAGCCGGAGACGACGAGCGAGCGCATCGCGATCGGGGGCGTGGAGGTCGACGTGGGCGCCCGGAGCGCGCGGCTCGAGGGGCAGGACGTGGACCTGACCGGGCTCGAGCTCGACATCCTGGTGGCGCTGATGCGCCGGGCCGGACGCGTGGTGCCCCGGGACGCGCTGCTGAGCGAGGCCGGCCGCGACGACGTGATCGTCGGCGAGCGCACGGTGGACGTGCACATCTCTCACCTCCGAAAGAAGCTCGGCGACGACCCGCGCTCGCCGGCGCGGATCCGCACCGTGCGCGGCGTGGGCTACGTCTTCGTGCGCGACGCATGAGCAAGCATCGCCAGTGCCGGCATGCGCACGGCAAGCATACGCATGGCAATCACGGACGCTGGGGCAAGCGCGGCTGGCGACGCAGCGGGCGGCTGCAGCGGCGCCTGTTCATGTGGTTCGGCGCCACCATCGTCTTCACCGCCATCGTCATCGGGCTGACCTTCCGCCTCCTGTCCCCCACCGAGCGCTTCCAGCGCGACGCGGAGGGCTTCCAGCGCTTCGTCAGCGGCCGCCTCGAGACGGTGTGGGACGACCCCGCGGCGCGCGACGCCTTCATGCGCGACATGCACCACGACCTGCGGCTCGACGCGACCCTCTACGACGCGCGCGACCGCGTGCTGGTGCGCTACGGCGCGCCCTGCGACGAGGCGTGGGGACAGATCCCGCTCACCCGTCGGCGCGGCGGGCAGCTCGGTCGGCTCGAGGTCTGCCGCGAGCCCTTCTCGTGGGGCGGCTGGCGCTTCCCGCTCGTGCTGCTGGTGGGCATGCTCATCCTCTGGGCCGCGGCGGGGATCCTCGCCCGGCGGCTCACGCGCCCGCTCCGGCGCCTGGAGCAGCTCGCGCGGCGGCTCGGCGAGGGCGACCTCAGCGCGCGCGCGAACCTCACCCCCGAGCGGCACGGGGAGCTGGGGGTGCTCGGCGTGACGATGGACGAGATGGCCGAGCGCATCGACAAGCAGCTCGCCGATCAGCGCGAGCTCCTCGCCGCGGTCAGCCACGAGCTGCGCACCCCCCTCGGGCACCTGCGGGTGCTGCTCGAGATGACGCGCAGCGCGCCGACCGAGAAGATGATCGACGACATCGAGGAGGAGGTCATGGAGGTCGACGCGCTCGTGGGGCAGCTGCTCGCGAGCTCGCGCGTCGACTTCGGGAGCCTCCAGGTCAAGAGCGTCGACGCGGTGGAGCTGGCCACGCGCGCCCTCGAGCGCGCGGAGCTGGGCCCGGACGAGCTCGAGGTCGAGGGGGACGCGGCGCTCATCGAGGCCGACCCGACCCTGCTCGCGCGCGCGCTCGCCAACCTGCTCAACAACGCCAAGCAGCACGGCGGCGGCGTCACGACGCTGCGCATCTCGTTCCGCCCCACCGACGTGGTCTTCGCCATCGAGGACCGCGGGCCCGGCTTCTCGGAGGGGGAGCGCGAGCGCGTCTTCGAGGCGTTCTACCGCGGCGAGCACCGCGCGGGGGCGAGCCTGGGCCTGGGGCTCTCGCTGGTGCGGCGCATCGCCGAGGCCCACGGCGGCCGCGCCTGGGTGGAGGCGCTCGAGCCCGGCGCGCGGGTGTGCTTCTCGCTCGACGCGGCGCCCGCGAGCGACCCGGCGCGAGACCTCGGAGTTTGACCCGGCGATCGCCGCCCGAAATGATGCGGCGCGATGGGCCTCCTCTCCGGCGACAAGCGCGACCCGAACGCGCGTTTGATCGCGCTGGTGCTCGCGTCGGGGGTGCCCCTGGCCGCGTACCTCGCGACCGCCTCGGCCCACGACTACTGGCTCGACGCGGGGGAGTTCACCGCGCAGGCGGTCTGGCTCGACGTCGCGCACCCGCCCGGGCACCCGCTCGCGGGCCTGCTCGGGCGCCTCTTCGCGCTGCTGCCGCTCGGGCCGATCCCGCTGCGGATCGCGATCGGGCAGGCCTGCTGCACCGCGCTCGCGGCCGGCTTCCTCTTCAGCGCCATCGACACGACGGTGCGGGTGGTCGGCGTGCGGCGCGACCGGCTGGCCCTGCCCCTGGCGCTCGGGGCCACGTGGATGGTCGCGCTCAGCCACGCGTGGTGGTTCCAGGCCGTGCGGCCCGAGGTCTACGGGCTGCAAGCCCTCTTGATGGCCATCGTCATCGAGCGGATCATCGCGCTCGAGGCCGCGTGGCCCACCCTCGACGTGCGCCCGCTCTACGTGGCCGGGCTCGCGCTCGGGCTCGGGCTCGCCAACCACCACCTCGTCGCCTTCCTCACCCTGCCCGCCGTCGCCTCGACCGCGGCGCGGGTCTACCGGGCCCGCGGCGGCAAGGCGCTCCTGCGCGCGGGCTTCGCGACCCTCGTCGGGCTCTCGACCTACGTCTATCTGCCCGTCCGCGCGGCGACGGAGCCGCCGCTGAACCTCGGCGACCCGAGCTCGGCCGGGCGCCTCTTCTGGGTGGTGAGCGCGAAGGTCTACCAGCAGAACAAGCTCGGCGACGCGCCCCAGCCCCTCGACGAGCGCCTGCGCGACGTGCTGCGCGTGGTCGGCGAGAGCTTCGGCGGCGCCGTCGACGACCCGATGAACGTCGCGCTCTGGGCCTTCGGCGTGCTCGGCGTCGCGCTCGTCGGCGCCTACGCGCTGCTCCGCACGGCGGGGGCGCGCCGCATCGCCTTCGTGTGGGTGGCCCTCGTGCTCTTCGTGCTCACCGGCCCCGCGTGGCTGATGTCGGTCAAGAACAACCCCGACGTGCTCGGCTACATGATGGTCGGCCTCGCGGCGCTGATCGCGCTCGGCACCGGGCTGCTCGCGACGGTGCTCGCCCGGGTGGGTCAGCGCCCGGACGGAACGCCGAAGCTCCCCGCGGTGCTCGTCGCGCTCGTCGCGGCCGGCCTCGGGCTCGCGCACCTGTCGCCGAGCGCGAGCCGCTCGTCGCTGAGCCGCTTCCACGCCACCGACGACTTCGACGAGGAGCGGATCCGTCGCCTCCCGGACGACGCCGTCGTGGTCGCGCACCGGCCCCAGACCATCTTCCGCCACTGGTCGGCGATGGCGGCCGAGCACGCGCGCCCCGACGTGACGCTCGTGCCGATGCCCTTCCTCGGCTACCCCGGGGTGGTCGAGGCGCTCGCGGAGCGGGACCCCGATCTCGCGGAGCTGCTCCGGGGCTATCTCCTGGAGGGCGAGCTGCGTCAGCCGGACCTGCAGAGCCTCGCCGCGCGGCGCCCGCTGCTGGTGGAGCTGGACGTGCGCGTCCCCGTCGAGCTCTACGAGACCATGGTGCCCGCCGGCCTCTACTACGAGGTGGTCGACGCGGGCGCGACCGACACCGACGTGATCGAGGCGGCCGAGCCGCACGCGAAGGTGCTCGCGCGGCTCTACGCGCACCTGGGCGAGCGCGGGGTGGAGGAGACCGAGACCCAGGGCCACCTGCTGTGGATCCACTACATGGACGCGCTCTACTACGCCTCGGTCGGGGCCCGGGAGCCCGCGCGCGACGCCGTCCGACGCGCCCTCGCGGTGCGGCCCGAGATCGCGGAGATGCAGGCGCTCGGCCGGGCGCTCGCGGATCCCGAGGCCGAGGGGCCGGTCGACGTCACGCCCTTCATCGTCGGCGCGCGCTGACTCTGGCATCATGGGCGCATGACGCGTTGGCTCATGTGCATCGCGATGCTCGGCGTCGCGGCGGGCTGCGACTGCGCCGGCGACCCGTCGGGCGCGTGCGACGTCGACGGGGACTGCGAGGCGAGCCAGGTCTGCGTGGACGGGCGCTGCGAGGCCCGCGCCGACGCGAGCCTCGGCGGCGACGCGGACGTCCCGAGCGACACCGGCCCCGGCCGCGACACGGGGGCGGGCGGAGACACGGGCGTCGAGCCCGAGGACGCGAGTTGCGGCGGCGAGGCGGTCGCGTTCGACTATCGTCCGCCAAACGTCTTGCTGATCTTCGACCGCTCCTGCTCGATGCGGCGCGTGCTCGACGGCTCCGACTTCGGCGCGGGGCCCGAGGACCCGGCCACGCGCTGGAACGTGGCCCGCGAGGCGGTGCTCGGCCTGCTCGGCCGCTTCCCGACGCGCGTGTTCTGGGGCTTGATGGCTTTCCCCGACCCGCGCGAGGGCTGCGGCATGCCCGTCGACGCCGAGGTCCCGCCCGGCCCGGGCGCCGCGGCCGCGATCGACGCGGAGCTGCGCACCGACGCCATCCAGCCCTTCGGCCTCTGCGGCCCCGACAACACCGACACGACGACCCAGCCGCGGCAGACCCCGACCGCCGACGCGCTCACCAGCGCGATGGGGCTCGCGGAGCTGATGGACCCGATGCGCGAGAGCTTCGCGCTGGTGGTCACCGACGGCGGCGTCAGCTGCGGCGTGAGCGACTCCGAGCTGTCGACCCTGACCGAGTCGCTGCGCATGGCCGGCATCCCCACCGCGGTGATCGGCTTCGCGACCGGCAGCGCCGAGAGCTCCCTCGAGGCCATCGCCTCCGCCGGCGGCCTGCCCAACCCGGCCGGCCCGCCGAGCTACTACGTCGCGGAGAGCCGCGCCGACCTCGACACCGTCTTCGACGAGATCGCGTCCCGCGTCGTCAGCTGCGACCTCGCGCTCAGCTCCACCCCGCCCGATCCCGACGCGCTCTTCGTCAACGTCAACGACGTGCCGCTCGCGAACGACGCCACCGACGGCTGGAGCTACGACGCGGCGAGCAACACGCTGACCCTCAACGGCGCCTCCTGCGACCAGCTCCGCCGGGGCGACATCCGCCGCATCAGCATCAGCTTCGGCTGCGCGCCCACCCCCTGCGAGCCCCAGCCCGAGGTCTGCAACGGCCTGGACGAGGACTGCGACGACATCGTCGACGAGATGTGTCTCCTGTAGCGCTCGCGCGAGCCGAGCCTCGTCGGGTATCGTCGGTCGATGAACAGAAGGATGCTCTACGCCGCGATGACGCTCCTCGCCGCCGCCTGTGACGGGGGCGCGGCGACGGACGCGGGCGCGGACCGGCTCGACGCGAGCGAGGCGGGCGACGCGCGAGTCTCCGAAGACGCGCGGACCCCGGAGGACGCCAACGTGGCAGGCGACGCGCGCGTGCCCGACGACGGCGGCGCGGCGGCCGGCCACTACTTCCCGCCCGGCGCGTTCTTCCTCGAGGACGTCTACGACGCGCCCGCGGCCGAGGACTCCGACGCGATGATCGGCGCGCTCGCCGCGGCCGGCGGCTGGGGCAACGGCCGCTTCCAGATCGACTTCTCCCTCGAGGTGCTCGAGGCCGACGCCGCGACCGAGAAGCGCGTCTTCGAGCCGAGCGGCGCGTTCTACGACCCGGACTGCGATCACGTGCCGATGCCCGTGCCGATGGGCGGCAACCTCGAGGGCGAGAGCGGCTACGCGTGCGAGGGCGACGGCGACTGTCACCTCATCGTCTTCGCGCCCCTCGAGCGGCGGCTCTACGAGATGTGGCGCGCGGACATTCGCGGCGAGGCCTTCAGCGGCGGCTGCCTCGCGGTCTGGGACACGAGCCGCGTCTACCCCGAGACCGGCCGGGGCGAGCAGTGCACGAGCGCCGACGCGGCGGGCTTCCCCATCGCGCCGCTCCTCTTCACCGCCGACGAGGTCGCGGCGGGCGAGATCGCCCACGCCATCCGCTTCATCCTCCCGAACGATCGCGTGCGCGCGTCGCGCTACGTGCGCCCGGCCACCCACGGCACCCGCACCACCGGTGGCCCGGACGCGCCGCCCTACGGCGTGCACTTCCGGTTGCGCCGCGACTTCCCGCTCGACGCCCTGCCCAACGAGGGCGCGCGCACCGTGGCCCGGGCGCTCCAGCGCTACGGCATGTACCACGCGGACGGGGGGCGGATCGCGCTGACGGCCCAGTCCGATCGGCACAGCACCGCGAGCTGGGACGGCCTGCTCGGGCCCCACGACCTGAGCATGCTCCAGGTCGAGGACTTCGAGGTGATCCACCACTCGGATCCGATCGAGGTCACCTTCGATTGCACTCGTACTCCGCTCACGGAGTAGAGTTTTTCGCGATGGACCCCCGCCTCGCCGACAACCTCCGGCACTGGGACGAGACGGTCTCGCACCACGCGTCGTCGCGCTTCTACGACGTCGAGGGCTTCCTCGCCGGAGGCTGCTCGCTCCTGCCGATCGAGCGCGAGGCCCTCGGGGACGTGGCGGGCAAGTCGCTGCTCCACCTGCAGTGCCACTTCGGGCTCGACACCCTCAGCTGGGCCCGGCGGGGCGCGCGCGTCACCGGGCTCGACTTCTCCCCCAACGCCATCGCGGAGGCGCGCTCCCTCGCGCGCCGCGCCGGGCTCGAGGCGCGCTTCGTCGAGAGCGAGGTGACCCGCGCGCCGGACGCCCTCGACGGCGAGCGCTTCGACGTCGTCTTCACGAGCTGGGGCGTGCTCGGCTGGCTCCCCGATGTCGGCGCCTGGGCCCGCGCCGTCGCCGCGTGCCTGAAGCCGGGCGGCCTCTTCTACCTGGCGGAGCTGCACCCGACGATCCTGCTCTTCGACGACCCCGAGGCCGAGGGCGGCCCCCTCACGCGCCGCTTCGGCTACTTCCACGAGGCCGATCCGATCGTCGAGGAGACGGAGGGCACCTACGCCGAGCCCGAGGCGCGGCTCGAGAACAAGCGACGCGTCAGCTGGATCTACGAGGTGGGGCAGGTGGTCAACGCGCTGATCGACGCGGGGCTCCAGCTCGAGCGGCTCGACGAGCACGACGCCACGTGCTGCGCGATCGTGCCGGTCCTCGTCCAGGGGGAGGACCGCATGTGGCGCCTGCCCGAGGGCGAGCTGTCGCTCCCGCTGAGCTTCTCCATCCGCGCGCGCTTGCCCGCGCGATAGAGGGGCGCATCCTCTCCGCGTGTGGCTCCGCGGCGTCGACGAGTCGAAGGAGCCTCCGCCGGCGCCCGTCCGCGTGGAGGAAGAGGCGCGCGTCGCCCGGGGCCCGAAGATCCGCTGCCGCACCTGCCGCAGCGTGGTCACCGACGCCGCGGCCCGCGTCGAGGCGCACGGCGCGCACACCCACCGCCGCGTGAACCCGAGCGGCGTGGACTTCCACGTCGGCTGCTTCGAGCCCGCGCCCGGCTGCATCACCGAAGGCGCGCCGACCCTCTACTGGACCTGGTTCCCCGGCTGCGCCTGGCAGCTCGCCCTCTGCCGCGCCTGCCACGCCCACCTCGGCTGGCGCTTCACCGGCGAGCAGACCTTCTGGGGCCTCATCCTCGATCGCCTGGTCGAAGAGGCGAATGAGGGCGATTGACCGACGCGGCGGCTCGGCGCGCGGGCGTGCTAGCGTCCGGGCCCATTCAGCTCGGAGGTGAGGCGTGACGGAACCCGTGATCCATCTCGAAGGCAAGGTCGCCATCGTGACCGGCGCGAGCCGCGGCATCGGCGCGGAGATCGCGCGCACCTTCGCCCGCGCGGGCGCCAAGGTCGTGCTCGCGAGCCGCAAGATCGAGGGCCTCGAGGCGGTGGCGAAGGAGATCGCGGACGCTGGCGGCGACGCCCACCCGATCGCGGCGCACATGGGCAAAGAGGACGCCGTGCGTGGCCTCGTGGAGGACGCGATCGCCAGGTACGGCAAGGTCGACGTGCTGGTGAACAACGCGGCCACCAACCCCTACTTCGGCCCGATGATGAACATCGACTGGGGCGCGTGGGACAAGACCTTCGAGGTCAACGTGAAGGGCTACTGGATGGCGATCCGCGAGGTCACCCGCCACCTCCAGGAGCGCGACGGCCGCGGCGCCGTCGTCAACATCGCCTCCGTGGCCGGGTTCATGTCCATGCCCCTCCAGGCTTGCTACGGCATGACCAAGGCGGCGGTGATCTCGATGACGAAGTCGCTGAGCATCGAGCTCGCCCCGCACGTGCGCCTCAACGCGATCGCGCCCGGCCTCATCGAGACCAAGTTCGCCAGCGCGCTGACCCAGAACGAAGAGATCCTCAAGACCGTGCTCGACCGCACGAGCCTCAAGCGCGTCGGTCAGCCCGAGGACGTCGCGAGCGCCGCGCTCCTGCTCGCGAGCGACCAGGGCGGCTACTTCAACGGCACCCTCCTGACCGTCGACGGCGGCTGGTCGATCGGCTGATCGTTCAGAGCGCGTCGAGGAAACGGAGCAACGCCTCCCGCTCTGCCACCGGGAGGGCGGCGAAGGTCTCGGCGGAGCGCGCCGCCTCTCCCGCGTGTCTGCGGACCGCAGCCTCCACCGTCGACGCGCGACCGTCGTGCATGTAGGGCGCGCTCGAGGCGAGGCCCCAGAGAGGCGCGGTGCGGAGCTGCCGACCGGACGCGTTGCCGGCCGGCACGCCGACGTCGCCACCCACGTCGTGGAGGAGGAGGTCGCTGTAGAGCGGGACGGGGGTCCCATCCTCGAGCGCGAAGATGACGTGGCAGCTCGCGCAACCGATCTCGCCGAAGACGCGCTCCCCCTCGGCGTCGACGCTTCGGCTGGGAGGCGATGCGAGGGAGCGCACGAAGAAGACCAGGCTCGCGACCTCGACGTCGCTCATCTCGGGGTCGGACACCTCGTCCGCGTCCGACTCGAGCCCGAGCGTGACGCCCAGATCTCCGGTGAGCGCGTCGACGACCGCGTCCTCGATCGAGGCGAGGTGCGCGCGGTGCCCGAACCGGCCCAGGCGACCGTCGTCGAGCCGATGGGCCACGCCGCGGACGCCATCGCCGTCGAGATCGTCGGGGTCCTCGCGCGCCGCGATCGCGGCCTCGGGCACGCGCTCGATCAGGCCGGCCCCGAAGAGCGGAGGCGCGCTTCGCAGCTCGAACACGTCCGCGTCGGGATGGGGCTCGGGGAGCTGCCAGCCCACCGGCTCCGGGTTGCGGTGTCGATGGAGCCGGGGCCCGGCGCGGGGGGCGCGCACCGAGCCGTCACCCTGTCGGATCCCTTGCCGGAGCGCGCTGACCCCGAGCGACCCGGCGCCACCGAGCACGGGCGAGGCGTGGCACGCGCGGCAAGAGTCGGCGTTGAAGAGCGGACCCAGGCCCTCGCGAGGCGAGAGATCGCGATCGAAGAGCGCGCGACCGGCGACGAAGCGCTCGAGGTCGGGCGCGGAGAGGGGCACGGGCGCGCCCAGGCCGCTCGGAATCGGCGCCCCCTCCGGCAGGGAGCCCGGACGCGCGCGCCCCCCGAGGGACTCGAGGAACGCGATGAGCGCGCCCCGCTCTCCGTCGGCGAGGGCTTCGTAGCGCTCCTTCGCCGCGCGGGCCTCTCCGCCGTGCCAGCGGATCGCCTCGTCCAGGGTGTCGGCTCGCCCGTCGTGGAGGTGCGGCCCCGCCGCGGCCACACCCCAGAGCGGCTGCGTGCGGAACTCCGCGCCGGACGCGACGCCGGTCCGATAGTCCTCCGCCAGCCCGGGGCCCATGTCGTGCAAGAGCAGATCGCTGTAGAGCGGCACCGGGCCCAGGCGGCCCGTCAGCGCGGGCACGTGGCAGCTCGCGCAGCCGATCGCCTCGAAGACCTGCGCTCCCGTGTCCGCCCGCGTCGAGCGAGGCTCTGGCTCGGGGGCCGCCAGGAGCATGACGAAGGACACGAGGTCGAAGAGCGCTTCGGCTCCCAGCTCCGGGTCGGGGACGGCGTCGACGTCGCCGAGGCTGCCTCCCGATCCCCAGCCGACGAACGCGCTCTCCTCGAAGCTCGGCAGCGCCGTGCGCTGGGGCGTCGAGAGTGGCTGGCTCGTCAGCCCGAGCAGCGAGAACGCAGAGACCCGAACGAAGTCCTCCAGCGCGCCCACCTGGGCCTTGCGCCCATATCGTGCGAGCCGCCCGTGCTCGAAGCCTGCCCGCCCGGAGATGCCGTCGCCGTCTTCGTCGCCGGGGTCCACGCGCTCGAGGATCACCTCGTCGGGGAGGGTGGCAAGCAGGCCCACTCCGTACAACGGCGAGGGGTTCCGGCGCCCGAACGCGGCGGGTGTCGCCCGCCGCCGCGAGAGTCCGTGGCGCAGATCGAATGCGACGGCGGCGTCGCCGAACGATGAGAACAGGGGCTCGCCATCGCGGACGATCTGCGCGAGCACCACGTCCCGGTAGCGCGCCGCCGATCCCCCGACGGTCGGCCGCGCGTGGCAGTCCATGCAGCGGCTCGCGTCGAACGACGGGCCCAGGCCGTCCTCGGGCGACCACGATCGGGTCGCGAGCGCACGCCCACGCTCGAACGCCGCGCGCTCCTCCTCCGTGATCCCGGCCAACGGCTCACCGAAGGGCCCGGTCAGCACCGGCCCCGGTCCGGCGTCGTCGGGCCCGGCGTCCGTGGAGACGGCCTCCGACCCGCAGGCCGCGAGCCCGAGGGCGAGGAGGAGGCTCGGGTACGGCTTCACCCTGCCAGTCTACTCGCCCAACGTGTCAGAACGAAGTGCGGAGCACACGTCGCTTCACCCCGAGGATGCGGTAGAGGCCCGATCAAATGAACGTGCGGAGGGCGGGGGGCAGGTGGCCCACGCAGTTGAAGCGGAAGAGGCCGCGCGCGTTCAGCTCGGAGACCGAGGCGTTCTGGACCGAGAACATCAGGTCGACGCCGTGCGTGTCGCCGAGGCCGAGCGCGCCCGCGACCGCCGCGCCGACCGTGCCGCCCGAGGTGATCGCGACCGCCCAGCCGTCGCCCCCCGGGTGCAGGCCGGCCACGCACTGCTCGACGCGTCCGCGGAAGAGGCGGTAGGACTCGACCTCGGGGTGGTCCAGCTCGCCGTGGGACCAGTGACGCATCACGCGGCGGAAGAGCGGCAGGAAGCTCTGGATGCCGCCCTTCAGGTCGCGCGCGTCGCGGGCGAGGGAGCCGAGATCGTCCTCGCGGTCGACCAGGTCGTCGAAGAGGAGGCGCGTGAGCATCACCCCCTGGTGCTCGTCGAGCGCGTCGTCGACCTCGACCTCGATCGGCTCGCCGAAGGTCTCCAGGAACGCCTCGGTGGTCTCGCGGTGGCGGCGGCGTGGGCCTCGCACGAGGCGCGAGACGACGCGCCCTTCGTTGCGCCACGCGAGGCCGAGGGCGCGCGCCTGCTCGAAACCCTTGTCCGAGAGCTGGTCGTAGTCGTCCCGGTGCGCGGAGGCCTGGCCGTGCCGGACGAGCGCGATCCTCACGGCGCCGCCTCGGCTTCGACCTGCGCCGCGTCCTGGGTCTGCCGGTAGTAGGCGCTCCCGGCCACGAGCAAGCCCGCGATCACGCCGACGAGCGCCGCGATGACGAGGGTGCGCTTCGACATGCGGGGCGGGGCTCCGATCGCCGCCAGATCGTCGTCGTGCTCGTCGCTCATGGCAGTCGAGACGTAACACGCGGGCGAGACGAGGGTCAGCCGATCAGGGCCCGGTGGGCACGCGACGGCGCGCGTTGTCTTCCACCTGCATCAGCGTGCGGCGCACGTCCTCCGGCACGCTCCGCGCGAGCACGATGCGATACGCGCCGCCCTCGTGCGCCATCACCACGCGCACCTCGTCGCGGGGGTAGACGTAGGCCCAGTCCCCGGCGAGCTCGTAGCGGAGATCGTCCTTCGCGGCCGCGAGCATGCCCAGCACGTAGCCCGCCATGCCTTCGCCGCCCGGCTGGTCGAAGTCGGTGAAGCACGCGCGCCAGGTCTCGCGATCCTGGAGCGTGAAGCCGCCGCCCTCGGCCATGCGCGCGCGGATCGTCTCCTGCGACACCTCCTCCAGCCCGTAGGCGCCGAGCAGGGTCTGCACCGTGTGCTCGGGGGTCGAGAAGCGCACGTCGGTGCGCGTCACCGCCTCGGCGCAGCCGAAGAGCGACAACAGGGGGAGGAGGAGGGCCAGGCGACGCACCCGGTTGCCTTAGCATCCAGCCCCAGCGCCGTCTCATTCCCTGTCAGCCCTGGGCCCCGAGCGTCCGCGGTCATGGGCTGCGCGCGTGGGTGGGTGTGTCCATGTAGTCGGGGACTGGGGGGTCACTCATTGCGCTTCGTCGTCTGTTGCGACATCCGTCGCGCGCCGGAAGACGTCTTCGCGTATCTCGAGCGCATCGACGAACAACCGCGCACGCGCTTCTCCCTGGTGCCGCCGCCCATGGGAGGAGGCGGCGCCCCGCCGCGGGCGGTGGGCACGAAGCACCGCGAGCTGGTGCAGCTGCTGCCCGCGGTGCGGACCGAGGTCTGGGCCGAGCTGCTCCACCGGGAGCCGCCGCACGCCCTGCGCTATCGATGGGAGGGCGGCTACGTCAACGGGGAGCTGGACTACCGCATCACCCCCACGCGGCACGGCAGCCGCCTCGAGCACGTCATGAGCCTCTCGCTCGAGGGCACCCTCGGCGTGCTGGGGGCGCTGATCCGCCAGACCCTCTATCGCTCGATCGTCGCGCGCCTCGCGGGGATCAAGGGTGAGCTCGAGGGACGGCAGCGCTTTGACACAGGTCAGCACAGCGGACCCTCGAACTCGTTGTGAAACTCGACGATTAGCACGAATGCCAATCCGTGCCGCGACTGTGCCATGCGAGGTTGACCGCGGGGCTCGGGTGCTTAGGTTGAGCCCCAACCGGAGACGACTTCCATGCGACTCGACCGACTCACCAGCAAGACCCGTGAGGGCCTCGTCGCCGCCGAACAGAAGGCGGCCGCGGCCGGCAACGCGGAGCTCCAGCCGGAGCATTTCCTCTTCACGCTGCTGACCCAGCCCGAGGGCGTGGCGGCGGCGATCGTGCAGAAGACCGGCGCCGATCCGAAGGCGCTCGCCGGCCAGCTCGAGCAGCGCCTCGCCGCGATGCCGAAGGTGAAGGGCGGCGCGGAGCCGACCATCAGCCGCCGCCTGCGCGCGCTCCTGACCGACGCGTGGAGCGAGACCGAGCGCATGAAGGACGAGTACACCTCGGCCGAGCACGTGCTCCTCGCGCTCGCGAAGGGCAAGGACGAGCTGAAGAAGCTCCTGCCCGACGAGGCGGCGATCGCGTCCGCGATGCAGCAGGTCCGAGGCTCGCAGCGCATCACCGACCCCGAGCCCGAGGGCAAGTACCAGGCGCTCGAGAAGTACACGCGCGACCTGACCGCCGACGCCCGCGACGGCAAGATCGACCCCGTCATCGGCCGCGACGAGGAGATCCGGCGCGTGATGCAGGTGCTCAGCCGCCGCACCAAGAACAACCCCGTGCTGATCGGCGAGCCCGGCGTGGGTAAGACCGCGATCGTCGAGGGCATCGCCCAGCGCATCGCGAGCGGGGACGTGCCCGAGTCGCTCAAGGACAAGAAGCTGCTCAGCCTCGACCTCGGCGCGATGGTCGCGGGCAGCAAGTTCCGCGGTGAGTTCGAGGACCGGCTCAAGGCGGTGCTCAAGGAGATCGAGGACGCGGCCGGCGCGGTGATCCTCTTCATCGACGAGCTGCACACCCTGGTCGGCGCGGGCGCGGCCGAGGGCTCGATGGACGCGTCGAACATGCTCAAGCCGGCGCTGGCCCGCGGCGAGCTGCGCTGCATCGGCGCGACCACGCTCGACGAGTACCGCAAGCACATCGAGAAGGACGCGGCCCTCGCGCGGCGCTTCCAGCCGGCCTTCGTGGGGCAGCCCACCGTGCAGGACACCATCGCGATCCTGCGCGGGCTCAAGGAGCGCTACGAGGTGCACCACGGCATCCGCATCCAGGACAGCGCGATCGTCGCCGCCTCGACCCTGAGCGACCGCTACATCACCGACCGCTTCCTCCCCGACAAGGCGATCGACCTCGTCGACGAGGCGGCGAGCAAGCTGAAGATGGAGATCGAGTCGCTCCCGGTCGAGATCGACCGCATCGAGCGCAAGGTCACCCAGCTCGAGATCGAGAAGCAGGCGCTGAAGCGCGAGCCCGATCCCGCGAGCGCCAAGCGGCTCGCGGAGGTCGACGTGGAGCTGGCGGATCTCAACGAGCAGAACGCGCAGATGCGCGCCGGCTGGCTGCGCGAGAAGGAGCTCATCGAGGTCATCCGCGCGAAGAAGAAGCAGGTCGAGGACCTGAAGCTCGACCTCGAGCGCGCGCAGCGCACCGCCGACTACGAGGCCGCGAGCCGGCTGCAGTACGGCGAGATCCCGGCCGCGGAGAAGGCGGTCGAGGACGCGCAGAAGAGCATCGACGCGCTCCAGGGCGAGGGCGGCTCCTTCCTCAAGGAGGAGGTCACCGACGAGGACATCGCGGCGGTGGTGAGCAAGTGGACCGGCATCCCGGTCCGCAAGATGCTCGAGTCCGAGCGGGCCAAGCTGCTCCGCATGGAGGACGCGCTCGAGAAGCGCGTGGTCGGCCAGCACGACGCGGTGGTCGCGGTGAGCAACGCCGTGCGCCGCAGCCGCGCCGGTCTCGGTGACGAGGCGCGCCCCATCGGCAGCTTCCTCTTCCTCGGCCCGACCGGCGTGGGCAAGACCGAGCTCGCGCGGGCCCTCGCGGAGTTCTTGTTCGACGACGAGCGCGCGATGATCCGGCTCGACATGAGCGAGTACATGGAGAAGCACGCCGTGTCTCGCCTCATCGGCGCCCCGCCCGGCTACGTCGGCTACGAGGAGGGCGGCCAGCTCACCGAGCCCGTCCGGCGCCGGCCCTACAGCGTCGTCCTCTTCGACGAGGTCGAGAAGGCGCACCCGGACGTCTGGAACACGCTGCTGCAGGTCCTCGACGACGGCCGGCTCACCGACGGTCAGGGGCGCACGGTCGACTTCAAGAACACCGTCATCATCCTCACGAGCAACGTCGGCAGCCATCACATCATGCAGATCGACGACGAGGAGCAGATGCGCGCCTCGGTGATGGAGGATCTCCGGCAGCACTTCCGGCCCGAGTTCCTCAACCGCCTCGACGAGAGCGTGGTCTTCCACCGCCTCGGTCGCGAGCACCTGCGCGGCATCGTCGACATCCAGATGCGCCGCTTCATCAAGCGCCTGGAGCTGCGGGAGATCACCCTCGAGATGACGGACGAGGCCAAGGACTTCCTCGCGGAGATCGGCTACGACCCGAGCTTCGGCGCCCGGCCGCTCAAGCGCGCCATCCAGCGCCACCTCGAGAACCAGGTCGCCGAGGCCATCCTCGCGGGCCGCTTCGAGGCGGGGGACACCCTCCGCGTCGACCGCGCCCTCGCGGGCGAGCTGACGGTCCGCAAGGTCACCGGAGACGGCGCCGGGGCCGAAGCCCGCGCCTGATCTCCTTCCCTCTACCCCGTCGCGCGAGGGGAGGAGTCGGCGAGCAGCGCGGCGCGGAGGCGGCGCAGGACGTCGTCGCGAGCGCGCTCGAGAACGGAGCCACGCTGGAGGGTGAGGGCGCGGCGGTAGAAGTAGGCGGCCTCGTCGAAGTCGCCGAGCAGGCCGTAGCAGTCCCCGAGCTCCACGAAGAGCACGACGCTGCGAAGGGAGTCCGTGGTCGACGCGTGCAGGGCCTGCTTGAAGGTCTCGATCGCGGGCTGGATCTCGCCGAGCTGCCGCTGGAGCTGGCCGCCGCGGTGGAGCGCGTGGCCGGCCACGTCCGCGCGGCGGGCCGCGCGGCGGTAGGCCTCGATGGCCGCCGTCACTTCGCCGCGGCACTCGAGCTGGCGCGCCTCGTCGAGGGCGGTCTCGGCCAGGCGCGGGCAAGCGACGGTCTCGGACCAGGCGACGCGCTCGCGCTCCCTCGCGCTCAGGCGGGCGGCGCTCGCTGGCCGCTGACGACGGGTCCGGTCCACGCAACTCGAAGTTTGCACGGGGCGTGCCTCACCCGATCACCGGCGCCGCGGGGGGGATCGACCGTCGGCTGGAACACGCGGCGCGCCGCAGACGGCGGATGCGGAACCCCAGCGGCGACGGCCTGGCTGAACGATGGCGTCCCGAGTGGCAACGCTAGAGAGGGCGCCGCGGAGGCGACGCCCCCAGCCAACCCCCACCATCGACGCTCCACCCGGGAGTGACCCCATGCGTCCGTTCTTCTCGTTCTCGCTCGGCCTGATCGCCTGCAGCCTCGTCGCGCTCCCCGCCCTGGCCAACCCGCCCGCTCCCGCCGTGCGCGAGGCGGACGTCGCGGTGCACGACGCGACCCTCGCCGGCCGCCGGCTGCTCCAGGTGCTCGACCAGACCCGCCGCTCCGGCGACTCGACGCGGGTGCGCTGCGTCGACGTGCGGCTGGCTCAGGTGAACAGCTTCCAGCGTATGCTCGGCGAGCGCCGCGCGCGGCTCCTGTCGGCGATGGAGCGCGGCGACGCGGAGGGCGCGCGGCACGAGCGCTTCGTGATCCGCACCATGCACCGCCAGCTCCGGGCGCTCGAGCGAGCCGGTCGGGCGTGCGTGATGCCCGAGGTCGAGACCGACGGACGCACCGTCGTGGAGGTGATCATCGGGCCCGAGGTGCCGGACGAGGACCCCTCCGTCCTGAGCGAAGAAGAGCGGCGTCGGCGATGATCCACCCGTCGCTTGCACCCGCGGAAGAGCCGTGCCACCTTCCGCGGCCCCAAAGGATAGCGTGACCATGAGCAACGGTTCTTCTTCGAACACTCCCCCTCCCTCCTCCCCTTCGCAGCAGGCGCCCGACGCGGTGCAGGTGAAGCCCGTCGAGGTCGTCGTCGGTGAGAAGGGCGTCGAGCGCGCCATCAAGCACCTCAAGCGCAAGATGGCGTCCGAGGGCATCCTTCGCGAGCTCAAGCGTCGCCGGCACTACATGAAGCCGTCGGTGCGCAAGCGTAAGAAGGAGTCCGAGGCGGCGCGCCGTCGTCGCAAGCGCGAGAAGCAGCTCCTCACCGGCGGCTGAGCCGTTCGGCTCGCCCCTGAACGACCCTGCGAGGCCCGGGCTTCGCGGGGTCTTCGTGTTCCGTCCATGGGCACACGGGGATACCGCCGCGATGGGCCTCGCCCTCGCGACCGACGCCGAGCTCTGGAACCTCATCGAGCGACCGAGTCGCCTATCAGGAGAGCCTGCGGGAGCTCGACGAGGCCGGCGCGAAGACGCCCAGCCCTCACGAAGAATGCTTGTGGGTCGGCCCTTCGATCTCTTGCGTGGTAGCGGAGGCTCCCGAAGCGACGCGTCGGAGAACGACTTCGCATGTCTCTTGCATTCGCTCACCCTCTGGGAGGCTCGGATGCTCACTTTCTTCGACCGACGAACCGTCCACGTTGGGCTCACTTGCGCCCTCGGCGCGCTCACCTCGATGCTGGGCTGCGAGCCCAGTCCCGTGGTCATCGCTGGAAGCTGCCGGGCGGAGAGCGACTGCGACTCGAGTGAGTCGTGCGTCGACGGGCGCTGCCGGCCGCGACGTCCCACCGACGCGGGTCCGATGATCGAGGACAGCGGAAGTCCGAGCGTGGACGCGGGGCCGTACGCGCGCCCGTTCTGCCCATCGTTCCCGTTCGGAACCGACGCCTGTGACGACCCCGAGGTGGTCGAGCACCTGCAGATGCGGGACAGCGACGACGACGGCCTGCTCGACTTCGTCGAGCTCTGCGATCACGGCACCGACCCTTGCGACGAGGACAGCGACGGCGATGGGGTGAGCGATCTCGTGGAGGTCGGCTACGGGAGCGATGCGCTCGATCCGGAGGACAACCCGAGGGGTCGCGGCGACTTCGTGTTCGTGGTGCCGTACAGCCCACCATCTGCTCCCCCCATCGAGCCGGACCCCACACGGGATGCCCTGTCCTTCGGCACCGACCTTCAGAAGGTCGACGTCTACGTCACGATCGACACATCGGGGTCCATGCGCGGTGAGATGGACAACCTTCGGTCGAGCTTCCGTTCGACGATCGTCCCCGAGCTCGCCTCCCGCATCCCGGACGTCTGGTTCGGGGCCGGTCGTTTCGAGGACTGTCCGCAGGCCAGCTGCCCCAACGGCATGAACAACATGCAGGACATGACGCCCGACGTGGACAGGGTTCAGGCGGCCCTCGACACGCTCACCAATACCTGCGGTGGTCGAGAGCCCTACTATCAGACTCTGTGGCTGCTCGCGACGGGCGACACATCGAGCTACGACGGTCGCGTTCAGCCCATCCCTCGGCGCTGCGACGACGCCGGCACCATCGGCTGGCCCTGCTTCCGACCTGACGCCGTCCGAGTCATCGTTCAGGCCGGCGACGAGCCCATGGCCCGCGAGAGCGGTGGCTGCCCCTCTCGCTATCCGGGAGGGACGCACGCGGCCGCTGCCGCCGCCCTGGACGGCGCCGACATCCGCTACGTCGGCATCGACTCATCGGCCAGCTCCACGCTCCGCGACGAGATGCGGCAGATGGCCATCGACACGGGCGCAGTGGACGCGACGACGGGCGAGCCGATCTACTTCCGCATCCCGAGCGACGGGTCGGGCCTGGGCGAAGATCTCGTTCGCGCGATCGTGCAGCTCACCGAGAACGTGCCCATCCGCGTCGACGCGCGCGCAGACAACGATCCCGGCAACGAGGGAGGCGTCGACGCGGTCGAGGCGTTCGTGCTGCGTCTCGAGACGAACACGAGCGAGGCCTCGGTGGAGGGCAGGCTTTGCACCGACCTACCCACGGGCGACGACACGGGCGACGGCTTCCCCGACCACTTCCCCCGTGTGTTCCCGGGGACCAGCGTCTGCTTCGACATCGTGCCCCGGCCGAACCAGACGGTGCCCGCCATCGATGAGCCGCAGCTGTTCCGGGCCACCGTCCGGGTGATCGGAGACGGGTTCACGCCTCTGGACGAGCGGGAGGTGCTGTTCCTCGTACCCCCTCGAGCGCCAACGCTGGAATGACGCCGACGTCGACCCGAGGGCTGGTGGAGTGCCTCCGCGAGCTGCTCGGTCGCTTTGTCGGCAACCGCGCTCGTCGGCCGATCAGCGACCTGGGATCTGCCAGGGGCGGCGCTTGGTGTGCACGCAGAGGCCCGAGGGGACCTCGTTCGTCTCGAGATCCTCGGGCACGACGTCGTGCGCGACCTCGCCGCCGGGGTGGACCACGAAGCCGTCCGGGAGGGTGGCGCCCTTCCCCACGACGGCGAGGGGCGAGTCTCCGCCCTGGCCCACGCGCACGCCGTGGCCGAGGTGCACGCCCTTGTCGATGATGGCCCGCTCCACGACCGCGCCGTCGCCGATCCAGCTGTCGTTCTGCACGATCGAGTCGCGGATCACCGCGCCCTTGCGCACGCGCACGCCGGGGCCGAGCACGCTCCGCTCCACCACCGCGTCGACGTCGATCACGCACCCGTCACAGACCAGGCTGTCGACGATGGTCGCCTTGCCGAGGCGGGCCGGGGCGCGGTTCTCGCTGCGGGTGTGGATCAGCCAGCCGACGTCGTTGAGGTCGTACGCGGGCGGCTGGGCCAGCAGATCCATGTGGGCGTCCCAGTAGGAGTCGAGCGTGCCGACGTCGCGCCAGTAGCCGTGGTAGGGCCAGGTGAAGACCTTCTCTCCGTCGCCGATCATCTTCGGGAGGATGTCCTTGCCGAAGTCGTGGGCCGAGCCCTCGCGGTGGTGGTCCTCGATGAGCACCCGGTCGAGCACGTCGTAGTTGAAGACGTAGACGCCCATCGAGCCCATGCCGGGCGGCGGCTCCTTGGGCTTCTCGACGAAGCTCGTCGCCCAGCCGCCGTCGTTGGTGCCGACGATGCCGAAGCGCGGCGCCTCCTCGGGCGTGACCGGGATGGTGGCCAGGGTCACCGCGGCGCCCGACTCGACGTGGGCGTCGATGAAGTGGCGGTAGTTCATCCGGTAGATGTGGTCGCCGCTGAGGACGAGCACGAGGTCGGGGCGGCGATCCTTGATGAACAGGAAGTTCTGTTGCACCGCGTCCGCCGTGCCGACGAACCAGTCGGCCAGCTCGCGCGAGCGGTAGGGCGTGTAGATGCGGACGCCGCCCCAGCGCTCGCGGTTCAGGTCCCAGGGCCCGCCGCCGCCGATGTGCTCGATGAGCGAGTGCGGCCGGTACTGGGCCACGATCATCACGTCGAAGAGCCCGGAGTTGACGCAGTTCGACAGCGCGAAGTCGATGATGCGGTACTTGCCCGCGAAGGGGACCGCCGGCTTGGTGCGCTTCGCCGTGAGGATGCCGAGGCGGGAGCCTTCGCCGCCGGCCAGGATGATCGCCAGAACTTTCTTCATGCCTTCTTCCGAGCCCGGCTTCGCGCCAGGCGTTCGTAGAGCCGAACGTATACACGGGCCGAGGCTTGCCAGGACCAGTCGGTCCGCATGCCGTGATCGGTCAGGCCGGCCCAGCGTGGGGTGCGAGAGACGCTGAACGCGCGCCGCAGGGCGAAGGCCAGGCTCGAGGGCGTGGCGTCGGCGAAGAGCACCCCCGTCGCGTCGTCGGAGAGATCGACGTCGGCGACCGTGTCCGCCAGCCCGCCCGTCTCCCGCGCGACCGGCACGCAGCCGTAGCGCATGGCGATCAGCTGGGTCATGCCGCACGGCTCGTAGCGGCTCGGCATGGCCACGCAGTCCGCGCCCGCGTAGATGCGCCGCGCGAGCGTCTCGTCGAAGCCGATCTTCACCCGCACCCGGTCGGGCATCTCCGCGGCGAGGGTCTCGAGCGCGCGCTCGATCCAGGGCTCGCCCGTGCCGAGCACGACCGCCTTCCAGGGGAGCTCCCCGAGCTGCCGGAGCGCGGGGGCGATGAGATCCATGCCCTTCTGCGCGACCAGCCGGCTGACCACGGCGACGAGGGGCGCGTCGTCTTCGGCGAGCGCGAGCTCCGCGTGCAGGGCGGCGCGACAGCGCGCGCGTCCGTCCATCGCGTCCGGGCCGTAGGGCGCGGCCAGCGCCGCGTCGCCCAGCGGGTCCCAGCTCACCACGTCGAGACCGTTTCGGATCCCGGTGAGGTCCGCGCGCCGCTCTCGCAACAGGTGCTCGAACCCGCAGCCGTGCTCGGGGCCGAGGATCTCGCGCGCGTACCCCTCGGACACGGTCGAGAGCGCGTCGGCGGAGGCCAGCCCGAGCACGAGCGGGATGGTTCGGTGCCCGTAGGAGACGCGCGGATCGTCGGTGCCCGCGATGCCGTAGGCGCGGAGCGCCGCGTCCGCACCCTGCCCGCTGTAGGGCAGGTTGTGCACGCTGAGCAGGCTGGCGATCGGCTCGAGCGCGGCGTCGCCCGTCCGCTGCTGCGCGAGCGCGTGCGGCACGACCGCGCTGTGCCAGTCATGGCAATGCAAGACGTCTGGCACCCACTCGAGGTGCCGACAGAGCTCGAGCGCGGCGAGCGAGAAGAAGACGAAGCGCTCCCCCTCCTCGTCCATGCGGCCCGTGTAGACCACGCCCTCCTCGGGGATGGGCGGGCCCGCGATCAGATAGGCCGGGACCCCCTCGAGCTCCGTCTCCCAGACCGTCGCGTGGACCGGGCCGTTCGCGTGGCCAATGGCGTAGGACGCGACGCGCCGGGGGTTGGGCGCGACCCGGAGGATGCCCGCGTGGGCCGGGACGCAGACGCGCGCGTCGACGCCCTCGCTCCGGAGCGCGCTCGGGAGCGAGCCGACCACATCCCCGAGGCCGCCCACCTTCACCCACGGCGCCACCTCGGTCGCGACGAACAGCACGCGCATCGAAGACCGACCCTATCAGTCGTAAGAGAGGGCGGGGTAGAAGTCGCCGCGCCCGTCGGGGGTCAAGTCGAGCACGTTCCAGAGCGGCCAGAGCGCGTCGACGTGCCGGGAGTCGCCGCCCTCGATCGAGTCGGCGTAGAGCAGCTCGCTGCTCCACTGGTGATGCACGACGCCGTCTCGCTTCACGAAGACGTGGGCCATCGGCATCTGGGAGTCGCCGCGCTCGGTCAGGTAGTGCTCTGGGAACTTCGTGCCCTCCGAAGAGACGAAGCGCAGGTCCTTCCAGCCGCGCTCCCCTGCGAACTGGAGGATGCGCCCGATGGGCGAGCGCGCGACCACGGCCACGTCCACGCGCTGCTGGATGTGCTTCGCCTGCGCGTTGAGCCCGTCGATCATCGAGGTGCAGAGCGGGCACGGCCGCTCCATCTTCGGCCCGTACATGAAGCCGTAGAGGAAGAGCGTGTCGTGGGCGGCGAAGAGCTCCGAGAGCTTCGTCTTCTCGACCTCGCCGCCCGCGCGCTTCGTGAACGCGTAGTCCTCGGACACGGCGCCTCCGAGGGGGAGCGCGCGGCGCTGCGCCGCGACCTCCTCCGTCAGCGCGCGCAGCTTCATCTCGGACTCGAGGAGCGCTCGGCGCGCCGCGCGATAGTCCTCGCTCTCGTTCGGGAACGCAGTCTCGCCCATGCCCCACCTCCGTCGCGAGCGACGGTAGCCCCGGAGCGCGCCTGCCGAAAGGGGCGTCGGCGAGGTGCGCCGCAGATGTCAACCTTCGTCGCGAAGGCGCACCGGGCCGAACTTCTCGGGGAACTTGCCCTGCTTGCCCTCGTAGAACGCGCGGATGCGGTCCATGTCGGTCTTGATGTCGCCGGTCGGCACGAAGGTCAGGCCGAAGCCGCCGCGCTTGCGCGCGTAGTCGAGGTAGCCGCAGACGATGGGCACCTTGGCCGTGAAGGCGATGTGATAGAAGCCGCTCTTCCAGTGCTCGGTGCGGCTCCGGGTGCCCTCGGCCGGCACGGTCAGCACCAGGTCCTCGTGCTGCTGGAAGAGGGCGGCGAGCTGCTCGACGCGGTTCTGGCGCTCGTGCCGCACGATGGGCACGCCGCCGAGCAGCCGCATGAAGGGGCCGAAGGGTGGCTTGAACAGGCTGTGCTTGCCCGCCCAGCGGATGGGCACGTCGTAGACGTAGGAGAGCGCGAGGGTGAAGGGCAGATCCCAGTTGGTCGTGTGCGGCGCGGCGATCAACACGAACGTCGTCGCGTTTGGCCGCTCGCCCTCTTCCCGCCAGCCGAACGCACGCAGCCAGCTGCGGCCGATGAGTCGCTTGATCGCTTTCAAGGTCTCCAAGGTATCAGAAGGCGAGCACGACCCCGCCGCCGAGATCGCGGAAAGAGCCCTGGGCGAAGCGGTAGAGCGCGGCCGGCCGCCCGCGGCCTTCACGGCGCTCCTCGCCGGTCGGCTCGACGATGTCCAGCGCGAGGATCTTCCGGCGGAAGTTCCGCTTGTCGAGGGGCTTGTCGAGGATGACCTCGTAGACCGCCTGCAGCTCGCTCAGGGTGAAGTCGTCCGGGAGCAGCTGAAAGGCCACGGGCGCGTACTCGGTCTTGTAGCGGAGGCGCTCGAGCGCGTAGGCCACGATGCGGCCGTGATCGAACGCCAGCTCCGGCAAGTCGGCGACGTCGAACCAGCCGACCTCGGTGGCGTCGGTGCCGGCCTGGGGCGAGAGCGAGCACGCGTCGAGGAGAGCGAAGTAGGCGACGGTGATCACGCGCCGCGCCGGATCACGCTCCACCTCGCCGAAGGTGTAGAGCTGCTCGAGCCAGCGCACCTCGACCCCCGCCTCCTCGGCCAGCTCGCGCCGCGCGGCCGCGTCCAGGCTCTCGTCCACGCGCACGAAGCCGCCGGGCAACGCCCAGCTCCCCTCGAAGGGGGGCAGGTCCCGCCGCACGAGCAGGACCCGGAGCGTCCGCTCGACGATCGTGAAGAGGATCACGTCGACGGTGACGGACGGCTGCGGGTGCGAGCGCGGGTCGTAGGCCTGCTTGGTCATGCCTCGCTCATGCCTCGCGCGCCGTCGACGCGGGGGAGGCCTCGCGCTGGCCGCGGATTGAGTCGGCGAGCGCGCGCAGCCGGGGCCCCACGCGGGTGGGGGGCGCGTCGAAGTCGTGCAGACGGCGCAGGCCCTCGGGGAGCGAGGCCAGTCCCTCCGCGCAGCGGGCGCGGGCCGCCGCGAGCGAGCGCGACGCCTCGTCCGCGACCAGCGCGCCGTCGCGCATCATCGGCACGAGCAGCGGCGCGCCGGAGGCGTCGGCGTCGGCGCGCTCGATCACGTCGTGCGACAGGGTCTGGCCGTCCATGTGCCGGAAGACCTGCTTGGCGCCCGGCCAGGTGACCTTGCCCTCGGCCAGCTTCATCACCGGGGTGGTCACCCCGCCCACCTCGCGCGCGACGAGCTTGTACACCCCGGAGAGCGAGGGCGCGTCCTTCGAGGTCACCAGCTCGGTGCCCACCCCGTAGCTGTCGATGGGAACGCCGGCGGCGCGCATGTCGGCGATCTTGTCCTCGTTGAGGTCGCCCGACGCGACGATCTTGGTCGCGGTCAGCCCGGCCTCGTCGAGGATCCCGCGGCAGCCGCGGGCCAGCGCCGCGAGGTCCCCCGAGTCGAGGCGCACCCCCTTCAGGTCTTCGCCCACCGCGGTCGCGCGGCGGCAGCCTCGCAGGGTGTCGTAGGTGTCGATCAGCAAGACGCAGTGCGCCGGGTACATCCCGTGGTAGGCGGCGAACGCGTCCTCTTCCCGGTCGAAGCTCATGATGAACGCGTGGGCCGCGGTGCCGCGCACGGGCACGCCGAGCTTCTGGCCCGCGAGCACGTTCGAGGTCCCGTCGAGCCCCGCGATCCAGCTCGCGCGGGTGGCGAGCATCGCGGCGCCGAAGCCGTGGGCGCGGCGCGGCCCGAAGTCGATCACCTGCGCGTCGCCCGCCGCGAGCCGAACCCGCGCCGCCTTGGAGGCGATCAGGGTCTGCGCGTTGATCGTCGCGAGCAGGTAGGTCTCGACCAGCTGCGCTTGCCAGAGCGGGGCCCGGATCCGGACGAGCGGCTCGTTCGGGAACGCGATGGTGCCCTCGGGCATCGCGTCGACGTCCCCGTTGAAGCGAAAGGCGCGCAGCTGCTCGAAGAAGCCCGCGTCCACGTTCGAGAACACCGGGAGCGCCCGCAGCCAGTCGATCTGCGCGCCCGTGAAGCGGAGGTCCCGGAGGTAGGCGAGCCCTTGCTCGAGCCCCGCTGCGACGAGGAAGCCGCGGAACGCGGGCAGCCGTCGCACGAAGAGCTCGAAGGTCGCGGTCACGTCCGGGTGGTGCGCCCGGTACGCGGCCATCATCGTCAGCTGGTAGAGGTCCGTCGCCAGCGCGAGGTCCGCGCTCTCGGGCAACAGGTGCTCCAGGGAGTGCTTCTCCAGGGATTGGGTGGGCTCCATTAGTGTCTCCGCGACACATAATGGGCCTTCACCGGCTCAGATGCAACCGCCCTCGGGCACACACCACTCGGCGGTGTCGATGCGCCGGCCCTGCGGAAGGACGACCAGCAGGAAGCGCCGCAGGTACACCAGCACGCCGTCGTCGCGCTTGATCGCGTAGCGCCATGGGTAGGCCCGGGCGCAGAGGCGGGGCACGTTGCGGCCGAACGCGAAGCGCGTCTCGTAGACGAGCTGGGTGCGGCCGAACACGCCGACGATCTGCGCCTCCTCGGCGCGCACCTCGAAGACGTTCTCGCGCGGGATCGCGCCGGACGCGAGGTTGGCCTCGAGCAAGCCGCCGGCGTCGACGTCGAGCAGGTCGTCCACGGGCAGCGCCTCGAACCCGCCGGTGTAGGTCTCGCCTTCGCCGCGCACGATGCGCTCGATGCCCAGCTGCACCGAGCCGCTCTCGGTCTCGGTCATGAAGATCAGGTCCCCCCGCTCGGGCGAGCCCGGCTCGAGCGGGGCGAAGCCGAAGTCGCGCTCGACCCGATCGGTCAGCCCGTCGCCGTCGGTGTCCACGAGCAGGGGATCGGTGCCCCACATCAGCTCGGTCCGGTCGCAGAGCCCGTCCCCGTCCGTGTCCGTGAAGTCGATGACCTCTCCGTCGACGACGGGACCGGCGTCACCCGGCGGAGGTGGGGGCGGGGTGTTGGAGCCGGGGCACCCGACGAGCGCGAGGCTCATCGCGATGGTGAGCGCTGAAAACCGGCGGTGCCCCTCCACGACCGCAGTCTAGCTCCATTCCTCGTGCCGCCAACGCTGGTTCCTGGTACCGGCGGCCCGAAGTGCGTTCCGGGTTTCGGCGAAGCCGAAGCCCGGGACGTCGAAGGGTCGACGGGACTGGATTGGGAGGGGGGGCCCCACGCGATTCACTCGCGTGGGGGGAGGGGCTGGGACAGCCCCTCCAAGGAAGAGCGGCCAGGACTCGTGTGCCCGAAAGACGGAACGGTTTTCGGGCCGCGAGTCCGAGCGGCAGGGCGAGTGTGCAGGCTCACGGGCAGCGGGTTGCCCGCGAGGCTAGACCCCCTCCATGGCATTGAACCCGGACGCCGCAGGGAAGAAGACCGAGCCGGTCGAGCATCCCTACGACTGGCAGGACGCGGCCCTCTACGCGCTCGGCATCGGCGCGAGCGCCGATCAGCTGGACTTCCTCTACGAGAAGCGAGGCCCGAAGGTCTTCCCGACCTTCGCCGTCGTGCCGGCCTTCGAGGTCAACCGCAAGCTCTTCGACGTCGTGGGCGGCGACCTCAGCGGCGTCGTGCACGGCGCCCAGAAGATCACGCTCCACGCACCCTTCCCGCCCAAGACGAAGCTCGTCACGGTCGGGGAGGTGGTCGGCGTCTACGACCTCAAGCGCATGGCGCAGTCCGTGGTCCGCACCGAGACGCGCGACGGCGACGGAACCCTGCTCGCCGAGACCGAGTGGACGATCATGTACCTCAAGGACGGCGGCTACGGCGGCGAGGCCCCGCCCCGCTCGCCCAAGATCCGTCCCCCCGAGCGCGAGGCCGACTGGCGCGTCGAGGGCGCGACCTCGGCCGAGCAGGCCATCCTGTATCGGCTCGGCGGCCACGACTACAACCCGCTCCACATCGACCCCGAGGCGGCGATGAAGGCGGAGAAGGTCACGCAGGGCCGCCCCATCCTCCATGGGCTCTGCACCTACGGCTACATCGGCCGCGCCATCCTCGAGCAGGAGTGCGGCGGCGACCCGTCCAAGCTGAAGACCTTCTACGGGCGCTTCAGCAAGCCCATCTGGCCGGGCGAGACCATCGTCACCGAGGGCTGGCGCGAGGACGGCCGCGTGGTCGTGCGCGCTTCGACCCTGGAGCGGCCCGACGAGCACATCTTCACCAACGCATACGCCGAAATTTCTGGCTGATCGGAGACCCCCATGAAGAAGCTGAACGAAGAGATCTGGATCGTCGCCGCCAAGCGCACCGCCTTCGGTGCGATGAACGGCGCCCTCGAAGGCGTCAGCGCCATCGACCTCGGCGTGCACGCCGCCAAGGCCGCGCTCGCGCAGAGCGGCCTCGAGCCGAACGAGATCGACCACGTGGTCTTCGGCAACGTGCAGCAGACGAGCCCCGACGCGATCTACATGGCGCGGCACGTCGGCCTGAAGAGCGGCCTGCCCATCGAGACGCCCGCGCTGACCGTGAACCGCCTCTGCGGCTCGGGCTTCCAGTCGGTCGTCAACGCAGCGCAGGACATCTTGCTCGGTGACGCGAAGGCGGTCCTCTGCGGCGGCACGGAGAACATGTCGCAGGCGCCGCACAGCATGTGGGGCCTCCGCAAGGGAGCGCGCTTCGGCAAGCCGCCCGAGATGGTCGACACCCTCTGGGCCTCGCTCACCGACAGCTACTGCAACACGCCCATGGCGGTCACGGCGGAGAACCTCTCCGAGAAGTACGGGATCAGCCGCGAGGACTGCGACACCTTCGCCCTGAAGAGCCAGCAGCGCTGGGCCGCGGCCCAGGAGAACGGCGCGTTCGCGGACGAGATGGTCCCGATCGAGCTGAAGACCCGCAAGGGCCCCGTCACCGTCGACAAGGACGAGCACCCGCGTCCGCAGACGACGATGGAGATCCTCGCCAAGCTCCCGCCCGTCTTCAAGAAGGACGGCGTGGTCACGGCCGGCAACGCCTCGGGCATCTGCGACGGCGCCGCGGCGCTCGTCGTGTGCAGCGGCAGCTGGGCCAAGGAGCGCGGGCTGAAGCCGCTCGCCAAGCTCCTGCAGTGGGGCATCGCCGGCGTGGAGCCGACCCTCATGGGCATCGGCCCTGCGCCCGCCATCCGCTCCGCGCTCGAGCGCGCGGGCCTCGAGCAGAGCCAGATCGACTGGTTCGACATCAACGAGGCGTTCGCCGCGCAGTGGCTCGCCGTCCAGAAGGAGCTCGACCTGCCCGAGGAGAAGAGCAACCCGAATGGCGGCGCGGTCGCCCTCGGTCACCCGCTCGGCGCGACGGGCGCGCGCATCACCACCAACCTCGTCTACCAGCTCCAGCGCACCGACAAGCAGCTGGCCGTCGGCTCGGCCTGCATCGGCGGCGGTCAGGGCATCGCGCTCGTGCTCGAGCGCGCCTGAGCGGCGCGCGTGACGCCTCGCACTTTCGCCCACCCCGATCTGGTGTGAAACTGAGAGGGTCTCGCGCAGCGGCGCGGGGCCCTTTCGCCTTTTCAGGGCCTGCAAGCTGAAGGACAGCCGATGACCGACACCACGCGCGCGGGCGAGATCGACGACAGCGACGTCTCGCAGCTCATCTACGACTGGAACTCCAAGCGCTACCGCGGACCGGTCATCGCCAACCGCGCCTTCGAGCTGCACGACGAGACCCTCCGCGACGGCATCCAGAACCCGTCGGTGGTGGACCCGGAGATCGAGGACAAGCTCGAGATCCTCCACATGCTCGAGGAGATCGGCGTCGACACCATCGACGTCGGCCTGCCCGGGGCCGGACAGCGCGCGTTCAACGACGTGCTGCGCCTCTGCCGCGAGATCGCCGACCAGAAGATGAACATCCGGCCCACCTGCGCCGGGCGCACGCTCGTGCAGGACATCGCGCCGATGGTCGAGGTCAGCCAGCGCGCGGGCCTGCCGATCGAGGTGATGACCTTCATCGGCTCCTCACCCATCCGCGGGCTGGCCGAGGACTGGTCGGTGGAGCTCATCCGCCGCCGCTCGGTCGAGGCCATCGCGTTCGGCGTCAAGGAGGGCCTGCCCGTCAACTACGTCACCGAGGACACCACCCGCTCTCGCCCCGACGTGCTCTGGGAGCTCTTCCGCGCCGCCATCGACCACGGCGCCTCGCGCCTGACCCTCTGCGACACCGTCGGCCACGTCACGCCGGACGGGGTGCGCAACCTGGTCCAGTTCACGCGGCACCTCATCGACGCCTCGGGCGCGGAGGTGGGCGTCGACTGGCACGGGCACAACGACCGCGGCCTCGGGGTGGTCAACGCGATCTGGGCCCTCGAGTTCGGCGCCGACCGCACCCACGGCACCATCCTCGGCATCGGCGAGCGGGTGGGGAACGCGTCGCTCGACCAGATCCTGGTCAACCTCAAGCTCCTGGGGGTGCTCGGGGACCGGGACCTCACCAAGCTGAACGCGCTCTGCGAGAAGGTCGCGACGTCGACCGAGTTCCCCATCCCGATCAACTACCCGGTCTTCGGCGAGGACGCGTTCCGCACCGGCACGGGCGTGCACGCGGCGGCCATCATCAAGGCGATGGAGAAGGGCGACGCCTTCCTCGCCGACCACGTCTACTCGGGCGTGCCCGCCGGTGACTTCGGGCGGGAGCAGGAGATCGGGATCGGCCCGATGAGCGGGATCAGCAATGTCCGCTTCTGGTGTCGCAAGCGCGACGTCGAGCCGACCGAAGCCATCACCCAGGCGATCCTGGCCAAGGCCAAGGAGAGCAAGCGGCTGATGACGGACGAAGAGATCCACGCGGTCATCGCGAGCTGCTGATCCCCATCGCCGAGTCTGGATAGTGGCTCAGCGCCACGAGGGTCCCCTCCGGATCACGGGCATACAGCGTGAACTCGGATTCACGCTCGACCGGGTGTCCAGCCGCCTCGAGCCGGCCTCGCCAGTGTTCCCGGTCTCGAGACGCGATCTGGAGCGCCAGGCAGTGCAACCCGGGTGCGCTGTCGTGACGTGGCGCCCCACCCGGCACTTCCTCCACGGCCAGGAACGCACGCTCTCCGTGGAGGGCCCCCATCGCGAGCCACACCGAGCGCAGGGTGCCGTCGTCCCGGAGCCAGCGGCGGAGCTCCTCCAGCCCCAGGACATCACGGTAGAAGGCGAGGGCGGCCGGGACGTCGCGGACGCAGACGGCCACGTGGTGGACCGGACCGGGTCGCTTGGGTGGCGCAGGCATGGGCGGGTCTCCTTTCGGATCTGCAAGCCCGCGCTTTCACGGTTGAGGGGAGAGCGGGGCGCAGCGCCTGGGATCCTCCCACGAAGGCGCGCCGGGTGGCAGCCACGCGCTTGGCACGACGCTCGCTACGGTGGTGGGCAGACATGACACCAAGGCGGGCGATTGCCCCCCCGACCGCCCGCCCGAGTCATGTCGATCTTCCACGACCCCGGCGCAACTCCCCCCCACGCGCCGGGGTCGTGATCTTTGATCTCCGCGCACGCGCGGCTCCCATTCTGAAACGCGCGGGTTTCAAGAATGGGGAAGATGACGGGCGTCATGTGCCTGTTCCCGCGGGAATCCCCGGGGCCGCTGGTTGGCACGCCCATCGCTAAGTCAGAGGGTGACATGGCGATGAGGCCGGCGGCGTAGCCCCCCCTTTGCCGCTCGCCCGTCATGTCAATCTCTGGCGGCCTCGGTGCAATCCCCCCCCAACGCACCGAGGCCGCCTTCTTTTTTGTCCGGCGCGCGTGCCGCTGCATCGATCCGAGGACCGGCTTCGTTCGTTTGACGGAGCGCGGGGAGAGGTCGAGACTCGGAGCCCGCGAGGTGCCGTGCGCTGTCGAACCGCTCTGATGTCGTCGGTGATGCTCTGGCTCGCAGCCGGCCCTGGCTGTGGGTCCGAGGCTGCGCGAGAAGCGCCGCCTCCGCCGCCTCCCGTGCGTCTGGACCCGGTGCTGGACACGGAGCGAGTGCCCCACGCCATGGGCACGGCGGAGCTTCTCCCTCTGCGCCGCGCGACGCTCTCGGTCGAGGCCCCGGGGCGGGTCGTCGCGCTCGACATGGAGCGAGGCCAGACGGTGGAGGCGGGGCAGGTGCTCCTCCGGCTCGACGTGGGCAGGACGACGGTCGCCGCCTCGGCCGCCTCGGCCAACGTCACCCAGGCGGAGGCCGCGCTCGCGCAGGCGGAGCGGGAGCGGTCCCTCGCCGAGCGGCTGGTCCAGAGCGGCAGCGCGTCGGCGCGGTCGCTCGATCAGGCGCAGGACGCCCGCGCCCTCGCGGAGGCGGCGCTCGAGTCGGCGCGCGCCCAGGTGCGCCTCTCCCGGCGCGGACTGACCGAGGCGGTGCTCCGCGCACCCTTCGGCGGCACCGTCGTGGAGCGCCGCGTCGAGATGGGCGAGTACGTCATGCCGGGGAGCCCGGTGGCGGAGCTGATGGACGCGTCGCTCCTGCGGGCGGAGGTGCTGCTCGACCCGCGCGAGGCGCTCGACGTGACGCCGGGCGCGACCGTCCGGGCCCACGTGTTCGCGCGCCCGGGCGAGGTCTTCGAGGGTGAGGTCCTGCGCGTGGGCGAGGCCGTCGATCGGCGCACGCGGCGCCTCCCGGTCGAGGTCGAGATCCGCGATCCGGAGGGGCGGCTCCGCCCGGGTCTCGTCGCGCGCTTCGAGGTACAGACGGGCGCGCCGCGCACCGTCGTGACGGTCGACGCGGACGCCGCCTTCGAGCGCTTCGAGGTCGTGCAGGTCTACGTGGTGGACGACGACGGCGTCGCGCATCGGCGCGCGGTCGTGCTCGGCGCGATCGAGGGGACGCGCGCCGAGGTGGTCGAGGGCCTGAGCGCGGGCGACCGCGTGGTCGTCGAGGGACAAGACCGCGTGCTCGACGGAGAGCCGGTGACGGTGGTCGAGGCGGAGCAGGCGCCGAGCGAGCCGCGGGCGGAGACCCGTGTCGACTGAGCCCCCGCCTCCGGAGGGTGACGAGGAGCCGCCCTCCATCGCGCGCTTCAGCGTGCGGCAGCCCGTGCTCGTGAACCTCGTCGCCATCGCGATGATGGCCACCGGGCTGCTGGTCCTCTCGCAGATGACGCGCGAGGTCTATCCGATCGTCCCGATCGGCGCCGCGAGCGTGGTGACCCTCATGCCGGGCGCGTCGGCCGAGGAGGTGGAGCAGCTCGTCACCGCGCCGATCGAAGACGAGCTGAGCAACATCGAGGACGTCGACATCATGTCGAGCACCTCGAGCGACGGCATGAGCTTCATCTGGGTGGAGCTCGAGCCGACGGTCGAGGACGTGGGTCGCAAGGTGCTCGAGATCACCAACGAGGTGAACCGGGCCGCAGCCGCCCTCCCGGCCGGGGCCGAGTCGCCGGTCGTCCGGGAGGCGGCGGTGCGCCCGCCGATGATGGCGGTGACGGTGCGCGGTGACGTGCCCGAGCGCGTCCTGCGCGCGGTGGCCCGCGAGCTCGAGGAGCGCATGGAGCGCACCCCTGGCGTGGGCGAGGCGAGGCCGACCGGGATCCGCGAGCGCGAGATCCACGTGGACGTCGACCCTGACCGGCTCTCGGCGTTCGACCTGCCGCTCTCGAGCGTGGCGAGCGCGCTGTCGATGCGCGGCGCGAACGTGCCCGCCGGGCAGATGGAGACCGGCCGGCGGAGCCGGATCGTGCGCGGCATGGCGCAGGCGGCGACGGCCGATCAGATCGGCGAGGTCGTGGTCCGGCCCCACCCCGACGGCGGCGCGGTGCGCGTGCGGGACGTGGCCGACGTCGAGGAGGGCTTCGAGCGCGCGCGCACGATGTCGCGCGTCGACGGCGAGCCGGCCATCGTCTTCGTGATCCAGAAGGAGGACGGCGCCGACGCCCTGCGGGTGGCGGCCGACGTGCGCGCGCTGCTCGACGAGACCCGCGCGACCCTCCCGCCGGGCGTGCAGATCAGCGTCTTCGGCGACACCTCGCACTACGTCCGCGCGAACCTGACGACCCTCTACGCGAACGCCGCGATGGGCCTCGCGCTCGTGCTCGCGATCCTCTGGATGTTCGTGGGCTTCCGGAACGGGCTGATGGCCGCGCTCGGCATCCCGGTGGCGATCGCGGGCGGCGTGGTGGTGATGCACCTCCTCGGCATCACGATCAACATGTTGTCGCTGCTCGCCCTGATCCTCTCGCTCGGGATCATCGTCGACGACGCGATCATCATCATCGAGAACGTCTTCCGTCACATCGAGGAGGGCATGCCGCGAAAGCGCGCCGCGGTGGTCGGCACGATGGAGGTGTTCTGGCCCGTGGTCGCGTCGACGGCGACGACCTGCTCGGCGTTCCTGCCGCTGCTCCTGATGAGCGGGGTGCTCGGGGAGTTCTTCGCGATCATCCCGAAGGTGATCGTCGCCGCGCTCCTCGCGTCCTTGGTCGAGGCGTTCTTCATCCTGCCGAGCCACATGGCCGACTTCGGCGCGACCGAGGCGAAGAAGAAGAGCACCCAGGAGGGCTGGACCGGGAAGCTCGCGGCGGCGCTCGAGCGGCGCTTCACCGCGATCCTGCGCATGGCCCTTCGCCGCCGGCTGCTCGTGGTCTTCGGCACCTACCTCGTGTGCATCGGGCTCATCGGGGCGGCGGTGGCGCTCAAGAGCGTGACGCTGTTCAGCGAGGGCGACGTCGAGGCCTTCGACGTGCGGGTCCGCATGCCCACCGACGCGGCGCCCGAGGAGACCGACCGGGTCCTCGCCGAGGTGGAGCGACGGATCCTCGAGCTCGGCGACCAGGACGTCGACGCGGTGATCAGCACGCGCGGCTACTCGCGCACCCGGACCTTCAACGTGACCGGCGACCACGTCGGCGCGGTGAGCGTCTACATGGTCCCGCGACACGAGCGCAGCAGTCAGGAGGCGGGCACCCAGCTCATGGAGCAGGTCGCGCACCGCTTCGACGACGTCGTCGGCCCGTCGAACCTCGAGGTGGTGAAGCTCGAGGACGGCCCCCCGACCGGCGCCCCCGTCGCGGTGCGCATCATGGGTGAAGACCTCGATCACCTGGCCGAGATCAGCGAGCGCGTGCAAGCGGAGCTGCGTCAGGTGCGCGGCGTGCGGGACGTGGGGGACGACCACCAGCTCGGCAAGGGCGAGCTGCGCGTGACGGTCGACGAGTCCCGCGCGGCGCTGCACGGGCTGACCACCGCCGCGGTGACCACCTGGCTCGGCACCGCCTTCGGCGCGGCCCCCGTGGCGACGACCCGGGAGGGCGAGGAGGAGGTCGACGTCGTGGTGCGGGTGCGAGAGGAAGCGCGGAGCGACCCCGATCGGCTCGGTCAGCTCACGCTGGTCACGCCGAGCGGCGGCACCGTCGCGCTCCGCGAGATCGCGCAGATCGAGGTGGACCGGGGCCTGTCCGCGATCGAGCGCCGCGACCGCCGCCGCACCATCACGGTCACCGCGGAGCTGGTGGAGGGCTCCGGAGTCCAGAGCGCCGACGCGAACGCGGCGCTCGCCAGGCGCATCGCCCCGCTCATGGCCGCCAACCCGGAGGTCCGCTTCGAGCTCGGCGGCGAGTACGAGGAGACCCAGGAGTCGCTCGACTCGCTCTTCCTCGCCTTCCTCGTCGCGGCGCTGCTGATCTACACCATCCTCGCCACGCAGTTCCGCTCGTTCCTCCAGCCGCTCGTGGTCATGACGGCCATCCCGCTGTCGCTCATCGGCGTGAGCATCGGCTTCCTGGTCAGCGGCGAGGCGGTCGGCCTGATCGGTCTGATCGGCGTCGTCGGCCTGGCCGGCATCGTGGTCAACGACTCCCTCGTGCTCGTCGACTTCATCAACAAGCGGCGCGAGGCGGGCGCGGCGCTGGACGACGCCATCGTGGACGCGGCGCGCCTCCGGCTCCGACCCATCTTCCTGACGAGCGTGACCACCATCGCCGGCCTCTTCCCGCTCGCGCTCGGCATCGGCGGCCGCAGCGAGCTGCTCGCCCCCATGGCCACCGCGATCAGCTGGGGCCTGACCTTCTCGACCGTCCTGATCCTCGTGATCGTCCCTTGCCTCTATCGAAGCGTGGACGGACTGGGCGGCGGCTTGTCGCGACTCTTCGGTCCGCTTTTCCGCGTGGCGACGGGCGAGCGTGATTCTGCGCCGGACCCTTCGCCCGCCGAGTAGCCACTGGTCACCGTCCCGTGCGCGTGTAGGGGGACTCCCGGATATCCGGTGACGCAAGAACATGCGACACCACGGGCGGTCGGCGCGCGTTCCCGGGCGGTCGCGCAGCACCCGCGCCCAAACCGCCTACCTGGGGGGGCGGGGGCGCGCGTCGGCATCTCCAACAAGAGACACCCAATCAGCAACACAGGGACGGTGTTTACTTGTTGACTTCCTCGCAAGCTCGCCATCGCGGATGACAAGCCTTGCTGTCAACAAGTCAACAAGTAAACACCGTCCCCGACCCCGACGCGGGCCGGTTGGTGTCCCCACCTGGCGATGGTCAGGGGGCCTGGCGAGGCGAGAAGACCAGCCAGGCGCCGGCGAGGACGATGAGGGCGCCTCCGCCCAGGGCCCAGGCGTCGGGCCACGCGGCGAAGAAGAGGATGTCTCCGACGACGGCGAAGAGGGGGCCCGCGTAGCTGGCCGCGGCGACGGTGGAGGCCTTGTCGAGCTGGTACGCGCGGGTCATCGCGAGCTGGGCGAGGGTGGTGGACACGCCGACGCCGACGAGGGTCCACCACAGGTGAGCGGGCGGCAGCGGGAGCAGGGTCCGCTCGGTGGCCACGAAGGCGGCGACGGCCGCGACGCACAGGAAGAGCTGGAACCAGAAGACGAGCGCGAAGGGGTTGTCGGTCTTGCCGAGCGCGCGGACGGCGACGTGGGCGCCCGCGGAGCTCACCGCGGCGAAGAGCGCGAGCAGGCCGTAGATCGAGCCGCTCGAGAGGTCCGGCGAGAGCAGCAGCGCGGAGCCGGCGAGGCCCAGGCCGAGCACGACCCAGACGCTCTTGTCGCTCTTCTCACTGACCCCGAGCGCGAGCGGCGCGAGCACGGCGATCAGGATGGGCTGCAGCTTCGAGACGAGCGAGAGCTGCGCCATGGTCAGGCCCTTCGCGGCGGTGAAGAAGCCGAAGACGGCGCCGAAGCCGAGGACGCAGCGGACGAGCAGGGTGCGCCGGGACTTCACCGCGATGCCGGCCCGCCGGGCGAGCACGAAGGACAGCGGCAGGGCGGTCACGCTCCGCCAGCACACGACCTCGAGCGCGCTCAGCTCCTCACGCGCCACCTTCACCAGCCCGAGCATGACCGTGAAGAGCAGCCCCGCGAGGATCATGAACAGCGGTCCGCGGCGCACGGGCGCACCATGAGGGCGCGGCGCTGGCCCGTCGAGCGGCCGTCAGCGCGCGGCGCGTCGGCGGTGTCGGGCGATCACCGCGCGCAGGCCCTCGATCAGCTCCCCCATGTCGACCGGCTTGCGCAGCCATCCGTCGACGCCCGCGACCAGGCCCTCGCCGAGCGGGGGATCGTCGAGCCCGGTGAGGATCACGAAGGGCAGCTCCGCCGTGCGCGGGTCGGCGCGCAGGGCGCGGCAGAGCGAGATCCCGTCGAGCTCGGGCATGGTCACGTCGGCCAGCACCGCGTCGGGAGGCGAGGCGAGCGCCGCGTCGAGGGCGGCCTGGCCGTGCTCCACCACGACCGCGTGGAAGCCCTCGGACTCGAGGATCAGGCGCAGGGCCTCCGCCTGGGTGGGGCTGTCCTCCGCGATCAGGATCGTGTCACTCGCCATGTTCAGCCGTCGTCTCTAGCACCACCGCGGTCTGGAGCGCATACACCGCGGCTCCGAGGATGAGCAGGACCGCGACGGCGGCGACGAGCGGCATCATCCAGCCGGGCCCCGCGCGCCGCGAGAACTGGTCGCGGTAGTAGCGCCCGCGGCTGCGACGCCGGATCCGATCCTGGATCTTCGGCAGGAGGTTCGGGACCTCGATCGACTCGGGCTCGCCCATCTTCGAGACGAGCGCGAACGTGTCGACGAACTCCTCGTACTCGAAGCGCAGCTCTTCGTCGGCGGCGAGCGCCGCGTCGAAGGCCTCCTTCTGCGCCTCGTCGAGGTCTCCCTCGAACGCCTCGCTGAAGAGGTCGCGTGCCTCGTCCGCCGTCATGCTTTCTTCTTGGTGGGTTCCTGAGGGATGGACGAACGGCGACCCTCCGCCATTCGCCGGACCTTGTCCCGCAGCGCGTGCCGCGCGCGGTGGAGTCGACTCTTCACCGTACCTTCGGCGAGACCGGTGATCTCCTGAATCTGCTCGTACGTGAGGTGCTCGATGTCGCGGAGCACGATCAGCGTCCGATGGTCCTCGTCGAGCTGCGCGATGGCCGCCTTGAGGATGGCCTCCTTCTGATAGGCCTCCAGCATCTCGTCGGGTCGGGCGATCTGCGACGTGGGGTTCATCGTGGCGCTCTCGAGCGCGTTGTGCTGCGCGACCTCGTCGAACTCCTTCTTCTTCCCGCGCGCGCGGCGCTGGAGGTACTTGATGCGGTTCTTACAGTGGTTGGTCGCGACGCGGTAGAGCCAGGTCGAGAGCTTGGAGTCGCCCCGGAAGCCGTCGATCGACTTGAAGACGGTGATGAAGACCTCCTGCGCGAGATCCTCCGCCTCCGCCCGGTCGCCCAGCATGCGGAACACCAGGCGATAGATGCGCCCCTGGTAGAGCTGGATCAACTCGTTGAACGCGGCCTCGTCCCTCCGCTTCAAGCGTGCGACCAGCTTCTCTTCGTAGCCGTCGGGCATCGGGACGTGAAAGCCTGCCGCCGCGGCTGCCTTCTCGATGTCGAACGCCGCGATCTTCACGACGTGGGCGACAACGAGCCGAGGCCACGGTTCCGCGGAAGGTAGCCGCCGGGTCCCCCCGACGTAAAGCCGGTTCGCGTGGGGTCGCTGGCGAGCGCCCGCGGCCCTACCCTCCGGGCGTGACCCAGGGAATCCTCCTCGTCGATCACGGCAGCCGCCGCGCGGCGTCCAACGCGCTGCTCGGCGAGGTGGCCGAGCGGATCGCGGCCAAGCTCCCCGAGGGCACGCTGATCGAGCCGGCCCACATGGAGCTCGCCGCGCCCACCATCGCCGAGGCCTTCGACCAGCTCGTGGCCCGCGGCGCTTCGGAGGTCGTGGTCGTGCCTTACTTCCTGAGCCCCGGGCGCCACGCCACCGAGGACGTCCCGCGCCTCGCGGCCGAGGCCGCCGCGCGTCACCCGGAGGTCGCGCACCGCGTCGCGCCGCCCCTCGGGCCCCACGACCTGCTCGACCAGCTCGTGCTCGTCCGGGCCGGCGTCCGCTCGGCCCAGTGAACGAGCGGCTCAGTGAACGAAGTAGCGGAAGCTCGCCATCATGCGGGTGTCGTACGCACCGTTGACCTGCTGGCGAAGCGAGAGATCGAAGCCCAGCTGCTCGTTGAGCCAGCCCGAGCCGGCCGTGACGTAGTGGAGGTCGCGGCCGCTGTCGTAGATGTAGCCGGCGCGGATCGGGACCTCGCCCGTGAAGTACTCCGCCGCGCCGCCGATCATGGCCTCCGGTCGGATGGTGCCGTCCGGGTTCTGCCAGGTCGTGAGGTCCGCGAGGCCATCGAACGCGAGGGTGAAGGCGCTGTCGATGGTGTAGCTGATGCTGCCGCCGACCTGCATGGGCACCAGCGGTGAGCCGACGTCGATGAGGTTGTGGCCGAGCGCCGCGATGTGCAGGCCGGGGATGGGAGTGACCCGGATGGCGGCGTCGAAGGTGACGTGCTCCGCGAACGGCGCGGCCTCTTCGTTGCCTGCGCCCTCGCGCCAGAAGCTCATGTAGCGGCCGGTCAGCCCGAGCGCGAAGTGCTCGCCGAGGGGCAGGCCGAGCGCGACGCGTCCGTCGTAGCCGCCGTAGCTGCCGCGCTCGCCGCTCCCGTGCACGTAGCGGAAGTTCACGCCCATGTTGATGGGGCCGCTGTGGCTGTCGGCGAGGGAGCCGCCGGCCCAGAAGCGCGCCGCCTGCGGGTCGTACCCGACGGAGCTGTCGATGTGGTAGTGGCGGCCGATGCTCAGGCCCGCCGGGTTGTAGGCGATGCCGTTGGTGCTCATCGCCGACGCGCGCGCCCCCAGACCCATGGCGAGGCCGCGGGCCGTCTCCATCGTGTCGGGCAGCATGGGCGTCTCGTCGGTCGCCTCGCGCGCGCCGCCCGGGATGGCGGTCTGCGCGCTGGCGCTCCCCGGCAGCAGGTGGGCGGAGAGCAGGGAGGCGGACAGACCGAGCGCCACCGTGAGCGCCCTCCGCATCAGCTTCCGTCCCGCTCCAGCGTGCTCGTTCATCATCTTCGTGCTCCGTCCCCGGACCGGCCGTCGCCTCGGGCAAGCTCCTTCTTATCGATCCGCGCGGCGGACGCCAAGAAAGCGGTCGTCGGCGAACGGAAGAGAGACGCCGCGGTGTTCCACTCTGCGCTTTTCTCGACCCGCGCCCGGAGCCGCTGCCACCCTCCCAGAACAGCGACGTTGGGGGGCGTTTCGAGGCCGTCGCAAACGCGATCCCCGCCCGCGAGCGGATCGAACGTGAAAACCTCCGTCGATCCGGGCACTTGTGGACAACCCTCGAAATGACCGGGCCGTCCACAATTTGTGTCCAACACGATCCACCCATGAAACACGAACGATCCCGACCGCTTATGAATCTGTGCGATCTCGCCCGTAGACGTCTGCGGCTCCGTTTGCTAGCGTCCGGTCCTTGCTCAGGGGGCGCGGCTGAGCGTTCATCGTCTCCAGCCGACGCGGACTCGAGTGGCCCGATCCGGGCTCGTTCGAACCTCCGCATGTCCTTCCCGGACACCTGTCGGCTCAGACGTTTTCCACAAGCCGTCCCCAACTCCGATCCTGCCTGTGGATAGGCTGTGGATCGAACGTATAACTGTACCCAATCGCACGGGAAAACAGGAATGCATCACCTGTGGGAATCCGCTCTCTCGACGCTACGGGGCCGGCTCTCGGAAGAGAACTACCGGACCTGGCTCGAGCCCGTCCAGCTGGACCGGCTCGAGGGAGGGACGGTCACCCTGCGCATCCCGAACCGGTTCTACGCGGACTGGATCAGCACACACTACCTGGACTTGATCCTGGAGTCGCTGAGCCACGAGTCCGGCGTGGAGCCGCTCGAGGTGGACTGGTTGGTCGACGAGAAGCTCCAGCAGATGCTCGACCGCCGCGCCGACGAGTCGCGGCGGGAGGAGGAGCAGGAGCGCGCCCAGGAGAAGCGCGCCGGGAGTGACCCGTCGCTGCGAGCGTTCCGGCACAGCGCGCCCCCGCCGCAGCCGCCGTCGCACCCCCCGGCCGACAGCGGGCTCAACCCGAAGTACCGCTTCGACAACTTCATCGTCGGCCCCTCGAACCAGCTCGCCCACGCCGCGAGCGTGGCCGCCGCCTCGAGCCCGGGCACCCGGTACAACCCGCTCTTCATCTACGGCGGCGTGGGGCTGGGCAAGACCCACCTCGTCAACGCGGTCGGTCATCGGGTGCGTCAGGACAAGGCGGACGCGCGCGTCCTGTTCCTGAGCGCCGAGCGCTTCACCAACGAGTTCATCTGGGCGCTGCAGAACCACCGCATCGACCAGTTCCGCGAGCGCTACCGCACCAGCTGCGACGTGCTCTGCATCGACGACATCCAGTTCCTCGCCGGCCGTGAACAGACGCAAGAAGAGTTCTTCCACACCTTCAACGCGCTCTACCACGCCGACCGCCAGATCGTGGTCACCTCCGACGTCTATCCCCAGCAGATCAAGGAGATGGAGGAGCGCCTGATCAGCCGCTTCCAGTGGGGCCTCGTCGCCGACATCCAGGCGCCGGAGCTGGACACGAGGATCGCGATCCTCAAGAAGAAGGCGGAGCAGGAGCAGATCGCGCTCGACGACGACGTCGCGCTGATCATCGCGCAGAAGGTGCAGAGCAACGTGCGCGAGCTCGAGGGCACGCTGCTGCGCCTCGCGGTCAAGGCCGAGCTGACGAAGCAGACGATCGACGTCGACTTCGCCCGGGACGCGCTCGGCACCGTGGTGCCGCGGCTCGAGAAGCAGACGACGGTCGAGGACATCCAGCGCGCGACCTGCGAGTACTTCAACCTGCGCCTGAGCGACCTGAAGTCGCATCGCCGCCACCGCGCCGTGAGCTTCCCGCGCATGGTCGCGATGTACGTCAGCCGTCAGCGCCTCAAGCTCAGCTACCCGGAGCTCGGTGACCGCTTCGGCGGCAAGGACCACACGACGGTCATGAGCGCGGTGAAGAAGATCGGCGGCCTGCTCGACAAGGACGACGAGGACGTGAAGAACGCCGTCGCCGCCATCGAGCGCAAGGTCGGCTTCAGCTGAGCCGACTCCCGCTCCCCGGTTCCAGACCGGCCTCCAGAAGGGCGCGCCTCCGGGCGCGCCTTTCTTCGTCCGTCCCTCCAGGGGCCCTCCTGGGCGGCTCCCACACGCCCGGGATAGCTGCTACCGTCCGCCCCCACATGGACGCCTCCCTCGCCCGCTGCCTGCTCGTCGCGAAGGTCCTCGCCGCCGACGGCATCATGACCGACGAGGAGCGCGCGTTCCTCGAGTCGAGCATGGACGCCCTCTCCCTCGACGAGGCGCAGCGTCAGCGCGTCCGGGACCTCGAGGGCTGGGACGAGGCGGAGCCCATCGTGGGGGCCCTCTCGGAGCCCGAGAAGCGCGCCTTCATGGACGGTCTGGTCCAGGCGGTGCTCGCCGACGGCAAGGTGAGCCCGCACGAGATGCAGACGATCGAGAAGCTCTCGGCCGCGCTGGGGCTCGATTGAAGCGCTCGAACCCGACCCGAAATCTTCAACGATTTCGAGGCATCATCCTGACTACCAGGGGGCTCTTGCCTTCCCCTCGGGGGCTCTCTATACAGTCGAGCCTCGTCCGATCGGCCTGTGGACCGCGGGGGGGGAAACCTGGGGATGAACACCGGGAGCACATGGGGATGACTTCTCCCACACTGTGTCCCCGTTTTTGTCCACGGGTGGAGACGATGGATCGCGGTAACGATTTCGGGCGGTTGGCCGGATCGATCCCCAATCCACAAGACTTAAGACGACGACGGAATTGAATTTAAAGATCCGAAAGGATCTTCTTCTGCGCGCTCGTGGATGTGGAAAGCCTCGGGCTGCACGCGAGAAGCTGGAAAGAGGCGAGGGACGATGGAGCTCACGATCAGCAAGCGGAACTTCCTGCGTGGCTTGGCGCGAACCCACGGTGTCGCGGATCGGAAGAGCTCGATGCCGATCCTGTCGAACATCCTGCTGAGCACCGAGAGCACGGGGACGCTCCGGCTCGCCGCGACGGATCTGTACCTGGGCGTCACGGCCACCGTGGAGGCGGACGTCACGACGGGCGGCTCCGTGGCGGTGGCGGCGAGGACGCTCTTCGACATCGTGAAGAATCTTCCCGAGGGCGAGGTGAAGTGGACCGTGGGCGCGAACAACGCCGCGGAGATTCGCTGCGGGAAGGTGAAATACAAAATTCCCGGCATGCCCGGAGACGACTTCCCGCCCCTGCCGAGCCCCGGTCGGGCGGAGTTCGTGGAGCTGGACGCCGAGCAGGTCGGCGATCTCATCGGCAAGACCCAGTACTCGATGAGCACCGACGACACGCGGCCGCACCTGGCGGGCGCGCTCTTCGAGGGCGACGGCAAGCTCATGCGCATGGTGACCACCGACGGTCACCGCCTCAGCAAGGCCGAGCACAAGCTCGACGGCTCGATGCTCAGCTTCACGATGCTCGTGCCCAACAAGGGCATCGGCGAGCTGAAGCGGCTGATCGACGACGCCAAGTCCGAGCACAAGAAGGGCGAGGGCGAGGCCGCCGCGGTCGGGGTGGCCACGACGGGCGGCAACGCGTTCTTCCGCGGCAAGGACGTGCTCCTCAGCGTGAAGCTGGCCGACGAGCAGTTCCCGCCCTACTCCAAGGTCATTCCGCAGCAGCAGAGCAAGCGGGTGATATGCGCGCGCAGCAGCCTCATCGACTCTCTCCGCCGGATCAGCCTGGTCTCGAGCGACAAGAGCGGCGGGGTGCGGCTGACGATCGAGCCGGGCACGCTGCGCATCGTCAGCGAGAACCCGGACGTGGGCGAGGGCAGCGAGGAGCTGGACGTCGACTACGCGGGCGACGCGCTGACGGTCGGCTTCAACGCCCGGTACATCCTCGACGTGCTCGGCGCGCTCGACGACGACGAGGTGGCGCTGGAGCTGAGCGGCGAGCTCGACCCCGGTGTGGTCAAGCCGGCGGGCGACGCGGCGGCGAGCTTCGTCGGCGTCGTGATGCCGATGCGCATCTGACGGGCGCCAGGCCCATGGACGAGCGAAGGCCGGCCCTGCGACTGACGCGGCTGGCTCTCCGCGGCTGGCGCAACCTCGCCGATCTCGATCTGAGCCCCGGGGCGCGCTTCAACGTGCTCGGGGGCGACAACGGGCAGGGCAAGTCCAACCTGCTCGAAGCCATCTACTACCTCGGGGCGCTCAAGAGCTTCCGCCTGGCGGGCCGCGAGGACCTGATCGGGCGGGACCGGGACCAGGCGCTGGTCGCCGCCCGCTTCGACGCGAGCCCGGCGCCCATCACGACGAAGGTGCGGCTCGATCGGCGCAAGGCCCGCGCGCTGTCGTTCGAGGGCAAGCGGCCCCGCTCCACCGCGGCCTGGGTCTCGTCGCTCCAGATGGTGCTCTTCCACCCGGGCGACCTCGCGCTCGCCAGCGGCTCCCCCGAGGGGCGGCGCGGGTTCCTCGATCGCATCCTCGAGCAGCTCGACCCGACCTACGCCCGGACCCTGGCCAGCTATGGCAAGGCATTGCGGAGCCGTAACCGCCTCCTGAAGCGCGAGGACGGGGATCGCCGGGGGGTCACCTCATATGACGCGCTCCTGGCCTCTGCGGGCGCCGTGGTGGGCCAGTGCCGGGCTCGCCTGATCGAGGAGCTGGCCCCGCTCGCCGAGTCCGCCTTCGAGGAGGTGGCCGGTCAGGAGCTCCCGCTCAGCGTGGCGTATCGACCGCGAGTCGAGCCGGAGGTCGAGGCCATCCGCGAGGCGCTCGCCCGCTCGCTGCAGAAGGACTTCGCGCGCGGGTTCACCGCGGAGGGGCCGCACGGCGACGATCTCTCGCTGACGGTGCACGCCGATCGGGGCGCCCGTCATCACGCGTCGCAGGGCCAGCACCGGATGATGGTGCTCGCCCTCAAGGTGGCGGAGCTCGAGGTGCTCTCGCGGCGCGTGGGGCGCGTGCCGATCCTGCTCCTGGACGACGTCTCGAGCGAGCTGGACAAGACCCGCAACCGGCGCCTGTTCGCCTACCTCGACCGGCTGGGCGGCCAGGTCTTCCTCACCACCACGCACCCGGAGCTGATCCGCCTCGAGGGGAGCCGCACCGACCTGCTGGTCCGAGAGGGCCACGTCGAGGCGCCCGAGGCCCCGGCGTGAAGCGCCTCTACGACTCGCTCCCTCGATGGCGCCGACCCGTGCTGGTGGCGCTGGCGCTCCTGAGCGCGGCGCTGATGAGCCAGATCCCCGAGCTCGAGGCCGTCTTCGCGCCCGAGGAGCTCGTCCCGGCCCGGCCCGAGGAGGCCGCCCTCGCCGAGCGCGCCTTCGGCGGCTTCACGGGGCGCGAGGAGCCGCTCCTCGTCGTGCTCGAGGCTCCGGACGCGCTCGACCCCGTGGTGCTGGGCTACCTGCACACGGCGGCGCGCCATTTTCAGAGCCGACCCTGGGCCGCGCGCGTGGACGGGCTCACGGTCACCGCGCTCCCGCACGCCCCCAGGGCCGAGGCGGTGGGACTGGACGAGCTCGACGAGGCAGATCCGGCGACGGATCCCGAGACCGAGGACGCGCTCAGCGACATCGTCGGCTCCGAGCCGACCCGCTTCCCGATGGGGCTCGCCTCGCTCTCTCGCGGCGCCCCCGCGCTCGGCCCGCTGGTGGAGGGCGACGACCTCGACGAGGCAGAGCGCGCGGCCATCGTCGAGGCGGTCGAGAGCGGCGTGCTCGATCGGCGCCTGATCGACGCGGAGCGGCGCGTGACCCAGCTCGTCGTCGCGCCCCGCCCGATGGACGAAGACGCGGCCCGCGCGGCGGTGGAGGAGACCGAGGCCTGGTTGGCTGGCCACCCTCCGCCGGACCGAGTGACCGCGCGCGTCGGAGGCCTGCCGGCCGTGCGCGTGGCCATGATCGAGGCGCTCGAGGACGACCAGGTGCTGCTCGTGGGCCTCGCCGTGATGGGCAGCCTGATCGTCTTGATCATCGGCTTCCGCTCCTGGGCGGGGGTGCTCTTGCCGCTCGGCGCGGCGGGCATGACGGCGGGCATGACCGTGGGCGCCATGGCGTGGCTCGGCGAGCCGCTGAACCTGCTCAACAACGTCGTGCCGCCGCTGCTGATCACGATCGGGCTCGGCGACGCGGTGCACCTGCTGGTGCGTCACCGCGAAGAGCTCCGCCGGGATCCGGATCGCATCGCGGCCGCGCGGCGGACCATGCGCGCGATGGTCGGGGCGTGCTTTTTGACCTCGGCCACCACCGCGGTGGGGTTCGGCTCGCTCGCGATCAGCGAGACGGGCGTGCTCCGCCGCTTCGGGATCACCGCGGCGCTGGGCGTCATGCTCGCGTACCTCGTCACGGTGCTCTTCCTGCCCGCCGCCCTGCCGGACTTCCGGGTGACGGTCCGCGAGTCTCGCCCCCGCATGGCGCTCGAGACCTGGATCCCGCGCCTGGCCGCGGCCGTCTCGCGGCGCTCGGGCTGGGTCATCGGGGGCAGCTGCGCGCTCCTGCTCCTCTCGGTCGCCACGGCCGGCCGGCTCCGCGTGGACAGCGCGCTCCTCGACCAGCTCCCGCCCGACTCGGACACGGCCCGCACGGCGGCGCTCCTCGAGGACCGACTCGGTGGGGTGCGGGTGCTCGAGGTCGGGTTGATGGGCGCGCCCGGTCGCTATCGCAGCGCGGAGGGGCTCCGGGAGCTGGACGCGCTCGAGCGATGGCTCGCCGAGCAGCCCCACGTCCTGCGCGTGAGCGGCGCGGCGGGGCTGACGGGCTCGCTCTGGGCCTGGATCGACGAGGGCGACGACCGGCCCGACGCGCTCGCGGACGACGGCCGCGCGCAGGGCCTGGCCGCGCTCGCCGCCCACTCCGCCCCCGAGCGCTGGGCGACCTACGTCAGCGCCGACGGCGGGCGCGCCCGGGTCGAGGTGCGCCTCGCCGACGCCGGGGAGCGCGCGCTCAATCAGCTGCTCGACCGGGCCGAGGCGCGCGGCCGAGAGCTGCCCGAGGCGGAGCTGGTGCTGGGCGGCGAGGCGGTCCGCTCCGCGCGCGGGCTCGAGCGGCTGGTCGGCGAGCTGGTGGTGAGCCTCGCGGCGGCGGTCCTGATCATCTTCGTGCTGCTCGGTCTGCTCCTGCGGAGCGTTCGGCTCGGGTTGATCAGCGTCCTGCCCAACGTCCTGCCGCTGACGCTGACCCTCGCCTGGATGGCCCTCCGCGGCATCCCGCTGCACGCCGCGACGGCCATCGTGTTCACCGTCAGCATCGGCCTCGCGGTGGATGGCACCGTGCACATCCTCGCGCGCTACCGGGAGGAGATCTCGGAGGGGCAACGTCGCATGCGGGGAATGATCCTCGCCATGCGCGGCAGCGGGCGCGCGGTGGTGATCGGCGCGATGACGCTGCTCCTCGGCTTCCTCGCGCTCCTGTTCGGATCCTTCGTGCCGATCCGTCTGTTCGCCGAGCTGTCGGTCGTCGCGATCGGCACGTCGCTCCTGGCGGAGCTCATCTTGCTCCCCGCGCTGCTCGCCCGCTTCGGACCGACCGAGGTCACGGGCCGCGCGATGGTGCGCACCAAGCTCGAGCACTCGGGCGAGGCGCGGTCCCCCTACGCGCGCTGAGCCTCAGCCGTCGGTCCCGCAGTACACGTTCTCCTGCGTGCGCGCCCGGCAGGTCTTGCCGAGCACGGGGCCGAGGCAGATCGACGAGGCGCACTCGTCCTCCCAGGTGCACGACGAGCCGGTCGGCTCACCGCTTCCGCAGCGGCGGGGCATGAAGCCGCCCGCGTGCTCACAGCGGAGTGAGGCGCACTCGAGCCCGTAGCGGCAGACCTCGCCGTCGCGGAGCGCGTCCACGCAGAGCCAGCGGTCGCCGCTCTGCTGGCAGATCTGATCCTTGCGCTCACACGCGAGGTTCGCGACGAGGAAGTCGATCTCCATCATGCCCCGCGGCGTGCACTCTCCGCCGCCCGGGATCGAGCCTCGCGCCGGGCCGTAGAAGCCTTCGCGCGAGATGTACCAGTCGGCGACGTCCGGGTCGCAAGTCGCGGCGAGCGCCGACCCGCTCGCCACCGCGCGCCCCGCCGCCTCCGCGTCCCACGTGATGCGGTCGTCGGCGATGATCGCCCCGAAGGCCGCTCCACACGCCATCTGGAGCTGTCGTGTGCAGGCCTCGACATCGAAGGACGGATCATCGCAGCAGTCCGCCCCTCGCGCTTCGCACGCCGTTCGCGCGAAGGCCGGGCAGTAGTCGTCTCGCTCGACCCGGGGCACGCTGGCGTCGGCGCCCCCGTCCATGCCATCCCCAGGGACGAGGTGCCCGGACGGGTCGTTGACGAGCGAGCAGGCGCTCGCGAGCAGGATCGGCAGCAGGATGACGGCGCGCATCAGAAGCTCCCTCCCGCCGCGAGCCCGCCCGCGACGGGGCTCGCCCAGGGGGTGATCCAGGCCGCGTCGGTCGCGCTCGCCTCGGGCGGCAGGGCGAAGAGGAGGATGACGCCCGTGATCCCCGCCGCGGCGGCCGCGATCCAGCTGACGTCGGCGACGGTGTTGTAGAGGCGCAGCGTCTCGACGCGGCTCTCGGTGCAGGTGGTGGTCGGGTTGTCGCGCCCGCACTCCGAGGCGAGGCTCGCGTCCTCCGCCTCGCTCAGCCCGGCGAAGACCCCGAAGCTCGCCGCGAGCACGCCGGCGCCGATGAGCACGCCGATCCCCGCCGGGTGCACGCCCGAGGCCGGCTCCGGGGGCGGGGGCGGCGCGAGGTCGCGGTTGGTCAGTCGCTCTTCGCGCTCTTCGCGCTGGTCCGCGTCGCGCGCCGCGCGCTCCCGCTCGAGCTCGGCTTCGGCCTGCGCCGCGCGCTCCTCCGCCACGCGGGCCTCCAGCCGCGCGAGCCGAGCGCTCAAGGCGTCTCGGCGGTCGGGCTCGACGTCGCCCTCCTCGAGGTAGCGCTCGAGGGCCTCCGCGGCCTCCGCCAGCACGCCGCCGCGCTCGAGCGCGGAGTAGACGTTGAAGAGCAGGTCGGGGTGACCGGTCAGCGCGTGGGCGCGCCGGAACTCCGCCGCCGCCCGCGCGTAGTCGCCGGTGTCGAAGGCGGCGGTCCCGGCCTCGAAGTGGGCCTGGGCCTCCGCGCGGCGGTCGGGGTCGAGCGCCTCGTCCTGGGCGGCGGCCGGGCTGGCCAGGGCGCAGACGAGCGAGAAGAGCGAGGCGAACCGAAGCGCGAATCGAAGCACGAGCGCAGGGTACTGGATGACGCGCGCGTGCGTCATCGGCAGACGCAGACCCGTCGTTTGCCCTCGCGCTTCGCCTGGTACATCGCCTCGTCCGCGCAGCGGAAGAGCGCCGTGGCGTCGTTGGCGTGCTCGGGGAACGCGGCCACCCCGATGGAGATGCCCGGCGCGAGCGTGACGCCGTCCTTCTCGTAGCCGTGGCCCAGCACCGCCGCGAGGATGGCCTCGGCGATGACCTGGCTCTCGCCGAGCCCCTTGGCCGGGAACGCGGCCACGAACTCGTCGCCGCCGAAGCGGGCCGCGATGGCGCCGTCGGGGATGGTCTGCCCGATCAGCCGGCCGCTCTCGGCGATGACGTAGGCGCCGAAGAGGTGGCCGTGGCTGTCGTTGATGCCCTTGAGCCCGTCGAGGTCCATGACGAGCATCCCGAGGGGCTGGCTCTTCACGCGGGCGGCGCGGAGCAGCTCCTCCACCTCGCGGTCGAACCGGCGTCGGACGTAGAGCCCGGTCAGGTCGTCGATGTCGATCAGCCGCTCCACCAGCTCGTCGTAGGCCTGGTCGGTGGCGTCCTGGAGCTCGAAGCGGATCACCGTGTCGCCGACCTCGACCTTGTCGTTGGGGTGCAGCGCCACCTCGGTCTCGACGCGGGCGCCGTTGACGCTCGTCCCGTTGGTGGAGCCGAGCTCCACCAGGGCCCAGCCGTCGCCCCGGTCCTCGATGCGACAGTGCCGCGAGGAGACCCTCGGGTCCGTCAAGGTCAGGTCCACCGCGTGGCTCCGGCCGACCACGAGGGCCGACTCTCGCACCCGCGCGCGCCGGCCGACGTCCTCGCCCAGCACGACCACCAGGGTGGGCCTGCGTTTCACCTGCGCGGCGGCGGCCAGCGCCCGATGGCGGAGCGTCTCTCCGTCGTCGATCTGCAGGGTACGCGCGACTTCGTCGTCGGTGCTGCGCTTGGCCACCGCCCTGGAGGATAGCAGGCGCGCGCGCGCCCTGGCGTGATCGCGGCAACGTCCCTACTGTGGCGCCCGGACGGCGGGGGCCTGCTCCGCCAGAGACGAAAGAGACGCTGATGGCCGTTCTTCCCCACCTGCGCGGCGTGTCCGACGCCCACCCTTTCGGTAGTGACGTGTCCTGGCGGCAGGCGCTCGACGCGGCGATCGACGCCTTCATGAAGCCGAACGACCGGCTGCGGACGTCGGGCGACCCCATCCCCGTCACGGAGGACTCTCCGACCGCGGTCGTCATCGGCGCGGGGCTCGGGGGGCTCGCGGCCGCGGTGCGGCTCGGGGCGCGCGGCTATCGCGTGACGGTGGTCGACCGGCTCGACCAGCCCGGCGGCCGGGCGCGCGTGTTCCGCGACGACTACCAGGGCGGGACCTTCGTCTTCGACGCGGGCCCCACGGTGATCACCGCGCCCTTCATGCTCGAGGAGCTGTGGCGGCTCGCGGGCAAGCGGCTCGAGGACGACGTGGAGCTCCGCGAGGTCTCGCCCTTCTATCGCATCCGCTTCCACGACGGAGAGCAGTTCGACTACACCGGCTCGGCCGACGTCATGCGGAGCGAGATCGCGCGCTTCGCGCCCGGTGACCTCGCGGGCTACGACGCGTTCCTCGAGCACAGCGAGCGCATCTTCGAGATCGGGTTCGAGAAGCTCGCGCACGTGCCCTTCAGCAGCGCGGTCGACATGGCGCGCATCGTCCCGGCCATGATGCGGCTCGAGAACTACCGCACCGTGCACAGCCTCGTGTCGAAGTACATCCGGGACGAGCGGCTGCGGCAGGTCTTCAGCTTCCACCCCCTGCTCGTGGGCGGGAACCCCTACAGCTGCAGCTCCATCTACACGCTGATCGCCTACCTCGAGCGCAAGTGGAAGGTGTGGTTCGCGATGGGCGGCACGGGCGAGATCGTCAACGGGCTGGTCGGCCTCGTCGAGCAGCTCGGCGGCGAGGTGCAGCTCGGAAAGGACGTGTCGGAGATCGTCGTCGAGGGCGGGCGCGCCACGGGCCTGCGCTTCCAGGACGGGACCCGGCTCCAGGCGGACGTGGTGGTCAGCAACGCGGACGCCGCGTGGACCTACCGCCACCTGGTCAAGCCCGAGCATCGGCGCATCTGGCCCGACTGGCGCCTCGAGCGCAGCCGCTACTCGATGGGGCTCTTCGTCTGGTACTTCGGCACCAAGCGTCGCTACGAGGACGTCGCGCACCACACGATCCTGCTCGGCCCTCGTTACGAAGAGCTGCTCGACGACATCTTCTCCAAGAAGGTGCTCGCCGACGACTTCAGCCTCTACCTCCACCGGCCGACCGCGACCGATCCGTCGATGGCGCCCGACGGCTGCGACGCGTTCTACGTGCTCTCGCCCGTGCCGCACCTCGACGGCGGCGTGGATTGGTCGACCCAGACCGAGCCCTACCGCAAGAAGATCGAGCGCTACCTGAGCGACACCATCATGCCGGGCCTGGAGGGCGAGATCGTCAGCAGCCGGACCCTGACCCCGAAGGGCTTCCTCGAGGACTACCTCGCGTTCAAGGGCGCCGCGTTCTCGCTCGAGCCCGTGCTCCAGCAGAGCGCGTACTTCCGGCCGCACAACCGGTCCGAGGACGTCGATGGGCTCTACCTCGTCGGCGCGGGCACCCACCCGGGCGCCGGCATGCCGGGGGTGCTCTCGAGCGCCCGCGTGCTCGACACCGTCGTTCCGGACCCCGTCGTTCCGGACACTGTCGTCCCGGACACCGTTCGTCGACGGTGAGCGCGACGGTCGGGATCCGCGCGCGGGCCACTTCGGTGTACCGTGCCGCCGCCATGGGGGCCCCACAGCAGATGGACGCGCCGGAGGGAGACGTCGAAGTCATCCGCGCTTGTCGCGCCATCCTCGGCCGCGGGAGCAAGTCGTTCGCGGCCGCCTCGCGCCTGCTCCCCGCGCGGCTGCGGGATCCCGTCGCCTGCTACTACGCCTTCTGCCGGGTGAGCGACGACGCGGTCGACGAGTCGTCCGATCCCCGGGCCGCCCTCGACGCGCTCCGCGGTCGACTGGACCGCGTCTACGCCGGCCGGCCCGACCCACACCCCGCCGACCGTGGGCTGGCCTGGGTGGTGGCGTCCCACCGCGTGCCGCGCGCGCCGCTCGACGCGCTGCTCGACGGCTACCTCTGGGACGTGGAGGGCCGCCGCTATCGGGACCTCTCGGGGGTGCGCGCGTACTCGGCGCGGGTGGCCGCGAGCGTCGGCGTGGTGATGACCCTCTTGATGGGCCGCCGTGAGGACTACGTGCTGCATCGGGCGGCGGACCTCGGCGTGGCCATGCAGCTGACCAACATCGCGAGAGACGTCGGAGAGGACGCGAGGGCGGGCCGCCTCTATCTCCCCACCACGTGGCTCGAGGCCGAGGGCATCGACCCGGACGCGTGGCTGCGCGATCCGCGCTTCGAGCCCGGCGTCGGGGTGGCGGTCTGTCGCCTCCTCGACCACGCGGCCCACCTCTACCGCCGCGCCGACCTCGGCGTGCCGGAGCTGCCCCGGGACTGTCGGGTCGCCATCTCGGGCGCACGCCACATCTACGCCGACATCGGGCGCGTGATCCGCGAGCAGGGTCACGACAGCGTGCGCGAGCGCGCCTTCACGTCCGGGGCCCGCAAGGCCATGCTGCTCGCCCGCGCCGCCACCGAGCGCTGGCGCGAGCCGGATCCTTTCGCGGCGCACCCAGCGCCGCTCCCCGAAATCACGTTTCTCGTCGAGGGCGTCTCTTGAAGCAGCTACATCATCGCAAGCGTAACGTTCACCGCGACTTCGACGTCGTCGCCTCCACGTACGACCTGCTGACCGGGATGAACCCCGGCTATCACCGCAACCTCCGGCAGAGCGCCGAGCGGCTGTCGATCCGGCGTGAGCGGCCGCGGCTCCTCGACCTGTGCTGCGGCACGGGCGCGAGCACGCTGGCGCTCCGCGCGAGCTACCCGGACGCGGAGATCGTCGGCCTCGACGCGTCCGCGGGCATGCTGCGCCACGCGCGCCAGAAGCCGGAGCTCGAGGGCGTCACGTTCGTCCAAGGAGACGCGACGGATCCCGCCGCGGCCGGGGTCGAGGGTCCCTTCGACGGCGTGCTCATGGCGTACGGGATCCGCAACCTGCCAGAGCCGGATCTCGGGATCTCGAACCTGCGCGCCATGTTGCGCCCCGACGCGCGAATCGTCTTCCACGAGTACTCGGTGCGAGACTCCCGGCGCGCGCGCCTGAAGTGGGACGCGGTCTGCTACGGCGTGATCCTCCCGGGAGGGCTGATCACCGCACGGGAGAGTGACATCTACCGCTACCTGCACCGCAGCGTCCGGGACTTCGACGGGGTGCGCGCGTTCGAGGAGCGCCTCCGCCGCGCGGGCTTCGTGGACGTCTGGACGGCGCCGATGGACGGGTGGCAGCGCGGCATCGTGCACTCCTTCGTGGCGCGGAATCCGTCGTGAGCCTCCTCGACAACCTGGGCCTGGGCCGGCGCGAGGTGCGCGGCGTGACGCGCGGGACCCGTGACCGGGTCGACGATCAGACGCGCGTGGTGGTCGTCGGTGGCGGCCTCGCGGGCGTCGCGGCGGCGTGCGTGCTCGCCGAGCGCGGCGTGAGCGTGACCTTGCTGGAGAAGGAAGACTACCTCGGCGGGCGGGTCGGCGCGTGGACGGAGAAGCTCCCCGACGGAACGCCCTACGAGATGGAGCGCGGCTTCCACGGGTTCTTCAGGCAGTACTACAACCTGAGAAACCTCTTGCGGCGCGTGGATCCGGATCTCGCCCGGCTGCGGCCGCTCGACGACTACCCGGTGCTCGGCCCCGACGGCTCGATGGAGTCGTTCGAGGGGCTGCCCAAGACGCCGCCGCTCAACCTGATGGCGCTCCTGCGCCGCACGCAGTTCGTCAGCCTGAAGGATCTTCGCGGCGTCGATCAGTCCAAGGCGCGGCTGATGCTGATGTTCGACCCGGCGCGCACGTACGCCGACCACGACGAGATCACCGCGCGCACCTACCTCGACTCGCTCAACTTCCCCGAGCGCGGTCGGCAGATGCTCTTCGATGTCTTCTCGCACTCGTTCTTCAACCCCGAGGCGGGGATGAGCGCGGCGGAGATGTTGATGATGTTCCACTTCTATTTCCTCGGGAACCCCGAGGGGCTCGTCTTCGACGTGCTCGACGAGCCGTTCAGCGACGCGCTCTGGAAGCCCTTCGAGCGCTACCTCTCGGGGCTCGGCGTCGACGTGCGCCTCGGGACGTCCGTGGACTCGGTCGAGCAGTCGGGGCACTCGTGCTGGCGTGTGCACGCGGGCTCCGAGACCTTCGACGGCGAGGGCCTCGTGCTCGCGGTGACGGTGCCGGCGCTGAAGTCGATCCTCACCGCTTCGCCCGCGCTCCAGGTGGCCGAGGGCCTCGCGCAGTCCGTCGAGTCGCTCGACGTGACGCTCCCGTTCGCGGTGTGGCGGCTCTTCCTCGACCGGGGCGCGAACGAGGAGCGCTACCCGTTCGCGGGCACGGCGGGCATCGGGCTCATCGACAACATCTCCCTGTACGAGAAGTTCGAGGGCGAGAGCCGCCGCTGGTCGATGCGCACGGGGGGCTCGGTGGTGGAGCTGCACGCCTACGCGTGCCCGCACTCGGACGAGGACGCGATCAAGGAGGAGCTCCTCGACGGGCTGCACCAGCTCTACCCCGAGCTCGCGGACGCCGAGATCCTCCACGACACCTGGCTGCTCCGGCAGGACTGTCCGTCCTTTGGCCCCGGCTCCCACGGGGTGCGCCCGCGCGTGGCGACGCCGTTCGGCAACGTGGTGCTGGCGGGGGACTTCGTGAAGATGCCCTTCCCCACCGCGCTGATGGAGCGCGCTGCGTCGAGCGGCATGCTCGCCGCCAACCACCTGCTCGATCGCTGGGACGTGCGCGGCGAGAGCCTCTTCTCGATCCCGCCGCGCGGCTTCATGTCCCGCCTGCCGCTGCGCTGAGCGGAGATCGAGATCGAAGAAGCCCCCGCCCTCGCCCCTCTTCCGAGGTGCGCGAGCGGGGGCCGTCTCTCCGATCAATCGTCAGGGCGCGGGCGTGTACGGCGCCACGACGTTGTCGGCGATGTCCCAGCCGGCCGGGGTCGAGCCGCAGTAGAAGCAGCTCCAGACGTCGGTCATCGCGAGGTTGCGGCGCGCGCGGAGCGAGCCGATGGCGCCGTCCGGGTTGAAGAGATCGGGCGCGACGTGGTGGAAGACGTTGTCGTCGAACCAGATGCGGTTCAGCGTGTCGCCCGCCATGCGCCCGAGCATGACGCCGGTGTTGATGAGGAGGTTGTCCCGCGCGTAGGCCAGGTCGCTGGTGCCGTGGATGCGGTAGTTGTGCTTGTTCGAGTTCGCGATCCGGTTCTCGATCGTCGCGGTCCGCAGCACGCTCACCAGCCGCACCGTGGACTCGGGGCCCGCGGAGTCGAAGCTGTTGCGGAAGAGGATCAGGTCCTCGCTCTGCATCGGGCCGGTGTCGCCGCACCAGACCGAGTAGCGCTCGGCCGTGATGTCGCTGTCGAGGATGGCGATGCGCCGCCCGCGCAGCTCGATCGCGGAGTCACCGGACACGACGCGCAGGCCCTCGAGGGAGATGTCCTCGGCCATCCAGTCGCTGCGGTAGGACGGGCCACCGCCGTCCCAGGACGCCGGGATGGGGAAGCGGACGCCGGACCACTGGCCGCCGACCACCCGCACGCGCTGCGTACCGTGCCCGAAGCTGAGGGTCCCCAGCCGGCTGCTGCCGTCGAAGATGATCTCGACGTCGTTCGCGCTCAGGCTCAGCCCGCCGCCGGTCACGCCATTGGCGAGGATGCGCGTGCCGGGCACGCTGGCTTCCCGGGCGAGCGACGCCGCGTCGGTGACGGTCACCTCGCGCGTCGTGGTGGGCGCGGTCGGCCAGCGCAGGCCGGCCATCTCCGCGGGGAGGGGCCCGAGGTCACGGCTCGCCGGACCGCTGGGCTCTTCGGGCGCGGGCTCTTCGACCGGCGGATCCTCGCGCGGCGGCGGCTCCTCGGTCGGGGGGACCTCTTCGCCGGGGGCGTACGCCTCGGGCTGCCAGCCGTCGGCGTATTCGGCGCCGCGCAGGTCGGCGACGTCTCCATCGGGGGTCTCCGGGTCATAGGGTCCCGGCTCCGAGGCGACCTGACCCACACAGCCGGTCACCAGACACACGTATCCAACCAGGAGCACACGGCTCCAACCACACACTGCAGACATTTGCTCACGTCACCGAAGGGTGTCGGCTCGATTTTTTGCCGACGCGCCCCCCAGCGCTTCGCGGCCCTTCGTCCTTTCGAGCGAAAGGATGTCGCTGCGCAGAGTTCGTACAATGGGGGACAACCCCGACACTTCTCGGGGTTCCCAAGCGGGGTGCAGCCCGCGCTCCCTCCTTGCCCCTGCCCTTGCCCGTGCCCCTGCCCGCGGGCTCTTACCCTGCGCGGCGGTGACCTCCTCGCGCCGGTCCCAGGCGGCGGCCTGTCGCCGCGCGACGCCGGGCGTACATGCCCCAAAGGAGGCTGACCATGGGTGCACGAGCCAACGAGCTGAAGGCCAGGGTGAAGGCCAAGAAGAAGGCGATGGAGGCCGAGCTGGCGCAGCTCGAGGTCGACGCGCGAGCCGAGAAGAACACGCGGGTGGAGGAGCTGAAGACCCAGCTGAAGGAGCTCGAGACCACCCTCGAGAAGGGGTGGGACGACCTGAACGAGCGCGCGGCCAAGAAGCTCAACGAGTGGCTGTCGTGAGCCCCCCATGACCCTCCGCGGCTGGCTGACGTTCCTCTCGGCGTGGCTCGTCCTCGCCGTGGTGCTGACCTTCGTCCTCTACAACACGCAAGGCGTCTCGCTCGACCTCGTGGGCGGGGGCAGCCTGGACGCGCCGCTCGGGGTGGTGGTCATCGTCGCCTTCGCGCTCGGCGCGGTCAGCGACGCGATGCTTCGCGTCCTCCGGCCGCGCGGGAAGTCGTGAGCGCGACCGAGCGGCTGCCTCCCCTCTCCCCTGGTCTGCGTCGGGTGTCCGAGGGCTGGTTCGTCGCCGCCCTCGTAGGCGCCGTCATCTTCGCGAACGGCGCCCTCGGGTACTGGCTCGGCTCGCGCAGCGACGCGGGGTCGACCGCCCCGTCCTCGCTCTCCGCGTCCACCTCGGTCGGAGACCGGGTAGCCTTGCTCGAGGCGCGTCGCGCGCTGGCGCGGGTGGCGAGCCCCGACGTCCCCGCCCAGGCCCGAGAGGTGCTCCTCCGCTCGGCCGAAGAGCGCCTCAGGGGGATCGGCGATCCCCGCCTGCAGGGCGTCGGCGCGAGCATCTCCGCCTGGAGGACCGCTCCCGGGGCGCCGTCCGCCCCAGCGGTTCGGCGGACGCTGGAGCAGATCGACGCCGTCCTGGACTCTCTAGCGGCCGGGACGAGAGGCGCCGCGGCGCCCTGAGGCGCCCGTGGGTGCGGGCGCCTCGGCGTCGGGCGTCAGCGCGTGCTCCCGCAGGACGCGTCGGTAGGCAGGCCGCTGAAGAACGCGAATCACCGGTTGACGACGCGGAGGCGCTTGGAGGTGCGCTCGTCGTCGTGCTGGCGGCGCTCGTCACGGGTGCGGAGCGCGTAGGTGCGCTCGGCGTACGCGCGGTCCTCGACCCAGAGCCGCGCCGCGCGCCGCTCGATCATCGGTCGCGCGAGCGCGCTCAGCGTGCGGAAGAGCGGGAAGAGCATCCGGTCGCTGGTGGCGAGCGTCGCCTCGATCACCGCGGTGCGGCCGGCGTCGATCGGCGTGGCGTGCGTCTCGACCACCGAGCCGACTCCGTCGCCGCGGAGGATCGTCATGACGATGGTGCGGGGATCGGGGCAATCGAAGCGCGCGTCGACCTCCATCGCGAGCGGCCCGAGCACCTTGTAGACGACGCGCACCGTCAGCTGCGAGACGTCCTCGTCGATCACGCTCAGCCGCAAGAAGGAGTGCGGGTGATAGTGCGCGCCGTGCCACGGATCGAGCCGGTTGGCGAGGATGTCGCGCGGCTCGCAGCGCGCCTCCATGCGGACCACGCCCGACAAGAACTTGTCCGGGCGTGCAGCGAGGATCGGCGCGTCGGTGAAGCGCTCGTCGGGCGCGAGGAGCTGGGGCAGGCGCACCCACGCGAGCACGCCGTCGTCGTGCGCGATCCTCGGCTCCCAGTCGCCGCGCGCGCGGTCGCCGAGGGCGAGGCCGTGCCACGGGCAGACGATCCGGCCCGCGTCGTCGACCTCTCCGTCGCAGAGCGAGGCGCCCATGTGCGGGCACGCCTCGGGCGCCACGCGGAGGGTTCCGTCTTTGGTGCGCCACGCGACCAGCTCCTCGCCGCCCACCGTGAAGCCGCGCGGCGCCGAGATGCGGTCGCTCGCGTCCAGCACGGCCCAGCCGCCCGACGGCTTGGCGAGCGCGTGGCGGAGGCTGCGCTCGATGCGGGCCGGGTTGGCCTGCGCCCAGTCCGGGCGATCATTGCTGGCTTCGGTCGCGCCCCCTTCCTGGGCGGGGTCTCGGCCGAAGAGAACGAAGCGTGCCATGCGAACTCCTACCATTGCTCAGTCGAGGCACATAGCCCCGCCCTCGTTACCGCCACCCTGGAGTCACTCTGCGCCGCTGTCCGCTATGCTCCGGCGCGATGGACGACCCCCTGCTCCAGCGCGTTCGCGCCCTCATCGAGGCGCTGCCCGAGACCTCCGAGAAGCTCTCCCACGGCGCGCCGATGTTCTGGGGCGGCCGGAAGACCTTCGCGTGCTTCCACGCCGGCGGCTACGACGACGGACGGCGCGGGGTCTGGATCAAGGCCGACGACGGCGTGCAGGGCGAGCTGATCGAGAGCGACCCGGACCGCTTCTACCGGCCGAAGTACATGGGCCCGAGCGGCTGGGTGGGCGTGCGCCTCGAGGGCGACGTCGACTGGGAGCAGGTGCGCGTGCTGCTCGAGGACGGCTGGCGGCTGGTGGTACCGAAGCGCGCGATCCGGGCGCTGGAGGAGCGGGGCTGATCCGGGTTCTCGCGTCGGCGTCCGACGTGGCGCTATGATGGGCCGCTCATGGGCGCACCCGCCGACAGCGAGCCGTCGCTCGAAGGACCCGAGCCCGACGTGGACATCGGCGTGGACATCGCCGCGGACATCGCCGCGCCCGCGCCGACGGCCGGGCTCGGCCCGGGGCAGCGGCGCTCCGTGGCGGGGCGCTACCTGCTGCTCGAGCACATCGCCGAGGGCGGGATGGGCTCGGTCTACGTGGCCGAGCACGCGCTGAGCAAGAAGAAGCTCGCGCTCAAGCTGGTGCACCCGTACCTCTGCCGCGGGCGGCAGGGGGTCGAGCGGTTCCGACGCGAGGTGAGCGCGGCGGCGGAGATCGATCACCCGGGCATCGTGCAGGTCTACGACGCGGGCACCGACGACGACGGCGGCTTCTTCATGGCGATGGAGCTGCTCGAGGGCGAGAGCCTCGGAGACCGGCTCCGGCGGAGCTGGCCGGGCATGAAGAGCGCGGTGGCGCTCGTGGACGGAATGCTCGAGCCGCTCGCGAAGGCGCACGCGAAGGGCTTCGTGCACCGCGACCTCAAGCCCGACAACATCTTCCTCGCGGTCCTGGACGAGGGCGGCGAGCGCGTGAAGCTGCTCGACTTCGGGCTCGCGCGCGAGGTCGACAAGAGCGGCGCGACCCGGACGGGGATCACCTTCGGCACGCCGGAGTACATGAGCCCCGAGCAGGCGATGAGCGCGCGCAAGGTCCGCGCGCCCGGCGACGTCTGGTCGGTCGGCGTGATGCTCTACGAGCTGCTGAGCGGCGATCACCCGTTCACGGGCGAGACGCCGAACGCCATCATGGCCAACGCGATCAAGGAGCCGCTGCCCTCGCTGCGCGAGCGGGCGCCCCACGTGCCCTTGCCACTGGCCCGGGTGATCGAGCGCGCGCTCGAGAAGGAGCCCAAGGCGCGGCCGCAGAGCGCGGGCGAGCTGCTGGAGGAGCTGCGCGCGGCCGTCGCCGAGTGCGGCGAGCTGGACGAGACGGTGCCCGCGGCCCCCAACCCGCCCGGCGCGTGGAGCAGCAGCGAGGAGGGCGCGGTCTCGAGCTCCTACCCGGTGCAGCGTCAGCCGCAGGCGAAGCTGCCGACGCACGTCGTCGCGGACGGAGACTCGCAGCCCGAGACGAAGCGCCGCCGCAACCCGGCGCTGTTCGTGATCGGCGGCGCGGTCGCGATGGGGCTCCTGCTCATCGTGGGCTCGCTCGCGTACCGGTTGTTCGGCGCGCCCGACGCCGACGCGGCGACCGCGGTCAGCGCCGAGGGCGCGCGCCTCGAGCCGCCGCCCGCGCCGCCCGAGTCGCCGTCCGAGACGCCGTCCGAGAGCGCCGCCGCGGAGCGCCCCGCGCGAGAGGCGGAGCTGGCCCTGCCCCCTGCTGCGGAAGAGCCCGCGGAAGAGGTGGCGGAGGAGGCCGAGGTCACCCAGGAAGAGGCGGCCGTCGAGGCGCGCCCCGGTCGCCGCGCGGCGCCCGCCGCTCGCCGCGCGCCCCGACCGAGCGCGCTCGAGGCGGCGCAAGTCTGCCTCGCCGAGGGTGATCGCGAGTGCGCGCGTCAGGCCCTCGCGGGTCGCGCTCGCACGGCGCCCGAGATGGCGCTGCTCATTCGCCTGAGCCGCGACACGGGCCACGGCGGCGAGGCGGTGCAGCTCATGCGGCAGTTCGTCGAGCGCTGGCCCGACGCGCCGCAGACGCCGGGCTACCGTCAGGACCTCGGGCTCCGCTGAGGGACGCCCCGGTCGTCTACTGACCTGCGGACTGAGCGGGGGACTGTGCGGCGAAGAGGCTGCGGATGGCGTCCTTGCGGACGACGACGATGCCCCACACGTAGTACGCGACCTTGACGACCAGGAAGAGGGCGCCCATGCACATGCCGACGCTCGCGCTCGCCTCGCCGACCGCGCCCATCGTGTCGCCCATCCCGGGCGCCGCCTCCGCCGCTCCCGCCATCATCTCGCGCATGATCGGCTTCATCTGGAGCTGCACGACGATGCCGAGCACGGTGCCGATCACGTCCACGAAGATGCTCGCCGCCGCCGCGCCCACGAAGAGCCCGAGCGCCATGGGCTTCCAGCGGAGCAGCAGGATGCCCGCGATCCCGAGCGCGAGGCTGGCGAAGAGGTTCAGCACCTGGTGCGTGAGCGTGAAGGGCTGCCAGCTCTCGGCGATCTCCTGCAGCCGGTCCTGCGTCTCGAGCTGACGCTGCAGCATCTCGGGGTTGGCGCCCTGCATCGACTCCAGGTTGGCGCGATTGAACTCGTTGAGCGGGCCCTGCGCCAGCGTCGAGGCGAAGGTGAACGAGCTGACGCAGCTGCCGAGCACGCCGATCACGATGGCGATGATGGCGACGGCGGTGAGCATTCCGGGGCGTTGTTGGGCCATGGGGGTCTCATGTAGCAGTCGGCTCCTCGGCGTCGAACCGAGCGATCACCTCGCGTCGGTGCAGCACCACGGAGCCGTAGACGATCATCGCGAGCGCGGTGGGCAGGCAGTAGCAGCCGAAGACGGTCGAGAGGCCGAGCCAGATCGAGCCGATGGCGAGCCACCGCGAGTGGAAGGTGCGGACTCGCCAGCCTGCGAGCAGCTGCATCACCCCCGCGGGGAGGTGCATCAAGCCCATGCCCACCATGCCGCCCAGCATGATCGAGGAGATGGCGGCCTGGGCCGGGTCGTCGCTCGGAGGAAGGTCGCCGAGGGCCAGCGCGGTGAACGCGCCGTACATGAGGAGCAGCAAGGCCATCCCGAGGGTCATGGCGCCCTGCACCATCATGAGGATGCCGAGGACCGGGACGTGTCGAAGCCACCGGCCGCCGCCCAGCCGTCTTGCGCACACCACACAGAAGCGCTTCTCCGCCATGTCCGAGAGGCACGCGTCGCACATGAAGCTGCCGCACCGCTCGCAGGTCCCCGCGGTGGCCGCCTGCTCCGGGTGAAGCGCGCAGTGATCCTGGACCGCCGCCTCCCCGGACGGGTCGTCGAGCTGCGTCTCGGGCGGGGCCTCGCTCACGGGGAGGACGATAGCAGTCTGCCTGCCCCTCGCCCTTGCCCTTGCCCCTGCCCTTGCCCTTGCCCGCGAATTGGCGGTCACGGTTCTCGCGGAGCGCGAAAGGTATCTCGCGCAAAGACGCAAAGGCGCCAAGGGGAGAGGAGGGGTTGGGCCGCGTCTCGTTCGCGTCTCCGCGGCTTTGCGCGAGGCCCGTGCGGGCGTCACTCGGGGAGTATCTCGCGCAAAGACGCAAAGGCGCCAAGGGGAGAAAAAGAGGGTTTGGCCTCGTCTCGTTCGCGTCTCCGCGGCTATGCGCGAGAGAGCTTCTTCCGCAGCCTGCTATCCGCGGTCCGCGACCTGGTGGCCGAGGGCGGCGTTGCGGGCGTCGCCGAGGCGCTCGACGGCGGGGGCGTAGCGCGGGGACATGCGCAGGGCGCGGCGGTAGGCGCGGCGGGCGGCGGCCGGCTGTCCGTTGGCGTGGAGCGCGTCCCCGAGCAGGACCTGGTAGTAGGGGAGGCCGCCCCGGAGGCGCGCAGCGCGGCGGGCCTGTCGCAGGGCGCGCTCGGAGTGCCCACGGCGGAGCGCACGACGGGCGGCGCGGGCGAGCCGGCGCGCTTCGACCCTGCGCCCCTCACGCGCCTCGTCGGCCGGCTCCGCGTCGGTGGCGGCGTCGTCGCCGTCGTCGAAGGCGAGCGCGTCGACCGGCTCGCTGGAGGGGGAGAGGTCCGTCGCGACGGCGGGACCGGGCTCGATCGCGCTCGGGGTCGAGCCGTCGGCGTGGGTGAGCGCGAAGGCCAGGCCGGCGACGGCGAGCACCACGGCGCCGCCCGCGGCGAGCCAGGCGCGGCGTCGGCTCGGCTTCGACGAGGCGGGCTTCGGCACGGAGACCGCGACGCGCTCGGTCTGGTCGCGCGCAGTGCGGTCGGAGGCGGCGCGGTCGGAGGCGGCGCGGCCGGAGGCAGTTCGGTCGGAGGCGGCTCGGGAGGCGGTCGCCGGCTCGTCGCGCGCGAGCTCGGGGTTGGTGAGCGAGGGGGCGCGGGTGGGGGCCGACGCGCTCTTCCACGCGCTCGAGAGGCCGGGGCCGGTCTCCCACTCGGGCGGGAGCTCGAGCTCCTGGGTGATGTTCTCGTGCGTGAGACCGCGCGCGGGCAGGGTGACCTCGACCGTGTCCGGGGGGCCGGGCGGGCGCGAGCTGGCGCGCATCAGGTCGGGCAGCGCGTGCACGGGCTCGAGGATGTTCGCCAGCGACGGGAAGCGGAGCGGCTCGACCGCCGCGTCCCCCGTGCTCGTCTTCCGCAGCAGCGCGTACGCCGCGCGCCCCTGGAGGCGCTCGCCGTTCTTGTCCGCCACCGCGCCCACCACGAGGCCGGTGCCGACCTCGACCGTGATGTCGCCGAAGAGGCTGTCGACGATGACACGGTAGCTTCCTCCGTCCTCGGCGAGCCGCTCGAGGATCCGGGTGGGCCCGATCTCGGTGAGCGAGAGGACGACGGGCTCCCCGGCGAGGATGGCGGCTTCGAGGGCGGCTTCGGTCATGGCCGACCACAGTGCAGCTTTCGGGCCGAGTCACGGAATCGGCCACGCGTGGACCAGGCGGGGAGAATCGTACCCAGCGGACCACGCCTCGTGTGGCCACGCGGAGCCTCAGGTGCTCCGCTCGAGGGCCGAGGCCACCGCGCGGCGATCGCGCTTGCCGCTCGGCGCCACCGGCAGCGCCTCGGCGAAGCGCCAGCGGCGCGGGTGCTTGAAGCGCGCGAGCCGGGGCGCGAGGTGCGCCTCGAGCTGCGCGACGGAGACCTCGCCCACCACCATCGCCGCCACCCGCTGACCCCAGCGCGGGTCGGGCACGCCGACCACACACGCGTCGCGCACCGCGGGGTGAGCGCGGAGCGCGGCCTCGACCTCCAGCGGATCGACGTTCTCGCCCCCCGAGACGATCCGGTCGTCCACCCTCCCCGCGACGTGCAGGTGGCCGTCTTCGTCGAGGTGACCCAGGTCTCCCGTGCGATACCAGTCGCTCGACCGCTCCTCCTCGAGGAGCCCGTCGAAGAGGGTCGGACCCGCCACCTCGATCGCGCCGTCCCGCACTCGCACCCGCACCCCGGGGAGCGGCGGCCCCACGCCCTCGGGGCGCGGGTCGTCGAGGCGCTGGGTGGCGATCTGCGCGCAGGTCTCGCTCGTTCCGTAGGTCGGCAGGAGCGGCCAGCCCGCCTCGCGCCCTCGCCGCAAGAGCGCGGGCGGACTCGCGGCGCCGCCCAGGAGCGCGGCCCGGAGCCTCGGCGGAGGCGGCCGTCCGTCCTCGAGCAGGCGGTCGAGCATCGTCGGCACCAGCGAGAGGAGCGTGACCCCGAGCCGGGTCGAAGCCGCGTGAAACGTGTCAGGGTCGAAACGCTCCGGGCCGAGCGCCACCGCGCCTCGCGACCAGAGCGCGCGGGTGAGGATCGACAGCCCGCCGACGTGCCCGAGCGGCATCGCGAGCAGCCAGCGGTCGTCCGGCTGCCACGGGAGCGCGCGCGCGTGCGCCTCGGCCGCCGCGCCGAGGGCCTCGGCCGAGAGCCGCACTCCCTTGGGCTTGCCGGTCGAGCCCGACGTGAAGACCACGACCTGCGCCGGGTGTCTCGAAGCCTGCACCCGCGCCCGCGCTTCGTCCCGCTCCGCGTCGGTCCACCGCGCGTGCAGGAGCGCGAAGGGTGTCCGCGCGTCGAGCAGGCTCCAGATCCGGAGCACGTCGGCCCGCCGCGCGTGCGCGGTGAGGATGGGTGACGCGGGCGTCAGCGCGGCCGCCGCGCGGGCGACCTCGGCCCATGTCAGCGCGCCTTCGTCGTCGACCAGGGCGATCCGCGACGGCGCCTCGCGGGCCGCGTCGCGGATCGAGAGGGTCACCAGGCGAGCTCGAGCGACATGCCGGGCGAGGTCGGGGGCTCGATCCAGGCCAGATCGATCCAGGGCGAGGCCAGCCCGTCGCTCAGCGGCGCGAGGGCCGGGTGATCGCCCAGCCCGTGCGCCGGGCCACCGAGGGCCAGCGCGAGGTGCGCGGCGGCGGCCCGCGCGATCACGCCCTCCATGGTGTGGCTGACGATGGCGAGCTTGCCCGCGTCGGCGGCGCGGCGCGCGATGACCCGGCAGCGCTCCAGGCCCCCGAGCAGGGTCGGCTTGAGCACCACCGCGCCGACGTGCGGGCAGGCGAGCGCGCGCTCGAGGATCGCCTCTCCCTCCGGGCCGGAGAGGGTCTCGTCCACCGCGATCGGGAACGGCACCTCGGAGAGGGCCTCGACGTGCTCGAGCGCGCAGGGCTCCTCGAGCAGATCCGGCTCGTGCGCGGCCAGCTGCTCCAGCCGCTGCGCCAGCTCCTCCGGGAGGATGCTCCCGTTGGCGTCGAGCCGGAGCTCGATCGGCCCGAGCACCGCGCGGATGTCGCGCAGGAGCGCGTTCTCTCTCGCCGGGGGCTGCCAGCCGATCTTGATCTTCGCCGCCACCGCCTCGTACGCGGCGGCCTCGCGGGCCGAGCGCAGGATCGCGCCCTCGTCCGTGCCCCAGAGCGCGTTGGCGATCGCGATCTCCTCGCTCGTCTCGCTCCACATCGCCCAGAGCGGCACCTCGTGGATGGAGGCGGCGAGCGAGGCGAGCGCGCTCTCGGCCGCGAAGCGCGCGGACGGAAGCGACGCGTCGATGAGCGCGACCCGCTCGGCGATCTCGGCCAGCTCGAGGAGCGGCGCGTCGGGCCAGTCGAAGCCCGCGAGCGCGGCCCGCGCCTCCGACGCGGACTCCTGGCTCATGCCCGGCAGCGGCGCCGCCTCGCCGAGGCCGACGTGCCCGTCGCCGTCGTCGAGGATCACGCGCACGGAGCTCCGCGAGTGCCAGCGACGCTTGGCGTTGCCGGTCTCCTCGATGCTCGTGTGCAGGGTCTGTAGCTCGGGCCGCATGCGCGTCTCGCCGAAGCGTGGCGTGTCGCACGCCGACATACCAGTTTTCGGTCAGCGAGCGGTCAGAGCGCCAGCCCGGCCGCGAAGAGCAGACCGTAGACGAGGAGCAGCTGCGCGGTCCGCGCGAGGGTGTCGTTGAGCGGGCGGCCGCGGCGGGTGGCGACCTGGTGGCAGAGCATCGAGGCCCAGGGGAGCGTGATCGCGGGCAGGAAGATCCACGGCGAGGCGAGCCCGAGCGCGAAGAGCACGGTGGGGGTCGCGTAGCTGATCGCGATGAGGAGCATGTACTCCGCGATGGCGCCGCCGCGCCCGAAGCGGACCGCGAGGGTGCGCTTGCCGGCCACGACGTCGGTCTCGCGGTCGCGCAGGTTGTTGACCACGAGGATCGCGGTGGCGAGCGCGCCGACCGGGACGCTCGCCCACAGGGCGACCGGGGGCACCGCGCCGAGCTGCACGAAGGCGGTGCCGCAGACGGCCACGAAGCCGAAGAAGATCATCACGAAGACGTCGCCGAGCCCGTGGTAGCCGAGGGGATAAGGGCCGCCCGTGTAGGCGACGCCGCTGAGCACCGAGGCGACGCCGATCGCGATGACCGGCCAGCCCGCCACCCACACGAGGTAGGCGCCGCACAGGGTGGCGAGCCCGAAGGCGACGACCATGGCCACGCGCATCGCGCGCGGGGTGATGAGGCCGGACGCGACGGCGCGGGTGGGGCCGAGGCGCGCCTCGGTGTCGGCGCCCTTCTCCGCGTCGAAGACGTCGTTGGCGAAGTTCGTCCCGATCTGGATCCAGAACGCGCCGAAGAGGGCCGCGAGGGCCGGGCCCCACGAGAGGCCTCCCGCCGCGTGCGCGCAGGCGGTGCCGACGGCGACGGGCACGAAGGCGGCGGTGAGGGTCGCGGGGCGGGCGGCGAGGATCCAGCGTCTCATGAGGGCTCCGGGCTCGCGAGCAGCGCGGCCAGCGCGTCGGGCCGCTCGAGGACCACGTTGTGACCCGCGCCCTCCACCACTTGCAACGCGGCGCGCGGGAGCCGCTCGGCCAGCGCGCCCGAGAGCGCGCGGTGCTTCTCGTCGCGCTCGCCCACCACGAGCTGGATGGGCACGCGAAGCGCGCTCGGGTCCGTGGCCGGCATCTGCGCCAGGCCGAGCGCCTCGAGCGCGTGGGCGAGCCCCTCGGCCGTGTGCGATTCGCGGAGACGCCGCTGACTCGCGAGGCGCTCCGGGTCGAGCGCCTCCTGGGTCGCCCACATCGGGAGCGCCTCCCAGGCGTCGATGAACGCGCGCAAACCCCGCTCACGGAGCACGCGGACCCAGCGATCGTCCGCGGCGCGTCGCTCGGCGCGGGCCGCCGCGTCGGGCAGGCCCGGGTGGGCGCCGATGAGCGTGCTGCGGGAGAAGCGCGCCGAGCGGGCGAGGAGCGAGAGCCCCACCCGGCCGCCGAGCGAGTAGCCGACGAGGTGCGCGTCTTCGACCCGCTCGCGCTCGAGGAGCGCGTCGATCCGCGCGACCTCGGCGTCCCAGCCCTCGACGGAGACGGGCGTCGCGCCGTGCCCCGCGAGCTGCACGCGGACCACGCGCGCGTCCGAGGGGAGCGCCGTCGCGACCGCGTCCCAGCTCTCGGGCCCGCCCGAGAATCCATGCAAGAAGACGTACGTCACCTCAGCGCCTCGCGGAGCGCTCGCTCGATCTCGCTCGCGCCGTGCGGCGGGACGCGGACGTGCACCAGGGTCGCGCCGCCGTGCTCGAGCGCGCGCAGCAGCGCGTCCCGGGCCGCCCCTGCGCCTTCGGCCGCCTCGTAGCGGACTCCGTACGCCTCGGCCGCGCGCTCGAAGCGCACCGCGGGCGGCGTGGTGAAGAGCTCGGACACGGGGTCGTACGAGCCCGGGTTCTGGGCGATGGGGAGCTGCTCGAAGATGCGGCCCCCGCCGTTGTCGATCACGACGAGCGCGGTCGGGGTGCGGAGCCGGGCGAGGAGCGCGAGCGAAGACAGGTCGTGGGCGGCGGTGACGTCCCCGACGATGCACGCCGCGGGGCCGCCGTCGGCCTGGGCGCTGCCCGCGAGCCCGGCGATCCAGCCGTCGATGCCGTTGACCCCGCGCTGGGTGATCACGCGCAGATCCCCGCCGCCGGGCACGAAGCGGTCCGCGTGTCGGATGGGGAGGCTGTTCCCGAGGCCGAGCAGCGCCCCCGCGGGCAAGGCGCGCACGACGGCGCGCACCACCGCGCCCTCGGACTCCGGGGTGAGCGCGCCCTCCACCGCGTCCCACACCCGCCGCTCCGCGCGCTCCTGCGCGGCGACGAACGCCGGGTCGGGCGCGCGCGCCGTCAGGGCCGCGTCGAGCTTCGCCACGAGGGCGCTCAGATCCCCGAGCAGGACCGCCTCCGCGGCGCCGCTCGGGTCCCGATGACGCGTCCCGCCGAGCACGAAGCGCCGGATGGCGGGCGCGCCGTCGAGCCAGCGCGCGTAGGCGGCCGAGGTGGGGGTCGCGCCCAGCTCGAGGATCACCTCGGGCGGGCAGGCGAGCGGCTGGCGGAGCCAGAGATCGAAGGCGTCGCCCGCGTGCACGTCGCCGCGCTCGGTGAAGCGGAGCTGGCTGCTCGCCTCCGCCCAGAGGCTCGCGCCGAGCTTGCGGGTCAGGGCGAGGATCGCCTCGCGCGGGGCGTCGAGCGGGAGCGGCCCCGCCACCACCGCCACGCGGCGGCTCGCCTCCACGGCCTCGATCACATGCGCGAGCGCGGGGCTCTCGAGCGTGACGCGCGCCGCGTGGACCGGAGGGAGCGAGGCGGCCAGCGCCGCGAGCGCGTGACCCTCTTCGCTCTCGGCCGCGCAGGGCTCGAGCGGCTTGCGGGCCCGCGCGTTGATCTGCACGGGCCCTGGCGCGGGGCCGAGCGCGGCCTGCACCGCGCGGGCGGCGGCGCTCCGCATCGCGCGCAGGGCGCGAGCCGAGGGGTCGGCGTCACCCAGGTCCACGAACGCGCGCGCGTGCACCCCGTAGAGCGCGCGCTGGTCGGTGGTCTGCGGCGCGCCCGTGCCCGACAGCTCGGTCGGCCGGTCCGCGCTGAGCACGACGAGGGGCAGCGACGCCTCGGAGGCCTCGATGACGGCGGGGTAATAGTGCGCGGGCGCGGTGCCCGAGGTGCAGAGCAGGAGCGGCGGCCGGCCCGTCACCCGCGCGAGCCCGAGGGCGAAGAAGGAGGCGGCGCGCTCGTCGAGCACGGGGTGCAGGCTCAGATCGTCACGGCGCGCGGCCGCGAGGAGGAAGGGCGTCGACCGGGAGCCCGGGCTCACCACCACGTCGCGCACGCCGGCGCGGGCGAGCGCGTCGAGGAGCGCGTCGGCCCAGACGGTGAGCAGGTTCTCCGGTCGGTGGGTCACTTCGGTCGGTCCGCGTCATCATCCACGCCCAGCGCGTGCGTGAACGGCCGCAGCTTGAGCGCCGACTCCTGCCACTCCGCGTCCGGCTCCGAGCCCTCGACGATGCCGCCGCCGGCCCAGGCCCAGGCGTTGGCGCCCTGGATCACCCCGCAGCGCAGGGCGACCGCGAAGTCGGCGTCTCCGTCCGCGTCGAGCCAGCCGACGGGGCCCGCGTACCAGCCGCGCGGGTGCGCCTCCTGGGCCGCGATCCACTGCACCGCGGCCTCGGCCGGCACCCCGCCCACCGCGGGCGTCGGGTGGAGCGCGCTCGCGAGATCCGCCGCGTGCACCTCCGCCCGCAGGTGTCCGCGGAGCTGCGTGTGCAAGTGCAAGATGTTCGGCATGCGACGGAGCTGCGGCGCGTCCGGCGCGTCGAGCTGCGTGCAGAGCGGACCGAGCCGCGCTTGCAGGTGCTCGACCACCGGGCGGTGCTCGCGCTGGTCCTTCGCGCTCGCGAGCAGCCGGGCCTCCGCGTCCTCGCCGTTGGCCGCGATCGAGCCCGCGAGCGCGTCCGTCTCCACGAGCCGCCCGCGCTTGACGAAGAGGCGCTCGGGCGTCGCGGCGAGGAAGGTGCTCTGCCCGAAGCGCAGCCCGAAGCGCCAGGTCTCCGGGTAGCGCGCGCCGAGCCCGCGGAGGATCGCCCACGCGTCGAGGTCGCGGTCGGTGCGCACCTCGGTCCGGCGCGCCGCGACGACCTTCTCGAACTCGCCCCGCGCGATGGCGTCGGTGATCGCGTCGATCTGCGCGCGCCAGCGCTCGGGGGAGAGGTGGTCGACGCGCACCACGCTCGGCGGCGGCGTCTCGGGGGCGGGGGAGACGAGCGCGTCCCAGACCGCGCCGAGCTCCGCGCGCGCGAGTGAGAGGCGCCCGGCCCATCCGTCGCGCAGGTCCGCGGCGTAGGTGAGGGTCGGGCTCGCGCCGCGCTCGTAGGTCCAGCGCGCGAGGAAGAAGCGCCCGTCGCCGAAGCCGCGCCAGGGCAGCTGGGACGCGCCGCCGACCGCGAACGAGAAGCCGCCGAAGAGGCGCGGCGCCGCGAGCGGGGCGTCGGGGTGGGTGACGCGCTGCAGCTCCGCGAAGAGGGCCGCGCTCTCGCGCTTCAGGTCCTCGAAGCGGTCGTCGCCGCGGAGCGTGAGCGTGGCCGCGGCGCCGTGGGCCGACAGCTCCGGGCCCTCGGGCGGGCGCCAGGCGATGGCGGTGTCGCGACGGAGCGCGCGCAGCATGGCGTCGGCCGGCGCGCGCGGGGCCGGGAAGCGGACGACGGCCACGGTGCGCTGCTCGAGCGCGCGGCCGAGCGCGTCCATCAGGAAGCGCTCCGCCTCCTTGCGATCGAAGGGCGCCGGGCTCAGCGCGGTCTGCGCCGGCGCGTTCACGATCCCTCCGCGGGGGTCCCCACATACAGCGTGCAGACGCCGAAGGTGAGCGGGATCACCTCCAGCACGTCGAGGCCCGCGCTGCGCATCAGCTCGGCGAAGGTCTCGGGCGGCGGGAAGGCGGCGATGGACTGCTGCAGGTAGCGGTACTCCTTCTTGCCGCTGAGCAGCCCGCCGAGGGTGGGCACGACGTGGTGCACGTGGAAGCGCGCGAGCGGGCCGAGCAGTCCGGAGCGCGGCTCGCTCAGCTCGAGGATGGCCACGCGCCCTCCGGGCCGGGTCACGCGCGCCATCTCGGCCAGCGCCCTGGCCCGGTCGGGCACGTTGCGGATGCCGAACGCGATGGTCACGCCGTCGAAGCGGTCGTCGTCGAAGGGCAGCGCCTGCGCGTCGCCCTCGACCAGCTTCACCCGGCCGTCCACCGCGTCGGCGCGCGCCTTGTCGCGCCCGATGGCGAGCATGTTCACCGACGGGTCGAGCCCGACCACCTGCGCGTCGGCGTGGGTCTGCGCGATCCGGATCGCGAGGTCGGCGGTGCCCGTCGCGAGGTCGAGCACCTTCGGGCGCTCTCCCAGCTCGAGCTTGGACACGGTGAGGCGGCGCCATCGCTGGTCGACGCCGAGGCTGATGATGCGGTTGAGGAGATCGTAGCGATCGGCGATCGCGTCGAACATCTGGCCCGAGCCCTGGGTGGCTTCCGTTGCGGTCATGGGGGGCTCCTGTCTTCAGCTCGGGCGGTGGACGGTCGCGTCGGCGACCGTGAGGAGGGCGTCTTTGGCGCGCGACGGGGGCATGCCGCCGAGCGCGTCCTTGGCGCGGGCGGCGTGGTCGAGGGCCAGCTTGCGGCACTCGTCGAGGCTCCCGGTCGCGTCGAGGATGGCCAGGACTCGCTGGTGCTGGCGGTGCTGCTCCGGGGTCGACTCGTCGGCGCCGATGATGTCGCGCAGCAGCGGCTCGAGGGCCGGCTCGCGCCCGAGCGACACGATGAGCGGATAAGTCAGCTTGCCTTCCCGCAGGTCGGTGAAGAGCGCCTTGCCCGTCTCGTCGGGGTTCCCCGCGAGGTCGAGCAGGTCGTCGATGGCCTGGAACGCGACGCCGAGGTGCCGCCCGTAGGTCTCGAGCACCTCGCACTCCGCGTCGCTCGCGCCGCCCGCCTTGCCGCCGGCGAACATGGCCCAGCGAAAGAGCGCGGCGGTCTTGCCGTCGACGATGTCGAACCACTGCGCCTGGGTCGTGTCGAGCCGGCCGCGCCGCTCGAGCTGGAGCGACTCGGCGAGGATCATCTCCTCGATGACGTCGAGCAGCCGCTCGAGCACCCCGTCGACCTCCGCCTTGCGGACCCGCTTGAGCGCGTCGATGAGCAGCCAGTCGCCGGCGAAGATGCTGACCGCGTTGCCGAAGATCATGCGCGCGGCGGGCGCCCCGCGGCGGGTGTCGCCCACGTCCACCACGTCGTCGTGCAGGAGCGTGGCCGCGTGCACCATCTCGACCGCGACCGCGAGCTGGAGCGCGCGCTCGTCGAAGCCGGTCCCGAGCCGCGCCGCCAGCGCGACGCAGATGGGCCGGAGGCGCTTGCCCCCGAGATCCACCAGGTGCTGCGCGCCGCGCTCCACCGCGCTCGCCTCGGGGCGGAGCGACGGCACCGTCTTCTCGAAGCGCGCCACGTCCGGCGCCACGAGGTCGGCGAGCCCGGCGAGGCGGGCGGCGAGCGCGCCGAGCTCGCGGCCTCGGCAGAGAGATTGAAGGCGTCGCAGCAGATCCGGGGGATCGGGCTGGACGGCGGCGGTGGTCGGCATCGAGAGGCTCCCCTCGTTTCCCGAGCGTCGGACCGGCGTGGTCACAACGTTCAAGAACTTTTGAAGGAACTGTGGTGTCGAGCCGGATCAAAATCAAGCCGCACGTGACCGACGCCGACCCGGTCAGAGCGCCGTGTCGATCGCCTCGCGAAGATCCTCGGGGCTCCACGGTTTCTGGAGCAGGCGGTGGACGATGCCGGCCGCCTTGACGCGCTCGACCGCGCGCTGGTCGGCATAGCCGGTGAGCATCACGCAGACGATGTCCTCATCCAGCTGATGCACGCGCGCGAGGAATTCGTCGCCCTTCACATCGGGCATCAACCAGTCGCTCACGACGACGAGGATCTTCACTCTCTCGCGGTGGAGCTCCTCGATGACCTCCCAGGCCTCGTGAGCGCTCTCCGCCATCTCGTACTGGAAGCGCGTGCCGAACATCGCTTTCAGCTGCGACTTCAGGCTGTCGAGCACGGTCTTGTCGTCATCGACGGTCAGGATCACGCGAGCGGTCATGCCTCATCCTCATCGAACACCGTGCGTCGGCGCGGCAGCGCCACGATGAACTCCGTCCGCCCCGGTCGCGTTCTCACGTCCAGCCGTCCGCCATGCCGCTCGACGATCTCTCGACAGATCGACAGGCCGAGCCCGCTGCCCTCTCCGCGGTCCTTGGTCGTGAAGAACGGATCGAAGATTCGAGGCAACACGTCGTCCGGTATGCCCGGGCCGCTGTCGATCACGTGCACGCGCACCTCGTCTTCGTCTCCCTCGATCGCCACCTCCAGGGCGCCTCTGCCGTCCATCGCCTGGAGCGCGTTGTGTACGAGGTTGGTCCAGACCTGATTGAGCTCGTCGTGCCGCGCCTCGATCTGGAACTCGTCTTCGTAGCTCCGCGTGAGCTCGACGCCGTGCTTGATCTGGTTGTGGTAGAGCGTGAGCACGGTGTCGACGTAGCTCGCGAGCGATCCTTCGCTCCACTCACCCGCGACGCCTGGGTGGGCGTAGCTCTTGAGGGCGAACACGATCTTGGACGCCCGCTCCCCCGCCACGTCGATGTTGGAGGCGTTGCGACGGAGCGAGACGAGGTTGTACGCGGCGCGCAGGAGCACGTCTCGACGCGGCGACTCGAGCAGCGGCAGGTGAGGCGCGATGTCTGCTTCGAGACCGATGTCGATCAGCGTGTCTGCGATGTCGTCGGCACCCTCGATCCTCTCTTCGTCGAGTGCTCTCCGGAGCCTGCGCCGGTTCTGACGCTCCTCGCGCGAGGTGCGCGGACCCGGTGACGCGGTGGCGAGGAGCCGCTCGAGACCCTCGAGCTCCTCCGGGGTAGCCTCTGCGATGGTGCGCGGCAGGCCTTGGAGGATCTCTCTGACCGCGCCGCCCACGTTGCCGATCGCGGCCCGGATCGTGCCCAGCGGCGTGTTCAGCTCGTGGGCGACGCCCGCGACGACCTGACCGAGCGCGGCGAGCTTCTCGGACTCGATGAGCGCCTGCTGCGAGGCGCGGATCTCGGCGTTGCGTTGCTCCAGCAACACGAGGGCACGCCGGCGCATCTGCACGAAGTAGAGCGTGAGGCCGAACACGCTCGCCGTGACGACCGAGAGGTTGATCGTGAAGAAGACGGTGTCGAGCTCGCCGCTCGCGAGCACGTCGACGACCGTGAGCCGGTGATCGATGAGCCCCGAGAAGACGGTCAGCAGGAGGTACGTGACGAGCCAGCGGCCGCTCGACGAGGGGGCCTCGAACGACAGCGAGGCGACCAGTGACAGCATCGCCCAGATCATCACGGCCCCGCTCGGAGCGAAGCCGCCGAGACCCCACTGCAGCAGGAATGGCAACAGCAAGCTGATGACCGTCTGGATGGTCCGGGCGACCCCGAAGTTCTTCCATCGCCACAGAGCGGTGAAGTTGACGGTCGTGACCGCCGTGTAGCCGAGGGGGATGAAGGCCTGCCAGACGATCCCGTTGGCGAGGCAGAGGGTGCCCCACAAGACGCCGCCGCCGCTCATCACGGACCCGACGAAGACGAGGAATCGGTGCTTGAGGCGCTCCTCGTCGCCGTCCCCCGGCTTGTCGGCCAGCGCGCCATAGCGCGAGAGCAGGCCGGGCGCGCCGGTTCGCGGCGCGAACGTGCCGGTCTCGGTCGAACCCGCCATCAGCGCTTCCCTCGCCTGTCCGGCGCGGTCACGGGCATCGTGTGCTGGGGGGCCCGCCTGGGAGCCGCCGGCTTCAGGGATCCGACGCGCATCGACGACCACCACTGCTGCGCGAGCGCGCGTTCCCAGCTTCGCTCCAGCTCCACGGCGCCGAGGGCATCGTAGAGCTCGAGCGCGTCGGCGTAGCGGTTGGAGGGCTCCTTGGAGAGGCACCGCTTCACGATCTCATCGAGCGCGGGCGGGACCTCGTGTCCGGAGACGCTGGACGGCGGCGGCGGTGGCTCGCTCACGTGCGCCATCAGCTGCTGCATCACGTTCGAGGTCTCGAAGACGAAACGTCCCGTGAGAAGCCAGTGCAACACGCAGCCGAGCGAATAGAGGTCGGCGCGCCCATCGATCTCCTGACTCAGTCCTGCCTCGGGCGCCATGAAGGCAGGCGTTCCAGCGATTTGCCCGTCTTGGGTGAGCGCGAGGTCGCCTTCTTGTGCGCTGACCATGCCGAAGTCGAGCAGCTTCAGGAAGTCGTGCTCGAGGCCGAGCTGGCACACGAAGAGGTTTGCCGGTTTGACGTCCCGATGGACCAGTCCTGCCGCGTGCGCCTCGCCCAGCGACAGGCAGGCTTGACGTACGAGGTAGACGGCGCGTTCGGGTGGCAGCGGACCGTACCGCTCCACGAGCGTTTGCAGGTCCATGCCGTCGAGGAGCTCCATCACGAGATAGAGCTCGCCCTCCGGCGTGACCCCGAAGTCGTAGAGCTCGACGGTGTGTGGCGAGCGCAGATCGGCGGTGGCCGCTGCCTCACGCCGGAAGCGCTCGGTCAGGCCACCGCCGAACATGCGGTCGTCGCGGATCAGTTTGACCGCGGCGGGCCGCGATAGATGCATGTGGTGCGCCCGCCAGACCTCTCCCATCCCACCGGCGCCCAGTTTCTCGGTGAGCTGGTAGCTTCCGATCGAGAACCCCTCGTGCAGGCTCTTGGGCACCTCCGCGACCGGGCCGCTCGCGGTCACGACCGCTCGCTCGATGACGTGGCTCAGCTCACGCACGTTTCCTGGCCAGGCGTAGCCGGCCATGCGGGCGACCGAGTCCTCGGAGAGGCGCTCCACGCCGCGCCCCGTGCGCCGGCTGTGCATCGCCAGGAAGTGCGCGGACAGCTCTGGCAGATCATCGAGGCGGTCTCGCAGCGCAGGCACGTAGAGTCGCCGGGTCCCGAGGACTCGAAGGAGCGCCTCGTCCATCCCCGTGCCTGGGTCTCGCCGGATGGAGCCGATCACCTGGGCGTCCGCGCCAGCCTCGAGCCTCGCGGCGAGCTCGGCCTGTAGCCTTGGGTTCAGGTTGTCGACGCCGGTCAGGTACAGCGTCCCGCCGCGTGCGAGCGTCAAGGTCCCCGCGCGCCGGACCTTTTGATCACTCACGGCCTGCGGGTCCGCACCGAAGAGGTCGTCTGCGCTCCGAACGAGCATGGCCTCGACGACGATGAAGGGTCCTCCGGTGCCTTCGCGCTGTTCGTGCAGCGCGCGCGCCACGGTCTCGCAACCTGCTCCGGGCGGACCGATGACCATCGCATGCCCTGCCGACTGCGCGTGGAGGGCGATGTCGCGGCGCAGATCGCGAATTTGGGCGCTGTTGCCCAGGAGCGCCCCGGACCCGCGCTCGCTCGCTTGGCGCTGGAGCTCGACGGCGACGCGGCGGCGTTGCTCGCTCGACTCCTCGAGGGCGTCGACGAGCTCGGTCGTTCGGATCGACGCCGCGGCCAGCGCCGAGAACGTGAGCACGCGCTCGTCGGAGAGGCTGCGCTGGGCGTCCGGGCGATCGGAGCCGACCATCAAGAGCCCGACGACCTCTTCGCCGACGCGCAGCGGCGTCGAGACGAGGCTGCGGTCTCGCCCTGGCCAGCCGATCGCGGCGACGCTGAGCGCGGTCGCCTTGCTGCCGGTGCGACGGACCGGCTGCTTGGCCCCGAGGTCACCAGCGAGCTCGGGGCAGTCCGCGAACGAGCAGCTCTCCGGTCCCGGGTGGCTGGCGGCGAGTGGTCGAAGGTGCTCGCCGTCGACGCGGAACACCACGGCCCGATCGGCCCGGAGGACGCGCCGCGCGCTCTCGACGAGGCGGGCGTAGCGATCCCCGGCCGCCAGGTTGGCGGTCAGGGCGAGAGAGACCTCCGCCATCTCGCGGAGCATGGCCTCCTGCTCTTCGCGCGCGCGGTCCCCGGCGAGGCTGGCGAGCGCGCTCTTCAGCGTCAGCTCGAGGTCGTCCGCGTCCCACGGCTTCTGCAGGTACCGGTAGAGCCCCGCCGCGTTGACCGCGCGGCCGACGGCCTCGGGCGAGGCCTGCCCGGTCAGCATGATGGTGCGTACCTCGGGGAGCTGGCCGTGAACGCGTGTGAGCAGATCGTCCCCCTTCATGCCGGGCATGATGTGGTCCGACACCACGACCGCGAGGTCGTCGCCGTTGTCGACCAGCTCCGTGACGACCTCGAGCGCGTCTTCACCAGACTCCGCGAGCTCGATGATCACGTCGCGCCCGAAGCGACGAAGGATCTCCTCTTTCAGCGAGGTGAGCACCGTGCGTTCGTCGTCGACGCAGAGGATGACTGGGCGGGCCATGGGACCTCTCAGGCGTCGAGCGGGAGGGTGTTCACGTCGTGCCTGTCGACTGCGGCACGAACGGTGAGGACCGTGTATTCGGGCACCTCGGTCCAGCCCGTCCGGTCGAGGGTGAGCGGCTCGGAGGCGATGATCGAGGAGGTCGTCGAGTCGGGGTCGCCCGTCATGCACCACGACCCGTCGACCTCCTCGAAGCGTTCGCCGAGGGTGTACCAGAGGCTCAGATAGCGGATCGTGGTCGGAGCGATCTCGCCTGCCACTTCGAGCGGGTAGCGACCGAAGTCGAACGCGAAGCGAGTCGCCACGGTGTCGCGGCCGTTGGTGAAGAAGAGGTTCACCGAGCTCGAGATGTCCTGTCCGTGCGCCACTCGCAGCCGCCGCAGGAGGCGGAGCCCCTTGACCAGCGCCTCGACGAGCTCGTCGAGATCCTCGGCGCGTGTCGGGTCCTCGAGCTGCGACATCACGAGCGCGTAGATGGCCTCGCTGTCCGTCGTGCCCCGGACCTCCGCCGCGACCTCCGGGCGCAGGACCGTCATCAGGTCTTGACGGTAGTCACTGAAGCCGCGCAGGAAGCCGTTGTGCGCCATGGACCAGCGGTAGCCGGGATAGCGGAACGGGTGGAGGTTCTGCGGCCCGAAGTCCCCGTCGCGCACGTCGTACGGGATGCCGCGCACGTGAGCGAGCACCGTCGTCGCTTCGAGCTTCGCCGCGAGGTGGCGGAGATTCTCGTCGTACGTCGGGAGCGTCGTGCTCCGGTAGCGCCAGGGCCGCCCCGGGTCGGTGGACAGCGGATCCCACGCCTCGAGCCCGAAGCCGCCGAGGTTGAGCACGCCTAGTTGCTGTGGGTCGGTGACCTGGTGCACGAGCGAGCTGCTCGGTTTGTAGAGCAAGTTCTCGATGGGCAGCCGGTGGCCGCCGTAGACCAGCACACGACACATGCCTCGCCTCCTCTCAGCGCGCCGAGCGCGCTACCTCCAAGGGAGCCGTGAACACCTCGGCCGCGGAGGGCGTCTCCGCCTCCAGCTCGCCGTTCCGCCTCCGCAGCCATCGCGCGACCTCGTGCGGCAAGGGGAACCAGCGGTTCTGCTCGAAGCTCTCGGGGTAGCCAGGGTCGGACAGCGGGCTGGGCACCGAACGCACGGCCGCCTCGAGGATCGCGCGCCCCTCCTCGAGATGGTGCTCGAGCGCGCTGTCGAGCAGCGTGTGGCGCTCGCTCTTCCAGCGCATTCGCTTACCGTCGAAGCGGAGGGCCTCGAGCCGCTGTGGCGTCGGCGCAGGAGCGGCTCGATGCGTCCACATCCCGGTGTGAGGGTCGAGCTCATAGGCGGGCATGAGCGCCCATCCGTGAAGCGCGACGAGGTGGGCCGCGTCGACGATGTAGCGGAACTCGCGGTCGGAGATGAAGTAGTTGAAGTTCACCCGCGCCCAGCCCGGCTTGAGGGACGCCCAACCGCTGCTGATGCACTCGGCGAAGACACGACCGCGCCCTTCATCGAGCCTCAGGAGCGTCGCGCCGTAGGGCCCCGCGCAGGAGCAGCCCCCCCGCGCCTGGATGCCGAAGAGGTCGTTGAGGAGGGCGACGACGAAGCCGTAGTGCACGAACTGCGGCCCGTAGCGCACCATGAAAGACGTGATGGAGAGTCGGTCCGCCTCCGGGTTGCCGAGGACCTCGAGAGCCGGGTTCGCAGACCAGGAGTCGATGGCCGCGCGGACGTAGGCGCGCTCCATCGCGTGGATGGTGTCGGCGCCGACCTGGTCCTTGAGCTGAAAGACCAGCCCACAGCGAATCGACTCCAGGATCGCGGGCGTACCGGCCTCCTCGCGGTGCTCGATGCGGTCGCTGTAGAGCGCCTGGATCTCACGCTCGCGCGAGGTCACGAAGTCGACCGTGCCCCCGCCTGGCTGCACTGGGGTGGCCCGCTCGATGACCCGCCGCTTCGCGACGAGCACCCCGGGGGTGCCGGGCCCGCCGATGAACTTGTGCGGCGAGATGAAGACGGCGTCCTTGTAGGCGAGCGCGGCGTCGATCCCCTCGCCCCTCGGGTTCATGTCGAGCTCGACGTAGGGGGCGGCGCCTGCGTAGTCCCAGAAGGACAGCGCGCCGTGACGGTGCAGCAGCTCCGCGACGGCGATCGTGTCGGTCGCGATCCCCGTGACGTTGGAGGCGGCGGAGAAGCTGCCGATCTTCAGCGGCCTGTCCGCGTGCTGCTCGAGCATCTGCTCGAGGTACCCGAGGTGGATCTGCCCATGCTCGTCGAGCGGAACGATGACCAGATCGGCGACGCTGTGACGCCACGGGAGGATGTTGCTGTGATGCTCGTAGGGGCCGATGAGCACCACGGGACGCTCGGCCTCGGGCAAGGGAGCCGCCCCGCGCTCGCCGAGCTGCAGGAGGTCCACGATGCGGTGAATGGCGCCCGTGGCGCCGGAGCCGACGAAGATGACCGCGTCCTCGTCGGTCGCTCCCACGGACCGCTCGATGATGCGCCGCGCCTCCTCCCGGAAGCGGGTCGTCTGCAGCCCGGTCGACGAGGCCTCCGTGTGGGTGTTGGCGTAGCGCGGCATCACCTCGTCGCGCAGGAAGTCCTCGATGAACCGCAGCGAGCGGCCCGAGGCCGTGTAGTCGGCGTAGACCAGCTTGCGGAGCCCGTAGGGGGTCCAGATCGCTTCGTTGCCGCCCAGCACCGACTCTCGGATCACCCGAAAGAGCGCCGCCTGGTCCTCGGTCTCCGGGCGTTCGCGCTCGGCGCGTGGCATCGCGTCGAAGCTCGCGTCGATGTCCGGTCCGGCGTCACGCCACGCGCTCGGGCGCAGGATCGTGAAAGCGTTGTCCGGGGCGAGGTTGCCGCGCGAGCCTGCGAGCCGCGCGAGCTCGACGGTCGCCTCTTCGAGGCGCGCCCGCAGCGCGGCGAGTGCCTCCTCAGACGAGCCCTCCGGG
>SHBB01000010.1 GCA_004213565.1 Sandaracinaceae bacterium
GCTCCACGGCGGCGAGCTCGAGCTGGCCGCGGCGCTCTCGCTCGCCGAGGCCGTCGGGCGGGGCGGGGACGCGCACTTCGGCGCGCTCGGCGAGCTGCAGCAACAAGGCTTCTTGATGGACTCGGGGGAGACGCTGCGCTTCCGCCACGACTCGATGCGCGAGGCGCTCCTCGCCGGGCTGCCGGCGGAGCGCAAGCGAGGGCTCCACCGACACGTGGCCGACGTGATGCTGGCCGCGGGCGCCGACGGCGATCCGCTCCGGGAGGCGCGCGCGGGCTGGCACGCGCTGCGGGGCGGTGACGAGCAGCTCGGGGCGCAGATGCTCGAGCGCGCGGGGCGCCGGCTCTTCGAGGCGCAGGCGCTGGCGGACTGTCTCTCCCCGCTCGAGGCGGCGCTCGAGGTGCGGCGTCGGCACGGCGCGCCCGACGCGGTCCTCGCCGACCTCTCGCACATGCTGCTCAGCGCGGGGTGGGTCTCGAAACGCGAGGTGGGTGAGCGCCACGCGGCGCCCGCGCTCGATCTCTACGCCGATCTCGGAGGCCTTCGTCACGCGGAGCGCTTCGCTGGCGCGGTGGGGTGGCGCCTGGCGTTCGTGCTCGCGCTGAGCTGGGCCTGGGCGCGGTGGCTCTTCCGCTTCGGGGAGGCGCGGGGGCCGACGCCGCTGCGCGCGCTGAGCCTCTTCGCGGTGGGGCTCTCCTACGCCACCGCCCTCGCATACTCCGCCAACCGGAAGGCGGACGTGGACGCGCTCGTGGCCCGCGCCGATCCGTTCCAGGCGTTCCGCGGTCACCCTCCCTTCGCCGCGTACCTCAGCGTCAACGCGATGCGGGACATCCTCCACGGTCGCCTGGCCTCGGCCGCGGCCCGACTGAGCGAGGCCCGCGTGCTCGCGACCCGCAGGTGGGGAAACCCGCTCAGCCTCGACGAGCGTCGCCTCGCCGACGCGGGCTGCCGCTCGATGCGCGTGCTGGTCGACGTGAACCAGTTCGACGCGCGCCTCTTCGACGACCTCGCCGCGATGGAGGAGAGCGGGCTCGCCTTCTACGCGCACGCCGCGCAGACGGCCCGCATCGTCCGCCATCGCTATCGCGGCGAGGAGGCGCTCGCGCGCGCGCTCGAGGAGGAGACCGAGGCGACGAGCCTCGCGCTCGGCTCGTGGTCGACCGACCTGCAGCGGCTCCTCTTCGCGCACCCGGCCTACGCGTTCTGTCACGACGTGGAGGGGCTCAAGCGCAGCCTCGACGCGCTCGAGACGCGGGTCGCCGAGGGCATGGAGCTCGAGGTGCGCGTCACGATGACCAAGGCGGAGATCGCGCGGGAGCGTGGCGACTACGCGGCGTCGTTGGCGTTGCTCGAGCCGCTGCTGAAGACGCTCGACGAAGGCGATCTCCTCTTCCGGCAGTACGCGGCCTCGGGCGCCGCGCAGACCGCGCTCGAGGCGTATGGGTACGAGCTCGCGGCGAAGTACGCCCGGATGGGGCTGGAGTGCGGTCGGGACCTCGAGCATCGGGTGCTGCTGCCCTGGCTCCGTTGCCAGCGCGTGCTCGCGCTCGCCGACGACGCGCTCGGCCGGACCGACGCGGCGATCGAGCGGCTCGAGCGCGCGATCGAGCTCGCCGAGCAGAAGGCGGCGGTCGTGCAGGCGGGGGAGCTGCACGAGGCGCGCGCCCGCATCGCGTTCGCGGCGGGAGACCGCCTCCTCTTCGAGCTCCACCGCGTCAAGGCGAACGACTGGCTGCGACCCACGCGGAACCCGGGCCTGATCGCCGTCGTCGAGCGCCTCCTCGAGATGGACCGAGAGGCGGAGGTTCGACCCGTGGACGCGCGTCGTCGGCGCCCGGGCGCGAGCTCCACCGAGACGACCTACGATCGGTCCACCAGCTCGCCCTCTCGCTCGGGGGAGCACGACGCCACCGTCGTCGAGGGCGCCATCGCGCGCTCCAGGGTCCCCGCCGAGAGCGCGAGCGAGGACGACGCGGACCCGGCCACGGTGGTGGAGGGATCCGACGGTTGAGGAAAAGACTGGAAACCTGGCTCGCGCTCTAGGACCCTCGGGTGGCTCGGCCCGTTCGGCCGGGGGGAGGACGACGACGCGATGACGAAGCGATGGATCGGGTGCGCGCTGGCGCTGACGGGGCTGTTCGCGATGGCGTGCGGAGGCTCGGAGTCGCCGCCCCCACAGCAGGCGCCGCCGCCCCAGCCGGTGGTCCAGCAGGCGCCGCCCTGCGCCGAGCAGTGGGTCCACATGCCGATGCTGATCACCTTCCCGACCAGCGGAACGGAGATCGACTCGCAGAACCGCGAGATCCTCCGGGAGATGGTGCGCACCGCGCAGGCGCGCACCGACATCCGTCGCGTGCGGGTCGAGGGTCACACGGACACCTGCGGCAACGAGCTCAACAACATGATGCTCTCGCAGAACCGCGCGGTGGCGGTGATGAACGAGCTCGTGATGATGGGCGTGCCGCGCGAGATGCTCGAGACCATGGGCCACGGCTCGACCCAGCCGCGCGCCAACGAGTCTTGTGGTCAGCATCAGACGCTGAGCGAGCAGTCGAACCGGCGCGTGGAGTTCACGCTCCTCGTCTGTCGCTGAGCGAACGGTCTCTCAGAGGACGCCGACGGCCCAGGCGGCCAGCGCGGCCGCGCCCGACGCGCTGAGCGGGATGCTGAGGTTGTCGTCCACGCGGAGGCTGAAGAGCTCCGCGAGGGCGCCGACCAACGCGCCCGCGGTCGCGACCGCCACGGCAGCGCCGAGGCCGATCGTGGGCAGGAACGCGTAGGCCGTGACCACGCCCGCCAGGGTGGCGGAGCCGAAGAACGCCAGCGTGCCCTCGAGGGTGCGGCCGTGCAGGAGGCGAAGCCGGCCCCAGCGTCGGCCGATGAAGCCCGCCACGGGGTCGCCCACGCCGAGGACCGCGAGCCCCACCGCGCAGGGCAGCGGCGCCTGGGTCAGCGAGAGCGCGAAGATCGCCGTGAGGTACCAGGTCGCGGAGTTCACGCGTCGGTACTCGTGCGGGTGCGCGACCGGCGCGAACCACTTCATGATGATCTCGTTCCACCGCTCGCTGCAGCGGCGGCCGATCTCCATGGTCCAGGCCCAGATCAGGAACGGGATGGCGATCGCGATGGCCCACGCCGGCTCCGGCACCGCCCAGAGGATGCCGATGCAGCTGACGGCGCTGAGCACGTGGAAGAAGCTGCGGCGGTGGTTCGTGGGTCGGAGGCTCGGGACGTGGATCTCGAGCTGGCGCAGGGTGGTCTGCAGCGCCTCGTAGCTCGGCGTCATGGACTTGCGGAACGCGATCCAGCGCGCCCGCGCGTTCGCGGCGGTGATGTCCTCGCCCGGGAGGCGCTCGGCCAGGGCGGCGCCGGCGTCGGCGAGCTTCGCCCGCAGCGCCGCGGTCTTCTCCGGCCATGTCAGCGAGGTCAGGTGCGCGACCTTCACCTCGATGGCGCGCAGCTTCAGGCGCGCCGCGTCCGCCGCGCCGGCGTGCCAGCGGGCGGTGTCGATCTCGGAGAGGGCTCGGTGGAGCTCGATGACGAGCCGACCGCTCTCGTCTGCCAGCGCATGCTGCACCGCGCGAGTATGCGTTGTGCACTCCTCCCGGGCCACCCCAAGATCGTGGTGGCCTCAGGCAGGCGCTCTGTTCACACGGCCAGGGGGCCGTGAATGTAGTGCGTCAAGTCCTGCACTTCGCGCTCGAGATCTTCTCCGAGCGCTTTGGTCAGATCGCCGATCGAGACCAGGCCGACCAGCCTGCCGCCGTCCACCACCGGGAGATGCCGTTTCCGCTGCTCGGTCATCATCCGCAGCGCCGATTTGATCGTCATCTGCGGATGAATCGTCGTCAGCGACGTCGACATCAGCTCCCCGACCCGCACCGTCGCCGGATCGATCCGGCGAACCACGAGCCGAACGAGCACATCTCGCTCGGTGAGGATGCCCACGGCCTGGTCGTTCCTCATCACGAGCAACGATCCGATTCGCTTCTCGTTCATGCTGCGGACCGCCGCCAAGACGGTCGCTTCGGGCGAGATACTCGCCACCTCACGTCCCTTGACGCGCAGCACTTCGTCTACGTGTCGTTCCATCGATCCCCCTCGGGACGTGCTGCTCGTGACGTCCCTCACACATAGAGTGTCCGCGTGATGTGGGCCTCACAAGTCCACGAACGACGTCCCACGCGGCGTGAGCACGGACCGGAGACGCCCGGTCAGCGAGTGTGGCACCGGGGATACATCCATCACGCCCCGGGTTGCCGCAGGGGCTCCAGTGATCTACCCCGATGGACTCTTTCGACCGCGGGAATGCGCCTCGGCCCACCGTCGGTCCGGTGCCCGACACAGGTCTTCATGGGCTCATTCAAGCGATTTCGCGACGCCGCCATCTGCGTCGCCCTGTTGGCGATTCCGTTCTTCTTCCTGAACGCCAACCTGAAGGACCCCGAGCACACCAACGCGCTCGACCGGACCGTGCTGACGATCAGCGCGCCGATCCAGATGGTCGCGACGTCGACCGCGCGCTGGTTCTCCGGCGTGTGGCAGGACTACGTCTACCTGGTCGACGTCAAAGAGGAGAACGACCGGCTGCGGGCCGAAGACGCGCGGCTGACCGAGGAGAACCGCCGCCTCCGCTACGAGGCGCTCGAGAACCGCCGCCTCCGCTCGCTGCTCCAGCTCCGCGAGCGCATCGGCGGCGAGCTGATCGGGGCGCAGGTCATCGGCCGCGACGTGTCCCGCTTCTTCCGTGTGACGCGCATCCGGCTCGACCGCGGCGAGCGCGATCGGGTGCGCGCGGGCATGCCCGTCATCACCTCCGAGGGGCTCGTCGGCCAGGTCCGCCGCTCCTGGGGCCGCTACAGCGACGTGCTGCTCACGGTCGACCGGACGAGCGCCATCGACGTCGTGGTCCAGCGCACGGGCGCGCGCGGCATGCTCCGCGGCACGGGTGAGGACGACCGATACCTGGCGCAGATCCAGTACTTGCGCCGCGAGGACGACATCCGGGTCGGCGATCTCGTGCACACCAGCGGCCTCGGCCAGCGCTTCCCGGCGTCCATCCTGGTCGGCCGCGTGACCCGCATCGTGCGGCGCGAGTTCGGCCTCTACCAGGAGGCGGAGGTCACGCCGGCCGTGAATTTCTCGAGCCTCGACGAGGTGCTCATCCTCACGGAGGGCTCGCGCGAGCGCAGCCTGGTCGAGCGGACCGGTGGAGACGTGGACGCGCCGTCCGGCGAGGACCTCTGATGCGGAACCTGGCCTTCGTGCTGCTCGGGTTCCTGCTCCTGGTGCAGCAGGCCGCGATCGGCGTCATGGTCCCGCTCGATGAGTGGGCCCCGAACCTGTTGCTTCCGATCGTCATCTACCTCGGCGTCGCGCACGACGTGCACATCGTCCGCGGGGTCTCGCTCGCGTTCGTGCTCGGGTACCTGCTGGACTCGTTCTGCGGCAGCCCGATGGGCCTGCAGACGTTCGTCATGGTCGCGACCTTCCTCGTCGCCCGCGGCGCGGGGTTGAACCTCTTCATGCGCGGCCCGCTGTTCCAGATCGCGCTGACGTTCGTCTTCGGTGTGCTCGCGGGCGGGTCCATCCTCGCGCTGCGCGCCATCTTCGAGCCGCCGGCGCCGTTCCCGACCGGCACCGTGAGCGACACCGTCATCGCGCTCACGGCCGGGGCCGCCATCACCGCGTTGCTCTCGCCGCTCGTGTTCCTGACCGTGCGGCGGCTCGACGCGCTGGTCACGCGTCGCCGCGAGGAGGCGGCCGCGACATGAACCTGCTGAGCGTCCGTCGCGAGGTCGGCGAGTTCAAGAAGCGCTACAAGTGGATGGCGCTCGTGGTCGTGCTGGCGTTCCTCGCCCTGCTCGGCCGCATCGTCCAGCTGCAGCTCGTGGAGTACCAGCGCTGGGCGGCGGTCGCGCGCGAGAACATCACCCGCACCGTGACGCTGCCCGCGACGCGCGGGGTGATCCGGGACAGCACCGGGCGGGTCGTGGCGACCAACCGCGCCGCCTACAACGTCTACCTCACGCCGCAGTATCTGGCGGAGACCGATCTCGATCGCATCACGGAGCTGATGGGGCTCGAGACGGAGGAGCGCGCGAGCCTCGCGGCGCGCCTCGAGCGCGTGCCCGCGCGGCGCCGCTCGCACCAGATCCGGGTCTTCACCGACGTCTCGCGCGACCAGCTCGCGGCGCTCGAGACCCACCAGAACGATCTCTGCGCGCGCACCGGCAACCCGGACAACCCCACGCGGCTGCCGTGCATCACGATGATCGCGGAGCCGGTGCGCACCTATCCGTTCGGCAACCTGGCCGCGCACGCGATCGGCTACCTCAACGAGATGAACGGGGACGAGCTCGACCGGCTGCAGCCCGCCGGCTACCGGCTGGGCGACCGCATCGGACGCGTCGGGGTGGAGCGCGCGTGGGAGAGCTACCTCCGCGGCCGCCGCGGGTATCGGCGCGCGTTCGTGGACGTGCGCGGGCGCGAGGTCGACGGGCTGGTCCCGGGCGACGACGGCCCGACGCGGCGCGAGCCGGTGCCGGGGCGCGACCTGACGCTGACCCTCGACATGGAGCTGATGCGCATCATCGACCGCGCGTTCGGCGGGCACCCCTCGGGCGCCGCGGTGGTGGTCGACGTGCGCACCGGCGCGGTCCGCGCGCTCTACTCCAAGCCGAGCTACGACCTCGGCGCGTTCACGCGCGGGCTCAGCTTCGACGAGTACGGCGAGCTGCGTGACAACCCCTTCCGCCCCCTCATCGACAAGACCATCTACGAGTCGTACTTCCCCGGCTCGACCTTCAAGCCCTTCAGCGCCATCGCGGCGATGCAGGAGGGCGTGATGAACCCCGACGAGCGCGTGGAGTGCCTCGGGTCCTACACGCTCGGCACGACGGTCTTCCACTGCAACAACCGCAACGGTCACGGCGAGGTGAACCTGCGCGAGTCGCTGGTCGAGTCGTGCAACGTCTATTTCTATCGTCTGGCCGAGCAGGTCGGCCTCGACCGGCTCGCGCGCGTCGCGGGGGACTTCGGCCTCGGGCGGCGCACCGGGGTCGGCATCAACACGGAGGCCTCGGGCTTCATCCCCACGCGCTCCTGGTACGAGCGGGTCGGGCGTCGCTTTCGGCTCGGCTACACGCTGAACACCGCGATCGGCCAGGGCGACACGCGCACCACGCTCGTGCAGCTCGCGATGAGCTACGGCGCGATCGCGAACGGCGGGACGCTCTACGTGCCCCAGCTGGTCGAGCGGGTGACGAGCCCCGACGGCACGGTGGTCGAGTCCTTCGAGCCGCGCGTTCGGCGCCGCGTGCACGTCGACCAGGAGATCCTCGCGATGGTGATCGACGGGCTCTACGGCGCGGTCAACGACCCGACCGGGACCGCCTACGACGCGCGCGTGGACGGCGGCGTGCCGGTGGCGGGCAAGACGGGCACGGCGCAGGTCAGCCGGCGCGCTCGCCCCGACGACGACCCGGACCGCGCCTGGTACTACAACCGCGCGCACGCGTGGTTCGCGGGCTTCGCCCCGGCCGAGGATCCGCAGTACGCGATCATCGTGCTGGTCGAGCACGGCGGCGCGGGCGGCCGGCAGGCGGCGCCGATCGCGATCAACATCCTCCAGGAGTACCTGGGCAGCGAGGGCGCGACCGCCTCGAACGCGGCGCCTACGGGCACGCGACTCGCGAGGGGACGCTAGCCATGGAGACCATCGGCAAGGGGCTGAGGGACAACTTCGACTGGCCGCTCTTCGTGACCGTCGCGGCGGTCTGCGTCATCGGGGTCACCAACCTCTACAGCGCGACGAGCGCGGCCACGAGCGCGCTGAGCGAGCTCTACATCCAGCAGATCTACTGGCTCACCCTCGGCGCCGGCGTCGCGGTGCTGATCGTCGCGATCGACTACCGCCACTTCGAGCGCTTCGGGTACGCGGCGTACGGGGCGGGGATCGTGCTCTTGCTGCTGGTGTTCCTGCTCGCGCCCGAGATCCGTGGATCGCAGCGCTGGATCCGGATCGGGAGCTTCTCGCTCCAGCCGAGCGAGCTGATGAAGGTGGTGCTGATCGTCGCGCTCGCGAAGTACCTGCACAACGATCCGAAGACCGAGGGCCGGACGCTCAAGGACCTGGTGATCCCGGGGCTCATCCTCGCGGTGCCGATGACCCTGATCCTGCTCCAGCCGGACCTCGGCACGGCGCTGATGCTCGCGTTCATCTTCGGCTCGATCATGCTGCTGACGAACCTGAAGCTGCGCTCGGTCTTCACGCTCGCGGCGGCCTTCGTGCTCAGCGCGCCGCTCACCTGGACCTACCTGCTCAAGCCCTATCAGCAGGAGCGCCTCACGAGCTTCATGGACCGCGAGGCCGACATCCTCGACTCGGGCTGGCACGCGCACCAGTCCATCGTCGCCATCGGGAGCGGCGGTTTCTGGGGCAAGGGCTTCATGCAGGGCACCCAGAACCAGCACCGGTTCCTGCCCGACCAGCACACCGACTTCCCGTTCCCGGTCTGGGCCGAGGAGCAAGGCTTCCTCGGTGTGGCGCTCCTCTTCTTCCTCTACATCTTCCTGATCCTGTGGGGACTGAAGGTCGCCTCGCAGGCGAAGGACCGCTTCGGCGCGGTCGTCGCGGTCGGCGTGAGCGCGTTCTTCTTCTGGCACACGGTGATCAACCTCGCGATGGTCAGCGGCCTGGCCCCGGTCGTGGGCGTGACGCTGCCGCTGTTCAGCTACGGCGGCTCGAGCGTGCTCACGTCGTTCATGGGGATAGGGCTGCTGATGAACGTCAGCATCCGCAGGTTCAGCTTCTGACAGGGGCGGGGCTCGCGCCCGCTCGTCGCCCCCTCTGGGCAACCGCGCTACCGTCCCGGCATGGGCGGACGGACGAAGGTCGGGGTCGTGCAGATCACCTCCACGGGCGACGTGGAGGCCAACCTCGCGGCCACGGAGCGCACGGTGAGCATGGCGGCGGAGGACGGCGCGAAGCTCGTGCTCGTCCCGGAGTGCTTCGCCTACCTCGGGCCGGAAGACGGCAAGCTCGAGATCGCGGAGTCACTGCCAGGCGGAGGGCCGATCCTCGAACGCATGCAGAAGCTCGCGAAGGTGCGCGGGGTGGAGCTCGTGCTCGGCGGCTTCTGGGAGAAGGGCGAGGACCCGAAGAAGGTGCGCAACGCGTGCGTCCACCTCGACGCGGGCGGCGAGGTCCGCGCGGTCTACCGGAAGATTCATCTCTTCGACGTCGACCTGCCCGACGGGGTGCGCCTGATGGAGTCGGAGACCGTCGAGCCCGGGCGACAGACGGTCGTGACCGACGCCGCGTTCGGCAAGCTCGGCCTCAGCGTCTGCTACGACCTGCGCTTCCCGGAGCTCTACCGGCGGCTCGTCGACGACGGCGCCATCGCGCTCGCGGTGCCGGCGGCGTTCACGCTGACGACGGGCAAGGATCACTGGCACGTGCTGCTGCGCGCGCGCGCCATCGAAGCGCAGTGCTACGTGCTCGCCGCGGCGCAGACCGGGCACCACTACGGCCGGCGGAACAGCTATGGCCACGCGCTGATCTGTGACCCGTGGGGCACGGTCCTCGCGGAGTGCGGGGAGGGCGAAGGCGCGGTGGTGGCGGCGATCGATCCCGACGTCGTGGAGCGCGTGCGGCGCGGGCTGCCGAGCTTGCAGCACCGAGTGCTCTAAAAACCTCCGTCCCCAGCCAGGGGTGAGGCATGAAGCCGCAATGGTGTGCGCACCGGCTCAGTGTGGTGTGTTGTCACATAAGGTTGACATTTTACTCGCCAGCTAGCAGTCTCCCCGTTCGGCCAGGGGGAGGCCTCGAGTATTCATGGGGGAGCCGTCGCACCAGCAGCTCCATCTCGCGACGATCGTGGAGGCCAGCGACGACGCGATCGTGAGCCAGGACCTCGAGGGTCGCGTCAAGAGCTGGAATCGCGGGGCGGAGCGGCTGTTCGGGTACACCGCGGACGAGATCGTCGGGGAGATGCTGACGCGGTTGGTGCCTCCGGAGTGCATGGAAGAGCTCCGAGAGATCCTGCGCGAGGTCCGGGAGGGGCGCTCGGTGCTGCGGCGCGAGACCGTGCGGCTGCGCAAGGACGGCTCCCGCGTCCGCGTCGCGCTCACGGTGTCGCCGCTCATCACCGACGGGACAGTTGTCGGTGTGTCCGGGATCGTCCGGGACGTCACCGAGCTGCATCGGCAGCGCACACGCCAGGCCCTGCTCGCCCGGGCGAGCGCGACCCTCGGTTCGTCGCTCCGCTGGGAGGAGAGCCTCACCGAGGTCGTCGCGTTCGTCGCCGAGTGGTTCCGGGGCTGGTGTGTCGTGTCGCGGCGGGAGGGAGATCTCGTCCCGCACGTCGCGTTCGCCCACGCAGACCCTCTGCGAACGGCCTCCGTGCGCTCCATGGCGTCGCAGCTGACCTCCCGCCTCGACGCCCCTTCGGGGATCGGGTGCGTGGTGCGCACCGGCGTGCCCGAGTATCTCCCTCACGTCGCCGAACAGGACGTCGAGACCCGCGTCGGCAGCTCCCAGTGGGAACTGGTTCAGAAGCTGAACCTGCGCGCCATGCTCATCGTCCCGCTCGCCTGGGGCGAGACGGTCCACGGCGCGCTCAGCTTGCTGTCGGACGCCGAGAGCGAGCGCCTCTCCGAGGAGGACATCGGCCTGACCCGCGAGCTGGCGTTCCACATCTCGGCCGCCATTCGCAACGGCGAGCTGTATCGCGAGGCCGAAGCGGAGCGGCGGCGGACGCGCGCGCTCCTCGAGAGCATCGGGCACGGCGTCTATGGCGTCGACCTCGAGGGGCGCGCCACCTTCATGAACGAGACCGGGGCGGCGCTGCTGGGCTTCGAGAGCCCGGAGGAGGTGATCGGCCGTGAGATGCACGGGCTGATCCACCATCACCGTGTGGACGGGTCGGTCTACCCGCTCGAGGACTGCCCGATCCACCGCGCGTTTCGCTCGGGGGAGGCGGTCCGGGTCGAGCACGAGGCGCTCTTCCGCGCTGACGGGACCGCCTTTCCTTGTGAGTACTGGTCCTCCCCCGTGTTCGGCGACGACGCCGAGATCCAGGGCGCCGTGGTGAGCTTCACCGACATCACGGAGCGACGGGCGCGGGAGGACCTGCTCGGACAGCACGCGCGACGCCTGCAGAACCTCTGGGACATCGACCAGGCCATCCTCGCCGCGCGGGACCCGCGAGAGATCGCCGACGCCACCGCCTCGCGGCTCACGGAGCTGCTCGAGCGCGCCGACTGCGTCGCGGTCCTCGACTGCGTGGACGACCGGTGCGTTCAGCTGGCGACGCGCCTCCGGGGTGGCGGGGAGCCGCCCGCGCTGCCACCGTCGCCGGCGCCCGAAGGGTTGCACGCCGGGCGGTCGCTCGAGCTCGAAGATCGGCTCGACGCGCGGGGAGATCCCCTCTCCGACGCGCTGGCCCAGCTGGGGATGCGCGCCGCGCTGATCTCGCCCGCGAGCGCGGGGGAGACGATGGAGGGGGTGCTGGTGATCGCCTCCGCCCGCCCGGGCGCCTTCACGCCCTCGGACCGGGCTATCGCCTCCGAGGTCTCGTCGCAGCTGGCGATCGCGCTCTCCCAGACGCGCCTGCGGCTGGCGCTCGAGCGGCACAACGAAGAGCTCGAGGCGCGCGTGGAGGAGCGCACGCGGACCATCGAGGAGCGGAACGCGGAGCTGGAGTCGTTCGCGTACAGCGTCTCGCACGATCTGCGCGCGCCGCTCCGCGCGATGGGAGGGTTCAGCAAGGCGCTGCTCGAGGACTACGGCGACGCGCTGGACGAAGACGGCAGAGACTACGCGGAGCGCGTCGTGGCCGCCGCCGCGCGCATGGACGAGCTCATCCAGGACCTGCTGGCCTACAGCCGGGTGGCGCGCGGGGAGATCGAGCACGCCGACACGGACCTCGACGACGTGGTGGCCGCCGCGGCCACTCAGCTCGAGGCGCAGCTCGGGGCGCGCGACGCGGAGCTCGTGGTCGAACGCCCACTCGGTCGGGTCTGGGGGCATCGCGCGAGCCTCGCGCAGGTGTTCAGCAACCTGATCGCCAACGCCGTGAAGTTCGTGCCCGCGGAGCGGCGCCCTCGCGTCCGGATCGCGTCCGAACGCACGGAGGCGGGCGTCGAGGTCTGCGTCGAGGACAACGGCATCGGCATCGCGCCAGAGCACACCGAGCGCATCTTCCGGGTCTTCGAGCGACTGCACGGCCGAGAGGCCTACGAAGGCACGGGCGTCGGGCTGGCCATCGTCCGCAAGATCATGGAGCGATCGGGTGGGGAGGTGCGGGTCGTCTCGGAGCTCGGCCGAGGCAGCCGCTTCATCCTCACCCTGCCACCCGCGGAGAGATCGGAGTGACACAAACCATCCTGCTCGTCGAGGATGACGAGAACGACATCATCCTCATCAAGCGCGCGTTCAAGCGGCACCGGATCGCGAACTCCGTGGAGGTCGCGAAGGACGGGGACGCGGCGGTCGCGTGGCTCACCCGCGCGGAGGAGGCGGGCACGCCGCCTTGCCTGGTGCTCCTCGACCTGAAGCTCCCGCGCCGGTCCGGCCTCGAGGTCCTCGAGTGGATGCGGAGCCGCGACGCGCTCCGGCGGGTGCCGGCCGTGATGCTCACCTCCTCGGCCGAGGAGCGCGACATCGACCGCGCCTACGACCTCCACGCGAACTCCTACCTGGTCAAGCCCGTGGACTTCGACGGCCTGGTCGAGGTCGCGAAGGCCCTGGAGATGTACTGGCTGATCCTCAACACACCGCCCGGCGGGAAGCGGCCGTGCGAGACGTGAGCGCTCCGACGGAACACGTCCGCGTCCTCCTCGTGGAGGACGACGCGGACGACGCGAAGCTCCTCGCGCGGGCGCTGGCCCGCAACGGCATGGAGCTGTCGCTGCAGCGGGTCGAGACGCTGCGGGATCTCGAGGCACAGCTCGAGGCGTCGCGACCCGAGATCGTGCTGTCGGACTTCAGACTGGCCGGCTTCGACGCTGGCGACGTGATCCGCGTGGTGCGCGGCGTGGACGAGCGGCTCCCCATCATCGTGGTCTCGGGGACCATCGGGGAGGAGAAGGCCGTCGACCTGCTGCGAGACGGCGCCGACGACTTCGTCATCAAGGGGAGCTGGGCTCGACTGGTCCCGGCGATGCGCCGAGAGCTCCGCAAGGCGCGCGAACGCCGGGAGGGGGAGCGCCTGAAGGAGGAGCTCCGCGCGCGGGAGCTGCGGCTCGAGACGTTCGTGAGTCAGGTGCCGGCGATCTTGTGGACGGTCGACGAGGAGCTCCGCTTCCAGTTCGCGGTCGGCGGCGCCCAATCGAACCCGGGTGGGGCCGCGCGGGGCAGCTCCCTGGACCAGCTCGTCACCCCCGAGGAGGTCGAGACGGTGATGGCGGCCCATCGCCGCGCCCTGCATGGGGAGCGCGTCTCCTATCGCTTCAGCCACAACGACCGGGTGTTCGACGCGCACGTCCAGCCGCTGACCGACGGGCGAGGGCGCAGGGCCGGGGTCATCGGCGTCGCGCTGGACGTCACCGCGCGGGTTCACGCCGAGCGCGCGCTGGAGCGGGAGCAGCGGGCCTCGGCGCTCCTCCAGGAGACGGCCTCGGCGGCGAACGCGGCGAGCACGGTCCGGGAGGTCCTGCCCATCGCGCTGGAGATCGCGTGTCGCCACACCGGCTGGGAGTTCGGACACGTGCTCGTGGTCACGGAGGACGAGCAGACCCTGGTGTCGAGCGGCGTCGTGCACCCCCCCGACGCGAGCCCGGAGTTCGCCGAGGTCTGCCTGCGAATCAGGTTCGGGTTCGGCCAAGGGCTCATCGGCGCCGTCGCCGCCACCCGCGAGCCGCTCTGGTGGGTCCGACCCGACGCCGAAAAAGGCTACCTCCGCGGGCGCGAGGTCGACGACGCTGGGTTCCGCGCCACGGTGGCCACCCCCATCCTGGTCGGAGACCGGGTCGTGGCGGTGATGGAGCTCTTCCACCGCGCGGAGATCGAGCGCGACGAGGACATGCTGAGCCGACTGGCGAGCGTGGGGGAGGCCCTCGGGCGGGTCTTCGAGCGCGATCGCGCGGGCCGGCTCCAACGCCAGCTCCTCCAGACGCAGAAGATGGAGGCGCTCGGACGTCTCACGGGTGGGATCGCGCACGACTTCAACAACCTGCTCACCGTCATTCGCCTGCAGCTCGAGATGATGCGTGAGTCGGAGGCGCTGCCGCCCGAGCTCATCGAGGACCTGGAGCTCGCCCGCGGCGCGGCCGACCGGTCCGCCGATCTCACGCGCCGGCTCCTGACCTTCAGCCGGCAGTCGGTCAGCGAGCCGCGCGTCGTGAGCCTGGCGGAGGTCCTGAAGGATCTCTCGGCCATCATCCGTCGCATCATCGGAGACCGGATCGAGATCGACCTCGCGCTGGGGGACGTGCAGCCCGTCCTCGCGGACGTCGGTCAGCTCGAGCAGGTCGTGATGAACCTGGCCGTCAACGCGCGCGACGCCATGCCGAGGGGAGGCCGGCTGACCATCGCCTCGATGAGCCTGGAGGTGGTCGCGGGCACGCGGCTCACCCGCGCCGGAGCGCGCGCGGGCCGGCACACCGCGCTCGTGGTCTCCGACACCGGCACGGGCATCCCTCGCAGCGTGCGCGACCGCATCTTCGAGCCGTTCTTCACCACCAAGGAGGAGGGCCGCGGCACGGGGCTCGGGCTCTCCACGGTGCACGGGATCGTGCGCCAGCACGGCGGCGCCATCGTGGTCGACTCGGAGGAGGGGCGCGGGACGACTTTCACGATCGTGCTGCCGGTCACCACGGCACCGAACCACCAGAACGATCGCCCCGCCGTGCTCCGCAGCCAGCCGGGCGGCGAGACCATCCTCCTCGTCGACGACGACCCGCTCGTCCGCCGAGCGCTCGTCCGGACGCTCTCCCAGCGAGGCTACGAGGTCATCGCGAGGGGGAGCGCGTCCGAGGCGCTCGAGACGCTCGACTCGGACGTCCCCGTGGACGTGATCCTGAGCGACGTCGTGATGCCCGACGTGACCGGCACCGAGCTCGCCACGCGGGTCGGGGTCACGCACCCGGAGCTGCCGGTCATCTTGATGACCGGGTTCTCTCCCACCGACCTCGGGAGCGATAGCCTGCGGCCTCCCCCGGGCACGGTGATGCTGTCCAAACCATTTGCTCCAGAAGACCTGGCGGCGGCCATTCAACAGGCGCTCTCCTGAGGGGAAGAAGACGATGAACACGACGGAACCCGCGACCCCTTCACGCTCTCTGCCGCGCGTGCTCGTCGTGGACGACGACGAGGCGCAGCTCCGCGCGCTCACGCGGGCGCTCGGCACGAAGGGCTACGAGATCCGGACCGCGAACAGCGCAGCGCGGGCGCTCGAGCAGATCGCCGAGGCGCCGGTCGAGGTCTTGGTCACGGACCTGTCGATGCCCGGCGCGGGAGGAATGGATCTGATCCGCACGATCCGGGAGGTCGATCTGGACCTCCCTGTCATCGTGCTCACGGGACACCCCGATCTGGAGTCGGCGAGCGAGGCCGTGGCGCTGCGCGCCTTCCGGTACTTCACCAAGCCGGTCGACATGGCCGCGCTCGACGAGGCCATCGATCGCGCGGCGACGACGTACCGTTTGGTGAACTTGAAGCGAGACGCCGCGGAGAGCTTCGACGTCGCGGGGGCCCACGTCGACGAGCGGTTCCGCGCGGGTATCGAGGGACTCTGGATGGCCTACCAGCCCATCCTCGACGCCCGGACGGGGCGCATCTACGGGCACGAGGCGCTGGTTCGGACGACAGAGAAGAGCATCCCCCACCCGGGGGTCTTCCTGGAGCTCGCCCGCGGACTGGGCACGGTCCAGCAGCTCGGCCGGATGGTGCGCAGCCGCGTGGCGGCGGACGTTCAGACCAAGGGGCACGAGGGAGCGGTCTTCGTCAACCTCACGGTCGCGGATCTGGTGGATCCGAACCTCTTCGCCACCGAAGCTCCCTTGTCGCGCATCGCCGATCGCGTCGTGCTGGAGCTCACCGAGCGGGAAGGGTTGGACACGGTGCCCGACCTCGCGCGTCGGGTGGAGCGTCTGCGGCAGGTGGGGTACCGCATCGCGGTCGACGACCTCGGCGCTGGCTACTCGGCGTTGAGTTACTTTGCGATGCTAGAGCCGGAGATCGTGAAGCTCGACATGAGCCTCGTGCGCGGGATCCACGAAGCGCCCGTGAAGCGACGCACGGTCGCCTCGCTCACCGACCTGGCACACTCCCTGGGCATCTTGGTGGTGGCCGAGGGCATCGAGACCGTGGAGGAGCACCGCGTGCTGTCCTCGATCGGGGTCGATCACCTCCAGGGCTTTCTGTTCGCCCGTCCGGCGGAGCCGTTCCCGGCCGCCCGTTGGCCCGACCCAGCCTCCTGACGTGGGGCGGATCGGTCTCAAGTTGTCTGCGATGGCGCCGATGAGCTGGTGACATGCCCTCACCCTCCCCCGCGCCCCACGTCCTCGTCGTCGAAGACGACACGCAGCTCGGGCCCTCGCTCGCGCGCTGGCTCGGGCGCAGAGGCTTCGCTTGCACGCTCGAGACCACGGGTGAGGATGGAGTGAGGGCCCTCGCCGAGAGCCCGTTCGACCTCGTGTTGCTCGACCTCGAGCTCCCCGGGATGCACGGGCACGCCGTGCTGCGGCAGCTGGCGCGGACGAGCGGGCCGCCGACCATCGTGATGAGCGGGACCGGCACGATGGACGACGTGATCGAGGCGGTTCGCAACCGCGCGTGCGACTACGTGCGCAAGCCTTTCCACTCCGAGGACCTGCTCAGCGCCATCGATCGCGCGCTCGCGTTGAAGAACGACCGCGCGGCGCGAGCCGATGCGTCGAGTCTCTCGAGAGAGAGCTCGAGCCCGTCCGTCCCGTCCCCGTCCGTGGAGCAGCGGGAGCGGGGGAGGGTGGGGCGACGGATGGCGCAGGTCGCTGTGGATCTGACGCGGGGCAAGCTGAAGCTCCCCGTCCTCGATCCGCGCGTCAGGGCGCTCATGGCCAAGATGAGCGGTTCGAACGATCCGTCGGTGCGAGACGTCGTGGCGGAGGTGCGACACGACGCGACCGCGGTGGCGGCGATCTTGCGAACCGCGAACTCCCCTCTGTATCGCCGGAGAGCGGGCCAGAGCGATCGGCTGGAGGACGCTTGCGTGCGTCTGGGCAACCGGCAGGTGCTCGCGCTCCTCACCGAGCTCCTCGTGGCCGACAGCCTCCGCTGTCGCGAGGAGCCCTTCGCGTCGCTGGGCGAGGCGCTCCGGACCAACGCCGCGGCCACCGCGCAGATCGCCCGCCATCTCGCTCCAGCCGCGCGACTGGATCCGGACGAAGCGCACCTCGCGGCGCTCTTGCACGACCTCGGGGAGCTCGTGCTCCTTCGCCTCCTCGCGGAGCGAGAGTGGGACCGGCCTCCGTCGGCGGAGGCCCTCGGCCACGAGCTCGTTCACTCCCACGAGCGCTTCGGGGGCATCGTCGCGCGCGCCTGGTCTCTGCCCGACACCATCGTTCGCCTCGCGGCGCGTCACCACCGCAAGCCGATCGAGCCCGAGAGCCCCAGCCGAGCGAGGCTGCGGAGGCTGGTGGTCGGGTCCTGGGCGCTCGCGATCGACGCCGGCTTCACGTACCCGGGGGCTCGCCCGAAGGACGAGCGGGAGGAGCTCCGCTCCCTCGGGATCCCATCGCCGCTGATCGCCGGGGCGTCGAGGGCCGCCGTCGCGTGCCGGGAAGGGGACCTCTGAGTCAGGCGTCGTCGCGGGCGTTCCAGCGCGCGAAGGTGCCCAGCAGGTGCACGTCGAAGCCGGCCGCGCGCAAGACGAGATCCGCGCGCGGGGCGTCGGCGCCGTCGCGAGAGTAGACGACGATGGGCCGATCGCGGGGCAGCTCCTCGAGTCGCTCCTGCAGCTCGGTGATCGGGATGTTGATCGCCCCCTGCAGGTGCCGGCCCGCGTAGTCCATGTGATGGCTGACGTCGACGAGGATCGCGCCGCGGATCACCAGCCGCATCGCCTGCTCGCCGCTGACCCGGTGGCTGTCCGGTAAGGGATCGTGCCCGGTCGCGTGGATCGACGAGCCACAGCCCACGAGAACGAACACCAGAACCCACCACAGCCGCCGCATGCATCACCTCCTGCGGCTCGACGCCGCGTAGGGGGTTACGACGGCCCCGATCGGGACTGAACCAGGTATCAGGTGGGATCGCCCTCAGGAGCGCAGGCGCGCGAGCAGCGCGTCGAAGCCGGTGTGCGCGCGCACGCTCGCGAGATCCGGGTCGCGCTCGAGGTGATCGGCGTCCGTGTAGCCCGAGTCGATCGCGCGCTCGAGCCAGGCCATCGACTCGCCCGGGCGTCCGGCGCGCGCGTGCGAGCAGGCCGCGTTGTAGGCGTCCTCCGGGCTCCCGAAGCGCTCCCAGAGGGTGCGGCCGAGCTCCGCCGCCGCGTCGAAGCGACCCGCGCGGAAGAGGGAGGCGTCGACCACCGCGCCGCGATCGCGGTCGCGTCCGATCGCGTCTCCCGCCTCCTCGTGGCGTCCGAGCATCGCGAGCGCGTAGGCGCGCAGCAGAGCGCGCTCGGCCTCCTCCTCGCGGGGGTCGAGGTCCTCGGCGTCGTCGAGCGCGCGCTCCCACCGCTCCTCTGCGAGGGCCACGAGGCTCGACAGGGCGGGGGAGGGCTCGTGCGTCTCGCGCATGACCTCCACGTTGCGCACGGCGTCGTCGGGATCTCCCGCCAGGAGCTGGGCCCACGCCGCCAGCTCGCGCGCCGTCGCCCGATCGTCCGGCGACTCGAGCCGCGGCAGGACGTGGTGCTCGAGATCCGCGCCGAGCTGCGCCCAGTCCTCCGAGGTCGCGCCGTAGAGGACGCGCGAGACGAGCTTCTCGCCCGGACCGGCCTGCGTCAGCGCGGCGCGGGCGCGCGCGAGCGCCTCGTGGGGTCCGTCGGACCGGGTGAGCGTCCCCTCGAGCGTCCGCGGCGGCGGCTCCTTCTGGAACGCGCGGGCGGCGATCCGGAGCGACGTGGTCAGCAGGAAGCCGGTCCACAGCGTCGTGAGGCTGAAGCCGAACGTGTAGACGATCCACACGAGCAACGGGACGGCGAAGAGGAACGTGACGACGGCCGCTGGCTTGCGGCCGTTCCCGCCCGTGACCTGATCCGCGAGCGCCTCGACCACGTGCCCACCATCCCAGGGCAGCATCGGGAGGAGGTTGATCACGCCCCAGCCGATGTTGACCCAGAGCAGCACGAGGTACGCCCGCTGCACGGCCCAGTGCTGCGACTCGAGGTCGACGAGCAGCCCGAGCGCGAAGACGAGGCCCCCGAGCGCGAAGCCGGCGAACGGCCCCGCCAGGCTGACCCACAGGCGCTGCTTCGCGGTGGGGCTGGGCCCTCGGCCCCACGCGGTGTGGCCCCCCATGCCGTGGAGCGCGATCGAAGGTGAGTAGCCGTAGCGGCGCATGGCCAGGGCGTGGCCCAGCTCGTGCCACATCACGCCGGTCACGCCGACCGCGACCCAGATGAACATCCCGACGAGCACCTCGGTGGTCCAGCGCTGCTCGCGCGGCGCGCCGAGGATGAGCAACAGCACGAAGAACCAAGGACTCACCTGCAGGGGGAATCCCAGGACCCGCAGCCCACGTTCGGCGTTGGCGCTCACGCCGCGAGTATGCGTCGTGCCGCGCCCGGAGCCACCCTCGCTCGCCGGATGGTGCATCCAGAGAGACGGGGGAGACGCGCGCGGGTTCATCTGTATACTCTCGCCGTCCGCCCACGGCGCGCACTCGGAGGAAACATGAAGAAGCTCGTACCCATTCTCTTCGTCTCGGCGTTCGCCCTCGCTCTCGCGGGGTGCTCGGAGCCCGAGCCGGTGGACGAGACCGTCACCGGCGAGCTGACCGACAGCGACCCTCGAGTCGAGCAGGACGACTCACCCTACGACGAGTACCGGTTCGACGTGGCCGAAGGCTGGACCATCACCGGCGACATGCAGAGCGCGAACTTCGACACCTACCTCTGGCTCATCGACCCGGAGGGTGAGTCGCTCGTCCAGGACGACGACGGCGGCGAAGGCACCAACAGCCGCGTGACCTACACCGCGGCCCAGAGCGGCACCTACACGTTCCGCGCGAACAGCTACAACGGCGAGGGGCGCGGTCAGTACACGCTGCACTTCACGGCCAACCCCGGCCAGTAGATCGCGGCCCAGCGTCGCCCACACGTGAGCCCCGTGGCCTCTGGTCGCGGGGCTCTTCGCGCGTGGGTCTCGGTCAGGGACGGCGCGCGCGCACCGCGTACTGGTAGGGCAGCTCGGTCTCGAGGATCTCCGCCTCGAACCCGGCCGAGCGGAGCTCCATCAGGACGGCGTGGGCTGCGAGGCGCATGGCCTCGGGCGGGCCGTGTGGGCTGTCCTCGGTGAAGTCGACGACGAGCACGAAGCCCCCCTCGCGCAGGCCGTCGCGCAGGCGGTGCGCGTAGGCGGCGCGGTCCTCGATGTGGTGCCAGGTGTCGACGATCAGCACGCGGTCCACGCCGTCGAGCCCGGGGTCGTCGGGCGCCACCACGCGCGTCTCCACGTTCGTCAGGCCCGCCTCCTCGGCCCGCGTCTGCATGTGCGCGACCATCGCGGGCTCGACGTCGAGCGCGAGCACGCGCCCCTCGGGGCCAACCGCCGGGCTCAGGTGCGGGAGGAAGTAACCCGTGCCTGCGCCGACGTCGGCGACCGTCATGCCCGGCTCGAGCTCGAGCAGCGTCACCACCTCGGCCGGCCGCTGCCACTCGTCGCGGGCCGGGTCGTCGAAGAGGGCCACGAAGCGCTCGACGTCGGAGAAGTCGTGCGCGTGGCCGGCGTGGCCGCCGTGGCCGCCGTGGTGGTCGTGCTGGCCCGGATGACCGGACGCGTGGTCCTGACCGCCGCCGCAGCCGAGCGCCAGGACCGTCGAGAGCAGGAGCGTCTTCGTCGAAGCGTTCATCGGACCACCGAGAGCTGGGGTTTGGGCGCGTACGCGTGGAGGTGGCCGCTCTCCTCGGCCACGTAGATCCAGCCGCGCTCGTCGACGCGGGTCCAGTCCGGGACCAGCTCGCAGGGGAGGGGCTCTCCGATCGAGTGGCCGTCCGCGACGCGGAGCACGTGCACCGAGGCGCTGGGCACGAAGAGCGCGCCGCCGCGCAGGATGGGCTCGAGGCGCCGCGGCACGTCGTCGGCGACCGGGTGGCTGAGCTGCCGCTCCCACCGCAGCTCGCCGTCCTCGGCGCGCAGCGCGCGCGTGAAGCCGAGCGGCGTGTTCACCACCAGGGTCTGGTCGACCGCGAGGCACGACGCGCCGTGCGCGAGGCCCGGGTCGACGATGTCCCAGCGGAGGCTTCCGTCGGTCACGTCCACCGCCACGAAGCGCGCGTCGCGCGGCCCTCCGACCGCGAGCGCGACGACGCCAGCGCTGGCCGAGGGCGCGCTCGCGGGCGCCCCGTCCAGCGCGCGCGTCCAGAGCGCGCGGCCGCTGAAGAGGTCGACGCCGTGGAGCACTCCGTCGGCCCCGCCGAGCTCACCGCTCACGGCCACCACGACCTCGCCCGCCACGACCGGGGCGAGCGCGAAGCGAGCGCCCTCGGCGGCGCAGTACCGCCAGAGCAGCTCGCCCGTCGCGACGTCGAGCGCGCTCAGGGTTCCGTCGCCGCAGGTGGCGAGGAGGATGCGGCCGGCGCGCTTCAGGGTGAACGCGCTCGCGCCGTGTCCGCCGGAGCGCCAGCGCAGCTCCCCGGTGCGCAGATCCACCGCGACGAGTCGATCGCGGCCCTCGGCCAGCACCGCGGTGGGCGGGATGGAGCGGCCGCCGACGAGCACCCCGGTGGGCGGCCCGCCCGTGCGCGGCGCGAGGCGCGCCTCCGCGAAGGTCTCGCCGTCGTCGACGTGGCTCAGCGCGAGGTGGCCGTCGCTCGCGAGACGCGCGAGCACGGTGCCGGTCATGAACGACGCGCTGGCCGGCTGCACCTGCGACCAGAGCACCTCGCCGTCCTCGCGTCCGATCGCCACCGTCTGGCGGGGCGTGGCCACGACGAGCCGGTCGCCGCAGAGGAACGTCGAGGCGGCGTCGAGGCCTTCGACCTCGCTCTCCCAGCGGCGCTCGAACTGGAGGCGTCGCGGGGCCGCCGCCGCGCGCGGCGCGACGCCCGGGGTGGCGCACGCGCCCGACGCCGCGCGGAGACGCTCGGGATCGGTGTGCACGACCGCGTTCGCCCTCGGGCCGCGCGACCGGACCCGGCGGCGCAGCGAGCGCACCTCCTCCCGGAGCGAGGTCACGCGGAGGTTCCGCGCCTGGCTGCGATCGATCGAGACGAGCGCACGCAGGACGTCGGAGGCGAGCCGCAGGATGGGCAGCGCCGCCTCGCTGACGCTGAGCGCGGGGATCGTGATGCGCCCCGCTTCGTCCGAGCCGAGCGTCAGCTGCACGCCGTCTCGAGGAGAGAGGCGCACGCCGACCGCGAAGCGCCCCGCGCGGAGGCGCACGTTCGCGGCGCGGCCCGTCTCCCACGCCTCCACGAGCGCGCGGGTCGCCGAGACCATGCGCTGTACGGCGAGCATGATCGGCCCGCGCACGAGCGGGATGCGGCGGCCGCGCGTCCAGACGTAGAGCGTGCCCGGGAAGAGCAGCGCGTGCGTGTCGGAGTGCGCGCTCGTCTGCCGCGGCGGATCCGCGACGGGCACGATCGCGGCCTGGAACCCGAAGGCCAGCGGCACGCTGCGCTTGGGCGCCTGCACCGCGCCGCCCGTCTCGAGCACGGGCGCGAGCGGGCTCTGCTCGGGGGCGACCTCGCCTGCGCGGGCGCGCTCGGCGAGCCGCAGCACGAGGCGGCGGGAGACGGGATCGGAGTCGGCGGTCGCGCTCTCCTCGGCGATCTCCGCGCAGCGCGCGAGGAGCGTCTCGAGGCCCACCGGGCGGTCCAGGACGCGCACCTCCGTGGGGCCGTCGATCAGGTAGTAGCTGATCAACACCTCTCCCCCCGACCGCAGCAAGACCAGCTCGGCCGGCGTCGTCGCGAGGGGGAGCAGCGACTTCTTGCGGTTGCCCGAGGCCAGCGCCAGGGCGGCGCTGAGGAGATCGGCCAGCGGCGGCAGCGGCAGCGGCTCGGTGGAGCCGAGGAGGAGATCGCGAAGCGCGCGAAGCGCCGCCTCCTCCTGCGCCGCCGCGTTGACGGCGATCGGGGCGTTGTCGTCTTCGAACGGTCGAATCGGGATCACGCGCATCGGCGGAGTGCTCTCCGGGCGAACGGGACGGATCGGTGCGAGCCCGGTCGATCCCCGGGCCGCATCGTGTTCCGGCCCCCCTGAAGGATCTGTCCTGGGGCCGGTCGGGCTCGGCATCGGCGCCGTGCTCGTGGAACACATCGTAGGAAACGATCGGCCTCGCTCTCCAGTTTTCGGGATCCTTTCGCGGGCTTGCGGCTACTTTGACGGCATGCCTGGCTTCGTGCTCGCGGTCGCCGCCGTCGTCATCCGAGAGGGTCGTGTGCTCGCCATGAAGCGGTCCGCGACGAAGGACGCGGGGGCCGGTCTGTGGGAGACACTCTCGGGGCGCGTCGAGCCCGGCGAGCAGCCCATCGAGGCGCTCCGCCGGGAGATCGCCGAGGAGTGCGGGCTCGCGGTCGAGATCGATCCACGGCCGATCGACGCCTACACGGCGCGGCGCGGTGAAGCCCCGATGATCGTCGTGGTCTACGCCGCGCGGTACGTGGACGGGGAGGTCGTCCGCAGCGAGGAGCACGACGCGCACGCCTGGTGGACGCCAGACGAGTTTCGATCCCACAGCAGCCTGACGCGGCTCGCCGACGCCGTGGATCGCGCCGTCACTCCCAGCTTCGGAGCTTCGACGTGACGTCGCGCCGCGCGCGAGGTCGACGACGCAAGACGATCTCCAGCGCCTGATCGCGGTCGGGGATCAGCTCGCGCTCCTCGGGGAGGTGGCCGCGCGCTTCGATCGCGAGCGTCATCGTCTCGCTCCCGCGCGGCAGCACGATGGGCGAGGTGACCTCCTCGCCGTCGAGGCGGAGCGTGGCGCGCGCGGGCGTGGTCCTGATCTCGACCCGGACCTCGCTGGGGATCTCCACGCCGGGTGGCGCGGCCGGCTCGACCTCCACGGCAGTCTCCTCGGGGACGACTTCGGGCTCGGGGGGCTCCGGCGTCTCGGGCTGCGCGACGTCGGCTGGCGCCGGGGGCGCGCGCAGGGCCCAGACCACGCCCACGATCGCGATGGCCGCCACCACGAAGCCGCCGACGATCAGGGCCGGGAGCAGCAGCCGCGGGCGCCGGCGGGTGACGATGGTGCGCGCGCCCCCCATGACCGAGACTCCGCCCAAGCGCACGGGGCCGTCTTCGGTGGACATGGAGCGCAGGATCGCCTCGACCTCGTACGCGCTCGCGGGCCGCAGGCCGGGGTCCTTCTCGAGGAGCGCGCTGACGAGATCGACCAGGCCCGCCGGCAGCTCGCCCTCGAACCTCTCGTCCTGCAGTCGGGCGTCGAGGCGTGGGGGCGGCTCGCGCAGGTGCATCGCGCAGAGCGCCATCGGGGCCTCGTCCCAGAAGGGCGGCTCGCTGGTGATCATCTCGAAGAGGATCACGCCCAGCGCGTAGAGATCGGCGCCGGGGCCGACCTCGCGGCCTCCCTCCACCGCCTCCGGGCTGATGTAGGCGGGCGTGCCCACGATGGTCGTGTCGGCGGTGAGCCTCGCGCCGCCGGGCTGGTCTTCGAGGACGCGCGCGATGCCGAAGTCGATGACCTTCACGCCGCCGCCGTCGAGCATCCAGATGTTGGACGGCTTCAGATCGCGGTGGACCACGCCGGCCGCGTGGGCCGCGCCGAGCGCCTCGGCGACGTCGGCCGCGATCTCGCAGGCCTGCGACGGCGTCACCCGCCCGTGCCGCGCGAGCACCTCGTCGAGCGTGTGCCCGCTGAGGAGCTCCATCACCATGTAGAGCCCGTGGACCGGGTCCTCGCCGAAGTCGTGCACGGCGGCGGCGTGGCGGCTCGAGATGCGGCTCGCCGCGCGGGCCTCGCCGATGAAGCGCTCCTTGGCGCGGCCCTGCTCGACGGTGAGGATCTTCAGCGCGACCCGGCGGTCGATGTGGCGATCGACGCACTCGTAGACCGCACCCATGCCTCCCTCGCCGCGCACGCCGACGACTTCGAAGCGATCCGCGATGACTGTCCCCTTCGAGAGATGGGAGGTCGCCTCGGTCGTGATGGCGCCGGAGACACCGGACACCCCGGGAGCATGGCAGCGATGGGGCCCCATCTGCCACCGCTTTCCCCGAGGTGGCCGTTGGGGTCAGGCCGCCGACGCCATCGGCGTCCTGAGCCACTCGCTGGGCTCGCGCTGGAGGTGCGTGTGGAGCGTTCGCAGCTGCTCCTCCGTGAGCTCGGGCAGCGCGTGCTTCCGGTCCCACAGCTCCATCAGCTCTCGCTGGATCCGCGCCTGCGCCGCGGGCGAAGACCGGGTCAACGCCCGCTGGAGGCGGGTCTCCCAGTGCTCGAGTCGCTGCCGCGTCGCTTCCATCAAACCGTTCATGGCTTCTCCTGGTCCGGCCCTCCCGACGCGGGAGGGGCTGTCCAGGTGCTTCGCAAGAAGCGCACCCTCTCCTACACGCCCTCCTACGCACCTGGGGAGGGAGCGGGCTGCGTCTCGACAAGCCACGAACGTGCGCCGCCGCTCGGCGCGCGGCTCACCAGGTGATCATCGCCCCCTGAGGCATCATGCCCGCGTCGAGAACGACCCCCGTGCTGCCGCCGCTGGGGCCGTTCGCTTCGTCGGCGGCCCAGCCGATGAGGATCCCCGCCCCGACCGCGGCCACCGTCGCGCCGAGCACGCCCCAGAAGACCGGCTCCTCGAGGAAGATGGTGCCGCCGCCCTGCGTGCTGTCTCCGAGGTCGAGGTCGAGGCGCAGGTGCTGGTTGTGCTCGAGGACCACCGGCCGCACCACGGTCTCCCGATCGGGCGCCATCACCGAGACGGTGTGCTCCCCGGGCGCGAGCTCGAGCCGGGCGCTCGTGGTGCCCACCTCCTCGCCGTCCACCAGGATCTGCGTGCCGGCCACCTCTTCGAGCAGGCTGACCTCGAGCCGCGCCGGGTTGCGCGTCGACACGAGCTGCACCGCGCGCCGGAGCGTGACGCCAGGCTCGGCCTCCACCTCGATGAGCTGCGGCGCGTGGCCGTCGGCCTCTACACGGATGACGTGACTCCCGGGGTTCACGCGCGCCGTGCGCGCGCCGCTGCCCTCGAGGGCGTGCCCGTCGAGCATCACCGACGCGTCGGCGGGGATCACGTCCACGTGGACCTCGGCCACCGCGCGCTGCGCGTGGGCCAGCATGCGCTGCGCCTCGACGTAGGCCTCCCCTTCGGTGGCGATGTCGGCCTGCTCGCGGTACCGGTCGAGCGCCTCGATGGCCTCCACGTAGCGCTCGAGCGCGTAGTAACAGAGCGCGAGGTTGTACGCGGTGGTCGGCCGATCGACCAGGGCCAGCGACTGCCGGAAGGCCTCCGCCGCCTCGCTGAAGCGACGCTGCTCGGCCAGCCCGCGGCCGCGGTCGAAGTGCGCGCGCGCCTCGACGGTGTCGGGGTCCGGCGCGTCACCCTCCTGCCCGAGCGCGAAGCTCGGGATCAGCAGACAGACGGCCAGGAGCCAGGCTCGGGTCAGCGCTGACATCGGCCCCCCTCTCCGCACGTGGCGCCCAGCTCTTCGCACGTCATCACCATCTCGCAGCGCCTCTCACCCTCGACACAGGTCCATCGTCCGACCGCGCAGGGGACGCCGGGGTAACACTGCTCGCCGGCCACGCAGGGCGGACCGGAGTCGGCCGGAGGAGGAGGGCCCGCGTCGGCCGGGCCGCCCGCGTCGGACGGCGTGGTCCCGTCGAAGAGATCGGGCAGCTCTCCGGTCGCGTCCGCGAGGGTCTCCGGATCCACCTCGGCGGGGACGCACGCGCCGTACAGGCAGCGCTGACCGGAGTCGGAGCAGGTCGACTCTCGCTCGAGATCGTCGTGGCACGCGCGGGCGAGCGGGACGTCGAGCTGCAGCCGCCGTCCCGGCAGGAAGCGCGTGTGCACCTCGTGCCTCGTCACGCTCTCACCCGAGAGCATCCCCGAGACGGTGATCACGACGGGCTCCGGGTCTCCGACCGCGGGGAGCACGCCGAACGAGAAGGGCAGCCCGGTCTCCGCGAGCGCGAAGCGATGCTCGTCTCGCCCCATGGCGGAGCTGATGACCACGTCGACCGTGTCGATCTCGGTGCCCACCGCGTAGTCGGAGTCGACCACCACGACGAGCTGGGTCGGCGTGGTGCACCCCGCGGCGAGCCACGCGATGACCGCCAGCGTCCCCCATCTGCGCATCATATGATCGCCATCATAGCGACCGGGGCGTGAGAATACACCCTCTTTGGAACTCATGCCGGAGCATACGGCGCCGGCGCCTCGAAGTTTCCCGTCAGCGCGCGGCGTCTCTGAGCGCCTCGTCCATCGCGGCGAGGTACCGGTCTGGCGAATGGGCGACGCGGACCCAGTCGGTCCCCCTGCGGCCGAGATCGGCCGCCCCCTCACGGGCTTGCACCGCCAGCAGGGCCGCCGCGGCGAAGGCCTCCGGGTCGTCGTCGGACGCCACCATCGCCGCGCCCGCGAGATCGAGCCCCGCCGTCGCTCGCCGCGTGGCCACCGTCGGGACCCCGCGCGCCATCGCGTCGAGGAGCTTCATCGGCAGCCCGCCCGCCGCGCTCCTCGGGACCCAGGCCGCGTCCGCCGCCGCGTGGGCCATGCGTCGGTCCGGCTCGTCCGCGAGGGGCGCGAAGGTCGCCCGGTCCACGCACTCCGCTCCCCAGAGCGCCTTCTCGAGCGCCTCGTGATCGGAGCAGGTCGCCACCAGCAGCCGCGCGTCGGGGCGCTGGGCGCACACGAGCCGGAAGGCCGCGACCAGCGAGTCGAGCCCCTGATAGGCGTCGAGGTTGCCGGCGTAGAGGAAGACCGGCTCGAGATCCCCGAACCCGAAGCGTGAGCGCGCCTTGCGACGCTCCTCCTGCGTGAGCGGCTCGGGGATCGTCCAGGGCACGGGGACGAAGCGCACCCTCCGCCCCGTCTGCTCCGAGAGCCGCGTCGCGAGGTGCGGCGAGATGGCCAGCGTGACGTCGGCGCGCTTGGCGAGCAGCACGTCGAGCGCGTCTCCGGCCCGGCTCGCCAGCGCGCGGGCGGCCTCGGGCAGATACGTCGGCAGCTCCGGACCGAGCGCGGTGTGGGCGAAGAAGGCGACCGGCGAGAGGCGCGCGGACAGCACCGCGGCCGCGGCCTCGACGTGATGGGCCACCACCGCCTCCGGTCGGAGCTTGCCGACCACTCTCTTCGCGCGCACCGCGAGCTGCGCGTCCTGGACGACCTTTCGCCACGACGGACCGGAGCGCAGGGAGCGATCCCGCACCACGTCGCGGATGCGGTGCAGCTTCCACGGGGGCTGCAGATCGAAGCCGCCGTGCGCGTAGGCGATCAGCTCGGGCTTGCGGCCGTCCGCGTGCTCGGCGTCGACCATCGCGCGCACCGCCGCCTGCGTGCCCTGCACGGAGGGGAAGGGCATGGCGGCGACGTGGAGGAGGGCCAAGGTCGGTGAGCCTACCAGGCGCGGGCTCAGTCGATGTACCCGAGCGCGCGGAGCCGCCGCTCGAGCGCGGTGCGGTCGCCCCGCGCGTGTCGAAGGGCCGCGCTCGCCGGCGGAGCCGCGCCGGGGAGCGCCACGCTCGAGGCCCGGCGGGCCAGCGCCTCCCGCAGCACCCGCCCGCTCATCTCCGGCGCCGGCGTCACGCCCATGCGCGCGAGCAGGGTCGCGGTCGCGTCGGGCATGCGCGCTCGGATCTCGCCCGCGGCGCGGACCCTGGGGCCCGCCGCGACGTAGAGGCCGCGCTCGCGGTGGCTCCCGGGGAGGCTGCGTCCCTTGCGCCCGAGGTGCTCCTCCGGGGCGAGCTTCCTCCACGGGCCGGTGCCGGGCGGCGCGCTCGCGCTGGGCATGACGTTGTAGGAGCCGCCAGGGGACAGCTCGAGCTCGACGATGAGATCCGGCGCGCGCTCGACGTGGGGCCCGTCGTACAGGGCCTCGCGCGGTACGACCTCACGGACCACCGGCGCGCCGGACCACGGGTCGCGGAGCGCCTGCAGCGCGTCTTGCACGTCTCTTCTCACGTGCTCGACGTCGCGCGGATCGACCGTGCCGTCCGGATCGCGCCCGCGCAGGTTGAGCCAGACGGCGGGGAAGTAGTTGAGCTCGTCCGAGAACGCGCGGGTGCGCGGGAAGTCGATGGCGCCGAAGCGGGCGCGGGACTCGACCCAGCCCGGGAGCGCCCGGCCGGCGGCCGAGAAGAGCGCCTGGCGCGCGCGGCCGGGCAGCGCGGTCAGGGCGAGATCCTTGGCCCGGCCGACGAGCGGGCCCGTCCACGAGCGCGGCCGGAAGCGGAGCAGGCCCGCCTCGGCGAGCGCGCGGTTGAGGTAGAGCACGCGGTCGCTCGCGCCCCCCGAGCCGTGGTCGCTCACCAGGGTGATCTCGACGTCGGCGCCCGCGGCGTCCACCAGCGCGGCGACGGCCGCGTCGAGCGCGCGATACACGTGCGCGAGCGCGTCCTCGTGGCCGGCGCGGTGGCGCGGGGACGAGGGGTCGTGGAACGCCCAGAGGTGGTGGGCGGCGGTGTCGCTCTCGCCGAAGTAGAAGGCGAAGAGATCCCAGTCGTCGCGCTCGAGGAGCCAGCGCGCGAGCTCGGTCTTGCGGGCCACGCGCGCGACGAGCTGCGCGGGCAAGCGGGCGTGCCAGCCGGGGCGCTCGGCGTCGAACTCGTCGACGTCGTCGAAGCGGCTCGGGCCGAAGCGGGCCGTCATCTCGTCGTGCAGAGAGCGAGGCCAGACGAAGGAGCGGTCCGCCTCGAAGGCGACGGGGGAGTCCCAGCCGCTCATGAAGACGCCGTGCTCGAGCTGCTCGGGGGGCCAGGTGGCCGGAAACCCCACGAGGGCGCAGCGCTTGCCGAGCCGGTCGAGGCGCGCGGCGACGGTGGGCGCCTCGCGGATGGTGCCCGCGGTGAACGCGACGCCGTAGCCGCGCCGGGAGGTGAAGTCGAAGACGCCGTGCCGCCCCGGATCGACGCCGGTGAGGAAGGTCGTCCAGTTCGGCAGCGTCGCGGGCGGCTTGACGCTCTCCAGCCGCGCCCACGCGCCGCGCCGCATCAGCCCGAAGATCGCGGGGAGCTGCTCGGGGCCGAGCCCCTCGATGACGTCGACGTCTGCGCCGTCGAGCCCGATGACGAGGTGTTTTGCGGTCATTTCGTGCTCGCTGCGGCCCGGTCGGTGCCCAGCCAGTCGCCCGGTCGGTCGACGCCGAGCAGCGCGAGCGCGGTCGCGCCCACGTCGTGAATGGAGAGCCCCTCGAGCGGCCCGCGCGCCCTCACGCCCGCGCCGGCGGCGATGAAGACGCCATCCCAGTCATGGTTGCAGCCGTCGGGGCCGCGGTCGTCGGAGTCCGCGAAGACCTCCCCGCCCACCGTGCCGAGCGCGCGCCGGCGGAGATCGCCGAAGAACACCAGCAGGTCGGGCGCGAGGCCGTTGACGGCGCGGTACAGCGCCTCCGGCGTCTCGGCGCGGGTCTCGGGCACGAGCGCCTCCAGCTGTCGCGCGAGGGCGGCGCGCTCGTCTCCGAGCGCCTCGGGGGGCACCACGCCCTCGGGCTCGCGCCCGGCCACGTTGAAGAACACGCGCGCGTAGTAGCCGCCCGTGCTCCAGGCCTTCGTCCGGGACCAGTCGATCATGTCGGGCGTCAACGCGCGCGGGCTCGCCGGCTCTTCCCGGAGCGTGAGCCAGCCCGTGCGGCGGAGGTGCTCGTTGACGCAGACCCCGCCCTCCATGCGCCGCGCGCCGTGATCGCTGCACACGAGGATCGCGGTGTCGTCGTCGGCCTGCTCGATCAGCGCGCCCACCTGCGCGTCGACGAAGGCGTAGTAGTCCCTCGCCTCACGGACGAGCGGGTGCGACGGGTCGTGCTCCGGCGCGCTCGGGTCGAGGTGGGTCCAGAGCGCGTGGTGGAGCCGGTCGGTCCCCATCTCGACCATCATCGCGAAGTCCGGCTTCTCCTCGCGCCAGAGCGCGCCGAACACGTCGAAGTGCAGGGTCGTGGTGTCGTAGAGCGCGTCGAGGAGCCCCTGCTTGTCCTCGGTGCGGAACTCGTCGACGTCCGGGCGGTGCGGCCCGAAGCGCGCCTCGAGGGTGGGCCCGAGCGCGGCCGGGTACGTGTTGACCTCGTCGCTCCCGAGGAAGCCGCCCACCAGCACGCCGTGGACCGGCTTCGGCGGCGAGGTCATCGGCACGTAGCAGACCGCCACGCGCTTGCCGGCCTCGCCCGCCAGGTCCCAGACCCGCGGGACCTGGACCGCGTCTCCGTCCGCGACCGACAGATCGTAGGTGCCGGGCACCCGGTTGCGGAAGCCGTACAGCCCCAGCTCGCCCGGATCGCGGCCGCTGACCATGCACGCCCAGGCCGGCACGGTGATGGGCGGGGCCACCGAGCGGAGCGGGCCCCACGCCCCGCGCCGGCGGAGCTTGGTGAGGTTGGGCAGCGCGGCCTCGAGGCGGTCGAAGACCAGCGCGGGCGGCGCGCAGTCGAGGCCGATCACCATCACGCGAGGCACCGGCCAGCCCTAGCACGGGCTACTGTCTGGAGCGATGGGCCGCCAACGAACGCAGCCGCGGTGCGCGCGGTGCCGGCTGCTGGACACGGACTGCGTCTGCGCCCTGCTGTGGCCGGTCGCCTCCCGCACGCGCGTGGTCCTCGTGCCGCACGTGCGCGAGTGGCGGCAGCCGAGCAACACGGGGCGGCTCGCGGTGCTCGGGCTCTGGAACAGCGAGCTGGCGGTGTGGGGCCGGCGCGCGCCGCGGCTCGATCCCTCCCTGCTCCTGCGCGAGGGGGAGACGCACCTCCTGTTGCATCCGAGCGAGGGCGCGCGGCCGATCGAGCCCATCGAAGGGCGCGTGCGGCTCCTGGTCCCGGACGGCTCGTGGCGTCGCGCGGGGCGCATCGCGCGTCGGCTCGCCGCGCTCCCGGGCGTGCAGCCGGTGCGGGTGGACGTCGGCCCGCACGCGAGGCTCCGCCGCGCTCCTTCCCCGGACAAGGTGCACACCGCGGCGGCGATCGCGGCCGCGCTCGAGGCGCTCGGGGACGTCGACGCGGCGGCCGCGCTCCGGGCGAGCAGCGCGGCGATGATCGCGCGTCAGCTCAGCGCCAGAAGCTCGACGCCATGAAGTCCATGGTGCTCGCGACGAGCCAGTGAAGCAGGACACCGGGCCAGATGCTCCGGCTGCGCAGGGCGATGAAGCAGAGCACCAGGCCGGCGATCATCGCCGAGGCCATCTCGAGCTCCGGCTTGCCGTAGTGCATCAGGGTGAAGGGGATGGTCGAGATCAGGATCGAGCGCTGGAAGAAGTCCTTCTGGAAGGCGAAGAGCATGAAGCCGCGGAAGAAGAACTCCCACGCGATCCACTTGAAGAGGTAGAGGCCCTCGAAGACGAGGTAGAGCCTCACGTCGTCCTTCGCTTCGGCGAGGCGCGGGTAGACCTGCTCGAACGCCGGCAGGTCGTGCACCAGCCACACCAGCGGGACCATCGCCGCCCACAGGCCGAGCACGATCAGGATCTCCGGGCCCGCCTCGCGCACACCGAAGCCGAGGTGGATGGGGCTCCAGCGCTCGCCGACCCAGCACAGGATAAGCGGGGCGATCATCAGGAGCACGATCGCGGACGCGTGCGACCAGAGGTGGCGGTGCAGCTCCTCCACCTCGATGCCGAGCAGGCTCTGGCTGCCCTCGAGGAACCAGGTCGGCGCCTCGTACTGCCCGCCGTGGTGGTGGTAGAGGACCATCAGCCAGGTGGCGGCGGCCGTCAGATAGAGCGGCCTCCATCCCATGCCGGGGAAGTACCGATCAAGCAGGCTCTCGAGGCGCGCGCGCACGGCGGCCGAGCCTACACCGTGAAGGCGGCGGCCGCCGCGGTCACGCCCCGATCAGCCACACGCGCACGGGCCGCCGCCGCCGCAGGTCAAGGCGCCGCCGCTCTCGACGCAGGGGTCGTCCGCGCAGCTCATCAGGTTGCAGATGAGGTCGCAGGTCGCGCCGTCGGTGCACAGCTGGGTCAGGCACGCCGCGCCCTCGCTGCAGTTGCCCCGGCAATCCGCGCGGTCTCGACAGTCGCGGACGTCGCAGCGGGTCTCGGCGCCCTCGCACCGGGCCTCGCAGTTGCCGCCGCCGCAGCCGACGACCTCGCAGGTGGAGCGCGGGGCCCGGCAGCGCGCCTCGCAGTCCGCGTTCATCGGGCAGTCGGTGATGCCGCAGATGGAGTCGCTTCCGTCGCAGTCCACGCGGCAACTGCCGCCCTCGCAGAGGGTGATGTCGCAGCGCGCGCCCGCCTCGGGGCAGCGCACGTCACAGTCCGCGTTGTCGAGGCACCGATCGATGCTGCAGTCGGGGCGCGCGCCGTTGCAGTCGAGCGTGCAGAGGCCGCCTCCACATCCGCTGAGCGTGCAGACCGCGTCGTCGGCCGTGCACGTGAGGCCGCAGCTGGCGTTGTCCCCGCACTCGGTGAGATCGCAGCGGGGCCCATCGCAGGTCGCGTTCACGTCGCCGTCGGTGGTGGAGAAAGTGCACTCGCCGCTGCACTGGAGGTCGACGTCGCCGGACCCGACGTTGTCGACCACGCAGCTCGTGCCGGCCGCGCAGCGCACCACGCAGTCGGAGAAGTCGTGGCAGGTGACGTCGCAGTCCCCCTCGGCGCACTCGACCTCGCAGTCGTCCTCGCAAGTGACGCTGCAGTCGCCGCGGCAGGTGATGTCGCAGGGGCCGTCGAGGCACGCGCACGACGCGCCGCACTCCGTCGAGCCGTCCGTCAGGACGCAGCCGACCCGCGGGTCGCAGACCGCTTCGGGGTTCGCGCACCCGTTCATCGGGAGGTAGAGGCAGGTCCCCTCCTCGCAGCGCACGGCCCCGCAATCTGCGGCTGGCTGGCACGTCTCGTCCGAGGTGCACTCCGGCGCCGGGCAGGTCGGCTCGCTCCCGGTCACGCAGTCAGGTGCGACGCATCGACCGGCCAGACACGACGGCGCGGCCGCGTCTTCGCAAGTCACGCCCACGCAGCTCCGCGTCAGGACCACGTTCACGACGCGCGCCTCGCGGTGGACGACGCGCACGCTCCGCGCGATCACCACCGCGCCACCCAGGAGGAGCTCGACGCGTACGTCGCGGGTCGCGGGCTCCAGGCCCGGAAACTCCGCCACGCGCACGGCGGCGATCCAGTCGGCGTCGGATCCGAGCTCGGCCAGGGTGCGCTGCACGACGTGGTCGTCGACGGTCACCCGCACCTCGTCGAACTCCCCGTTGGGCGTCACGTCGGTGCGCACGTCGACCAGCATGTCCACGCCGCTCGCGCAGCCCGCCGCGAGCAGACACGCGAGCGCCGCCGACCACCCCCTCCGCACGCACCACCACACCCACCTGACCACGGCTCATTGGACGCCTTTCGCTGGCTGCGGTCAATTGTCGCAGCCCCTTCACGCCCGCGGCGCGCCGACGCTACCCCCCGCACGTGCGCGCCTCGCTCGCGGCTCTGACCCTCGCGCTCGCCTTCGTTCCGGCGAGGGCGCTGGCGTGCGTCACCTGTGGGGCCGGGGACCCGACGCTCACCGTGATGGGGGCCGAGCCGCCGCTCGCGGGGCGCGTCCGGGCGTCGCTCGGCGTGGCCACGCTCTGGGACCGCGTCGGCGAGACGCGCCTCGTCGAAGGACGCGCCGATCTCTCGATCAGCTACGCGCCGGCCGATTGGGTGACGCTCTCGGCCACGCTCCCGCTCCTGCTCCGCGATCTCCGGGACGCGCAGCGCGCGCGCTACACCACCCTCGGCCCGGGGGACGGGGAGGTCCGGGCGCGCTTCCTCTGGCTTCGGGACCGCGCCTTCGCGCCCTCCCACGTCTTCGGGCCGAGCGTCGGTCTCCGCGTGCCGACCTCGCTCGATCACGCCGACGCGCGCGGGCTCCTTCCCGTGGACGCCCAGAGCGGCGCGGGCGCGCTCGCGCCTCTGCTCGGCCTGCAGTACGGACACTTCGCCGACCCGTGGGCGCTCTTCGCGTCGGCCACCGTCTCGCTCCCCTTCGCGGGGCGCTACGCGGACACGCCGGGCCCCTCGCTCTCGACCACCGTGGCCGGGCAGCACCGCTTCGACCGAGCGTTCACCCTGCGGGCCGCGATCGACACCCGCCTCGACGCGCCCGCGACGATCGGCGGCGTGCGCGATCCGCGCTCGGATCACTTCGCGGTCTTCCTCTCGCCCGAGCTGCTCTGGGCGCCGACGACCGACTGGACCGTGCAGCTCGGGGTGCGCGTGCCCGTGGCGCAGATCAGCGACGGCGGGCGCGAGGAGGGCTGGACGATCCGCGCCGCGCTCACGGTGGACGCGGCGCCGTGACCGACGCTGCGACGATCCGCCGCATGGGCGCCGCGGCTCGACGACCGTACATGCACGCCGTGCGCGCGACGATCCTCGCCTCGCTGCTGACCCTCGTGATGGCCACCGCGCCGTCCTGCGTGCTGGTGGCCGAGCGCGGCGGCGCCGTGGAGCTGACCCTCTCGCTCGACGCGATGGGCGGGACGAGCGTGGACGGCCACCGGGTCTCGATCGTGGCCGCCGACCTGGCCGTGCAGGACGCGCGGCTCGTGCCGTGCGAGCGCCGCGCCAGCCTCATCGAGGCCGCCCTGATCGGCCGCGCGCACGCGCTCCACCCCGATCGGAGCGGCAACGGGTTGGCGGCTCCGACGACGCTCCCCCTGGAGGACGGGGCGTCCATCGGCGTCCTGCACCCCGAGCGCGGAGCGTACTGCGGGCTGGAGCTCGTGCTCGCCCCGCAGGACGCCCTCGACGGCTGGACGCTGCGCGCGGACGGAGTCGCGCAGGGAGCCCCGTTCGAGGCGCGCGGCTACGCGATGCGCGTGTGGAGGCTGCCCCTCGACGCGCCACTGGTGGTCTCGGACGACACGCCGGGCGCGGCGCTGACCCTTCACCTCGACCCGGCCGACGCCATCTCGCAGGTCGCCGTGGACGCGCCGGCGGACGCGATCGGGCTCGAGCTCCTGCTCGCGCTCGAATCCGGCGCGAGCGCCTTCCGCTAGCTAGCAGGCCGTTGAAGTACCGAGCCCGAAGGATCTCGGAGCGCGACGGCCCGGTTCTCGGTTCGGGGCGACGAGGAAATGCTTCAGCATTTTCGAGGAGACACGGGCCGAGAGACGGGCCG
>SHBB01000100.1 GCA_004213565.1 Sandaracinaceae bacterium
CCTTGCCCGTGCCCTTGTCCCCGTGCGCCCCCTGCCCGCGACTCGAGCCAGAAGCCAGCTCCCTCAACGCCCCTCGACCGCCTCCACGGGCGTGAGCACCCCCAGGACCACCTCGAACCGCGCGCCGCCGAGCGGGCTCTCGGTCACACGCACCGTCCCCCCGTGCGCGCGGGCCAGCTCCCGCACGACGGCCAGCCCGAGCCCCGAGCCGGACAGCCCCTCGTCGTGCAACCGGGCGTACGCCTCGAACACCTGCTCGCGCTGCTCGGGGGGCACGCCGGGGCCGTCGTCGTCGACGAGGATGTGGGCCTTCTGCCCGCGTCGCTGCAGGTGCACCTGGACCCGATCCTTCGCGAAGCGCTGCGCGTTGGTGACGAGGTTGGTCACCACCCGCTCCACCGAGTGGAGATCCACGCGGTGGGGCAGGACGCGCGGCGCCTCGCCGAGCTGCAGCCGGTCGTCGTGCAGATCCTCGATCAGCTCGCGCGCCATCAGGACCAGATCCGCCTCGCGGAAGTCGAAGGTCATGGAGCCGTGCTCGAGCCGGTGCAGGTCGTGCAGGTCCTCGATCATGCGAGCGGCGCGGACCGCGTTCCGGTGGATCAGCTGCGCGATCCGGGCGAGCCCGGGGTCGTCCATCACCTGGCGGTGATCCAGGAGCAGCTCGCTCCCGCTCACGACCACGCTGAGAGGCGACCGAAGATCGTGCGTGACGCTCCGCGCCCGGCGACGCTCGGCGTCGCGCTGGCGCTCGAACTCGGCGCCACGCGAGGTCTGGGCGTCGACCTGCAGCCGCAGCTCGATCTCGGCGATGACGGCGTCCGCGAGCCCGGAGAGCACGTCGAGGTCCTGCTCGGTCCACTCGCGCGGCTGGGTGTCGATGACGCAGAAGCTGCCCAGCAGCTCTCCCCGCGAGAGCCGGATCGGCACGCCGGCGTACGCCACCACGTCGAGGTCCCGGACGGCGAGGTTGTCGCACACGACCGGGTGCTCGCGCGCGTCCGAGACGACGAGCGGCGCCTCGCTCAGGACCACGTGCTGACAGAAGGAGTGGCTCAGCGGCGTCTCGCGGTCGGACGCCCACGGCTCGGCGAGCCCCACCTGGCTCTTGAAGAACTGGCGGTGGTCGTCGACGAGGGACACGAGCGCCACCGGCGCGCCGAGCGCCCTGGCCGCGAGCTTGGTCAGCCGATCGAAGATCTCCTCGGGCGGGGCGTCCAGCAACCCGGTGCGCCGGAGCGCCTCGAGACGGTCGGGATCGTCGAGCTGGGCCACCAGGGCGAAAGCTAGGTTGAATCGTGCCCCGATCAACCGACTTCGACGGCGCGCGCGTCGAATCCGCCCGGGCGCAGGAGCGCGCGGAAGGTGATCACGTGCCCCGCCAGCGCCCCGCCCACGCAGAACGGCACGATCCAGCCGTACGGCGCGTGGAGCGCGATCAGCAGGTCCGGCCCCGGGTAGGCCTTGATGGGCAGAGGCGCGGAGAGCACCGCGATGACCATCACGGCCAGCAACAGCGCGCTGCCCAACACGTTCACGACCCAGTAGGCGGCGCGCGGCGGCCGGCCCCGCCATCCCCAGAGCGCGACCGCGACCGCGAGGACGCCCGTGACGATGTCGAAGTTGTGCCCTTCGAAGGTCATCTGCGCCGGGATGACGCCCTCCCCGTACCAGGCGTGCAGGACCAGCTCGAGGGGCAGCCGAAACGCCTGAAAGCCGAGCAGCGCCGCCAGCGGCAGCTCGGCCAGCTGGCGGCCCAGAGGCGAGAGCGCGAAGCCGAGCGCGACGGCCATGCTCCCGGCGAGGAAGAGCATCAGCGCCGGCGGCGGGCCGGGCCAGCTCAGCGCGCCGCTCTCCGAGAGCCACGCGGTCAGCGCGAGCCAGACGCCCGCCCCGAGCCCGACGCCCAGGACCCGGCGGCGCGTCCGGGGCGCGGGCTCGGACGCTCTTCGTCCCGCCCACGCGATCCCGGCCAGGATCATGACCACGACCGCCGCGACGATGGCCACGAACGCGATCGTCGAGCCCGGCGAAGGTTGCACCCAGTCGCTCATCGTCGTCCTCCCGCGTCGGGTCCTGTGCCAGATGCCCCCGGCGGGAAGGCCCCGGTCGCGATGGATCGCGTGCGCTAGCGCACGGGCACAACCCCGCGACATCGCGCGAAGAACGCGCTCTCGGCGCGTTGGGTTGACACGCCTCGGGGGGCGTCCGTAGAACACGCTCGGCCGCTCGTCCGAGCGGGGCTGGGCGCAGACCCCCGCGCGTCCTAGATCCCGTACAGCTGCTCACCGTCGAGCACGGACGAAGGAAACGAATGTCGCAGCCCGCCCCCAAGAGAGAGCGAAAGCCCGAGTGGCTCAAGGTCCGCCTCCCCGGAGGAGAGCGCTATCAGCGCTTGAAGGAGACCTTTCGCAAGCTCGATCTGCACACCGTCTGCGAGGAGGCGCGCTGCCCGAACGTGGGCGAGTGCTGGGGCGAGGGCACCGCGACGCTGATGATCCTCGGTGAGACCTGCACCCGGGGCTGCCGCTTCTGCGCCGTCAACACGGGCGACCCGGGCGGCATGGTCGACCCGCGCGAGCCGGAGAACGTGGGCCGCGCGCTCTCGCAGCTCGACCTGGCCTACGTGGTCCTGACGATGGTCGACCGCGACGATCTCCTCGACGGAGGCGCGCAGCACGTCGCCCAGACCGTGCGCCGCATCAAGCACTACAGCCCCGAGATGCTCGTGGAGGTGCTGGTCGGCGACTTCGCCGGTGTGCGCCGCGACGTCGAGACCGTGGTGCGCGACGGCGTGCCGGACGTCTTCGCCCACAACGTCGAGGTTGTGCCGAGCCTCCAGCGCAAGATGCGCGACGCGCGCTGCAGCTGGGAGCGCTCGATGGACGTGCTCCGCTGGGCCAAGGAGGCGGGCGCGAACATCACGAAGAGCTCGCTGATGGTCGGCTGCGGCGAAGAAGAGGGCGACGTCTACGAGGCGATGGAGTCGCTCCGGCAGAACAACGTCGACGTGCTGACCATCGGCCAGTACTTGCGGCCGACGAAGAAGCACGCGGAGCTGGTTCGATACGTCGAGCCGGCCGAGTTCGATCGGTATCGCGCGCGAGGCCTCGAGATGGGCTTCCGCTACGTCGCCTCCGGCCCGCTCGTCCGCTCGAGCTACCGCGCCGCGGAGGCGTTCCTGAAGGGGATCCTGAAGGGCGCCGGCGACTACGAAGACCGCTACGGAAAGAAGACCCGCCTGTCGGTGGTGAGCTGAGGAGAGCATGGAAGCCGAAGCGATTTCGAGCGCACCGAGCACCCCCGAGCTGGCCCGGGAGGAGCTGCGCGCGCTCTTCGAGCAGATGGTGCGCGTCCGCACCGTCGACGCGCGCCTCGCGGCCCTGGGCGACGCCGGCCGCGTCGGTTTCCTGCCCCGCGCGCTCGGCCGGGAGGCCGCCCTCGCCGGCGCGCTCCACGCGCTCGAGGCGGGCGACTGGCTCTTCCCCACCCACGGCGACTGGCCCGTCGCGCTCCTGCGCGGCATGGACGCGGCGAGCTTCGCGCACCGGGTCTTCGGCACCGCGAGTGATCCGCTCAAGGGCCGCGACATCCCGAGCGGCCTGAGCGCGAAGGGGCTGAAGATCGCGTCGGTGAGCGCCCCCGCGGCCACGCACCTCCCGCACGCGGTCGGGCTGGCGTGGAGCGCGCGGCAGCGCGGCGAGGCGCTGGTGAGCGCGGCGCTCTTCGACGGCCCCGAGGTCGACGCGGCGGACTTCCACACCGGCGTGAACTTCGCGGGCGTGATGAAGGCGCCGACCCTCTTCCTCTGCCGGGTCAAGGACGGCGAGCCCGGCGCGGCGGAGCACGCGGTGGCCTACGGCGTGGCCGCGACCCGCTGCGACGCGACGGATCTCCGCGAGGTGATCGCGGCCGTGCGCGAGGCGCGCGAGCGGGCGCTGTCCGGCGACGGCGCGACCCTGATCGACCTCGTGGTCGGCGGCGACGACGCGGCCATGGAGAAGGCGCGCGCCGAGCTGGGCTCGGGCGACCTCGACGAGGCGGCCATCGCGCGCAGGGTCGAAGAAGAGCTGGCGAGCGCCATCGACGCCGCCTCCCGCGCGAGCGAGCCGGCCCTCGGCACGCTCTTCAGCGACGTCTACGAGGCCATCCCGCCTCACCTCGACCGCCAGCGCGACGAGATCGTGCGCTAGCGGCTCCTCAGAACAGACCGATCGGAGAAGACCGTGGCTGAGATGAACATGGTGCAGGCGATCAACGGCGCGCTCGCGAGCGAGATGCGCAAGGACGATCGCGTGGTGGTGCTCGGAGAGGACGTCGGCAAGGTGGGCGGCGTCTTCCGCGTGACCGCGGGCCTCTACGACGAGTTCGGCGAAGATCGCTGCATCGACACGCCGCTCGCCGAGGGCGGCATCATCGGCACCGCGATCGGCATGGCGCTCTACGGCCTGCGCCCGGTGCCGGAGATCCAGTTCGCGGACTTCATCTTCCCCGCGTTCGACCAGATCGTGAGCGAGGCGGCGAAGATGCGCTGGCGCTCCGGAGGCGAGTACAGCTGCCCGATGGTGATCCGCACGCCCGTCGGCGGCGGCATCCGCGGCGGCCTCTACCACTCGCAGTCGCCCGAGAGCCTCTTCATCCACACGGCCGGCCTCAAGGTCGTCTGCCCCTCGAACCCGTACGACGCGAAGGGGCTCTTGCTCGCCTCGATCCGCGACGACGACCCGGTGCTCTTCATGGAGCCCAAGCGGGTCTACCGCGCGGTGAAGATGGACGTGCCGGAGGACGACTACACCGTGCCGCTCGGCAAGGCGAAGGTCGTGCGCGAGGGCGAGGGCGTCACCGTCGTCAGCTGGGGCGCGATGGTCTACGAGGCGCTCAGCGCCGCCGAGCAGGTCGCCAAGGACGGCGTCGACTGCGAGGTGATCGATCTGCGCACGCTCTGGCCGCTCGACCTCGACACCATCGTCGAGAGCGTGAAGAAGACCGGGCGGCTCGTCGTGGTGCACGAAGCCCCCAAGGCGTGCGGCTTCGGCGCCGAGGTGCTGCAGCTCGTCAGCGAGAAGGCGTTCCTCCACTTCGAGGCGCCGCCCGTCCGGGTGACCGGCTTCGACACGCCGTTCCCGTACACGCTCGAGAACGAATACCTGCCGCTCGCGCACCGCATCGCGCCCGCGGTCATGACCACCGCCCGTTACTGATTTTCGCCCGCCATCTGAGCTGAGGAGCCACCTTGTCCACGTTCGAGTTCAAGCTGCCCGACATCGGTGAAGGCGTCATGGAAGGCGAGATCGTCAGCTGGCTGGTCGAGCCAGGCCAGGACGTCCTCGAAGACGATCCCATGGTCGAGGTCATGACCGACAAGGCGACCGTCACCATCGGCGCGCCCAAGACCGGCACGATCCAGGAGCTCTTCGCCGGCGTCGGGGACGTCGTCGAGGTGGGCTCGGTGATCGTGACGCTCGCGACGAACGGCGCTGGCGCCGCCGCGCCCTCGAAAACCGAGCCCTCCAAGCCCGAGCCAGCCGGCACCAAGAAGCACGCCGCTCCGCCGCCTCCCGAGCCCGCGCCCGTCGCGAACAAGAAAGACGACGGCCCGGCCGCCACCGCGGTGGGCGACATCAAGGAGAGCCTGCCCGGCTCGTCTTACTTCGCCAAGACCGACGGCGCGGCGCCCGCCCCGGCGCGCGTGGCCGCGTCCGGCGAGCTCGTCTCGGACAAGCCGCTGGCCACCCCCGCGACCCGCAAGCTCGCGCGCGATCTCGACGTCGACCTCCGCTACGTCACGCCGACCGGCGACGGCGGCCGGGTCACCAAGGACGACGTGAAGTCCTTCGCCTCGGGCGAGAACGCGCCCACCACGCCCGGCACGACCAGGGCGCCCACCGCCGAGACCCGCGTCGTCGGCACCCCCGGGGTCAGCGGCCGCGCGCCGACGAAGATCCAGGCGCCGAGCTCCGCGCAGACCAGCCTGGAGGATCGCAAGCCGTTCGTCGGCATGCGCCGCAAGATCGCCGAGCGCATGCAGACGTCGACGAACACCGCGGCGCACTTCACGTTCGTCGAGGAGTGCGACGTCGCTCAGCTCAAGGAGCTGCGCGGCCGGCTGAAGGGCGCGGCGGAGGAGGCGGGCGTCAAGCTCACGTTCCTCCCCTTCATCGTCAAGGCCGTCGTCGCGGCGCTCAAGAAGCACCCCGTGCTGAACAGCGCGCTCGACGAGAGCACGAACGAGCTCGTCTACCGCCGCTACTACAACATCGGCATCGCGGCCTCGACCGACCAGGGTCTGATGGTCCCCGTGGTCAAGGACGCCGACCGGAAGTCGATCGTCGAGATCGCGGCCGAGATCGCGCGCCTCGGCGCGGCGGCCAAGGAGGGCAAGATCGCGGGCGAGGACCTCAGCGGCTCCACCTTCACCATCACCAGCCTCGGTCGGCAGGGCGGCCTCTTCGCGACGCCCGTCCTGAACTTCCCCGAGGTCGGCATCCTGGGCGTGCACCAGATCAAGCAGAAGCCGGTCGTGCGCGACGGCTCGATCGAGATCGGCGAGATCATGCTGCTCAGCCTGTCGTTCGACCACCGCATCGTCGACGGCCACGTCGGCGCCGCCTTCGCCTACGACATCATCGCCTACCTCGAGAACCCCGACCGCCTCTTCCTCGAGATGGCGTGACGGGCCGGCTGGGACAGCTTCCCTACCGTATGAGACACTCCGCGGCGTGGCAGCCGTTCGATTTGCGTTCTGGAATGCGGGTGTCGCGCCAACGAGAGGTCGCGCCCACCGGTCGGTAGACGTCGCCACGACCGCCGTCGACGAAATGTTCGGCCGCGGCATTCAGCTCGTCGCGCTCGCAGAGGTCGACCGAGAGAGCATTGCCGCCATCAAGACGGCGCTCGAGTCGCCTTCGATCGCGAGCCTCGAGATGACGGGAGCCACCGGCGGAAGCCGATGGGATCTGGCCGTGCTGTACAGCTCGCGTGAGCTCACGTGCCGGCCGGCCGGAGAGGTCACGGGTCGGCGCCGGGGCACGACTCACCGTGCAGCCTGGAAGGTGTCCGTGGCTGCTGATGACTGGGAGGCGCTCACCTACCTGCTCCATTGGCGCAGCCGCCTCCGATCGAATGGCTACGACTACCGGCGTGAGTGCGCAGTAGCCCTTCACACGGACGTCCGAGACAGTCTCGGCCGTGACCGCAGCGTGATCGTGATGGGAGATTTCAATGACGAGCCCTTCGACTCCTCGATCGAGCGCGAGCTGAACAGTCTTCGAGACCCGCGCCTCGTCATCAAGCGGAGCGAAGACTCCCTGTTCAATCCATGCTGGCCCCTTTGCGCACCTCAGCCTGCAGACCCGTGGTCGGGTTTTGGGACGTATCAGAGCGATCGACCCCGCACCACGAGCCGATACCAGTTCGATCAGGTGATGACTTCGGCGCACTTCCTCGATGAAGCCGCGGGGGCTGCTCCAACCGCGCACCGGCTGATGCTAGAATCCCTCTTGATCGACGGTCGTCATACTGATCACATCCCCATCGAGCTGAGATTGCCATCACCATGAGTGCAGCTGAGGACTTCGACGACGCCATCGCCCAAGCTCTCGAACGGGGCCAACGCCACGACGAGGCGCTGAATCTGGTGAAAGATCTGACCAACCAGCTCGCCCAATCCGTGGCCAAGCAGACTGGCGGCGCGGTCGAGATCGTTCTGGTCAACGAGGAAGACGCGCAGACCGCGATCCACAAGTTCAACGACGCCATGACGGAGCTGGCAGCGCACAGCGGAGCGCGTCGTCGACGGCTGGGCGGCGACAGCGAGGACCGACAGAGCCGGCAGTTCGTGCTGGCCCGGTCGAAGCAAGATCCGACCGCGTCACGAATTCTGTGGGAAGTCGAGATCGACCACGATGGGTTTCCTGTCACCGTCCGCGGGCCGGAAGAAGGACACGCCGTGTCTTGCTGGACCGACGACGACCTGAGAGAACGTTTCGTGGCCGCGGCAGGCAGCGGCCTCGTGGGGCGGAAGATCGCCGCCTTGAAGACGCCGTAGCGCTTCGCCGACGTCCGGGCCGATGGCAGGCCTTCCCAGGCGTGCCATGGTGGGCGCGGTGAGCGATCCGGACGAGCAGATCGAAGGAGCGCCGGAGGGCGCGAGCTGCGCGGAGCACCCGGAGCGTGGCGCGCTGGTGACGTGTCCGCGCTGCGGCAGCTACTGCTGCATCGCGTGCTGGCAGCCCACCTCGCAGCGCTGCCATCGCTGCCTCGTGCTCGATCCGCCGGGCGTGACGCCGTGGGCCGACCGGAGCCGCGGGCTCTTCGCGCGCTTCGCCTCGACGGTGATCGACGCCGCGCGCCCCACCGGCTCCGCGGCCGGCTTCGCGAGCGGAGGCTGGCGCAGCGCCATCTCGTTCGCGCTGCTGACCTTCGTCCCGCTCGCGCTGCTCTCGGGTGTCGTGCCGTTCACGCATCGGCTGATGTTCGCGCCTCCGTTCCGGGTGGTGCCGCTGAACGACCCGAGCGCGACCGAGCTCGCCCTGGACGTGGCCGGCGCGGCGGGGCTCGGGCTGCTGGTGAACTTCGCCCTGCTCGCCTTGCTCGCCCTGCCCTACGTCAGCCTGAGCCGGGCCTACGGCAAACCCGTCGAGAGCGAGCCCGCGCGGCAGGTGATGCTCTACCGCGCCTGGCTGGTCCCCATGTCGGGTCACGTCGGCGTGCTGCTGAGCGCGTTGATCTGGGCCATCCCCATCGGCGAGGACGCGACCCTCATCGCGCTGGCCGAGGTGGTGTCGATCGTGCCGCTCCTGATGCTGCTGTGGGCGATGAGCGCGACCGCGCGCGTCTCGGGGGTGGGCCCGGTCGCGTCGATGGTGGTGGTCCTGGTGGCCTTCCTCCTCATGAGCGTCGGCGAGCCGCTGCTCGGCCAGCAGCTGGCGCCGCTCCTGCCCGACGCCGAGGCCACGCGCGAGGCGTTCGAAGCCGGCATGCAGTAACGTGGGGGCGTGAAGCGCCTCGCGGCATGCTGCCTCCTGCTCGCCAGCGCCGTCGGGTGCGAAGGGACGCAGCCCTGGCAGTTCCGGAACGGGACGGGCCTGGACGGCACGGCGCCCGCGCAGCTGATCGCCGAGGTCTACACCGGGGCCGAGTGCGGCTTCGCGTGCGCGCCGCCCGGAGAGCGCACCTACTGCGAGCAGCTCGAGCGCGGCCAGCGCGGCACGCCGCCCACCGGGCTCGTGGCGGGCGAGCGCTACTGCTTCCTCGGCACCGCGCTCGACGAGGAGGGCCGCGCGTACGCCATCGGGTGCACGGTCGCGGAGGTCGGCGGCGGCCCGATCGAGGTGACGTTGAGCCCCATCGACGAAGGCCGCGTGATCGTGCGGCAGTGCGCGCCGACCCCGCGCGTGGAGCTCGACGCGGGGCGGATGGACTCGGGGACTCCGTTCGACGCGGGCCCGCCTCCGGACGCGGGTGCGGATCGCGACGGGGGGCCACCTCCGGACGCCGGGCCTCTCCTCGACGCCGGGCCGCCGCGCGGCGACGCGGGGCTGCCCTTCGGCACCCCGGTGGTCGTGCACTTCGAGGTCTTCGGGCCCGGAGCTGCGTGGATCACGGAGGCGGACACGGGCCGCGGCATCGGGCCCCAGCCGCTCCGCCCCCGCACGCGCCTGCGCCTCGAGGCCTACGTGGGGTTCGTGCTCACGATCGACGCCGAGGCGGATCCGGACGGCACGCTCACCGGGATCGACGGGGCCTGCGGCACCAACGACCCGTGCACGATACGGCTCGACCGCAGCGAGGACATCGGCATCCGGTTCGCGCGCTGAAGGCGTCAGGGCAGCTCGAAGGGCTCGCCCTCGATCGCGTGGGCGCGGCTGCAGCTCCGGACGACGAAGCGGTAGGTGCCTGCCGGCGCGTCGGGGCAGGGGCCCTCGCACTCGCACTGGGTCGTGCCCGTCTTGCCCGTCCAGGCCGGGGGCAGCAGCACGGCGCCGGGCGCGAGGGTGAGGCACTCGGGGACGGCCTCGTCACACCCGAAGCGCAGATGCAGCTCTCCGCCGTCCACGTCCTCCCACGCCTCTCCGGACCGGCGCTGGAGCGCCACGCGCGAGGAGAGCTCCGCCGGCTCGTCCCCGCGGCTCTCCACCCGCGGCGTCACCGAGCGCTCGTGATCGTCGACCAGCGCGAGCAGGCTGATCTGCGGCACGGGGCCCGGATCGACGGGCGGCGGCTCCTCGACCGCGGGGCGCTCGTCGCCGCTCCCCTCCGTGCGCTGAGCCTGGCTGCTGGACGAAGCGCGCTCCTCCGACGAGCCGGAGCAGCCGCCGCCGCAGCCGGCGATGACGAGGCAAGAGGCGATCAGGGCGAGGGTCGCGCGAGAGCTCACGGCCGAAGCATAGAACGTCGCGGCGCCGGGTCACCTTTCGTGATCGGCGGGGGTGATCAGGGCATCGGCGGCGCGCCGTACGCGCCCGCGCCCTGCTGGATCGCGTCTCCCTCGGCGCTCTCGGGCAGCGGCTCGGGCTCTGGCTCGGGCTCGGGCTCGGGCGGCGCACCGTACGGAGCCGCGACGGCGCCCCGGTCCTGCTCCTCCGATTCGGGCTCCTCCGACTCGGGCTCCTCCGGATCGGGATCCGGCTCCGGGTCGGGCGGGGCGCCGTACGGCTGCGCGATCGGCTCCTCCCACGGGACCTCGCCGCCGCACGCCGACGCGACGGACGCGCCGAGGTAGAAGATCGCCGCGCGCGTCAGGTTCCCGCGCCTCGAGACCCGCCTCGAGGACTCCGGAGGCGCGGTCGGGACGGGGGCGGCGCAGAAGGGGCAGCGCGCGTCCGCCGCGCGGACGTGGCGGCGGCAGCCGTCGCAGGGCACGAGGGTCATCGCGCCCTAGCGTAGCCCACGCGAACAGCCGCCTGGAAGGATGCGCGGTCACACGCGTAGGCTCTGGGCGCGGTGATCCTCCTCCCCTACGGTCACGATCAGTCGGTCTACGGCAAGCAGTGGGCGACCTACGGGCTGATCGCGCTCAACCTGCTCGTGTTCCTCTACACATGGGCGAGCGGCTTCGGCATGGACGACGAGCTGTCGCATCGCATGAGCGACGTCGAGGCCGTCCTGATCGCGTATCCGGACGCGCACATCGACGCCGCGCTGCTGGAGGACACCCCGGCCGGCATCCGAGCCGTGCTCGGCGACCTCGTCGAGCCCGACCCCGACTCGCCGCTGACCGAAGGTGATCTCGCGCTCGAGAACGCGACCGCGGACCTGCTCGACACGTTCCGCGCCCTGCCCGAGCAGCGCCTCGGCTACCGCCCGGGCGATCCCTCGGCGCTGACCGTCCTGAGCAGCCTCTTCGTGCACGGCGGGTTCTGGCACCTCTTCGGCAACATGCTCTTCCTCTGGCTCGCGGGCGCGGTCATCGAGTGCTTCTGGGACCGCGGCCTGTTCCTGGGCGTGTACTTCCTGGCCGGCCTCGGCGCGACCGCGGCGCAGCACCTCGCAGAGCCGGACAGCCTCGTCCCGATCATCGGCGCGTCCGGCGCGATCAGCGGCCTGCTGGGGGCCTTCGTCGTCGGCTACCCGAAGACCCGCGTGCGCATGTTCTGGGCCGCGATCCCGTTCGGCTTCGGGCACTTCTACGTGCGCGCGTGGCTGCTGATCCCGCTCTGGGCCGGCATCCAGCTCTTCTATGCGCTCCTCGCGTTCGAAGACGGCGTGGCCCACTGGGCCCACCTCGGCGGCTTCGCGGTCGGCGTCGTCTCGGCCATCGTGGTCAAGCGCATGGACTGGGACATCGCCGACGCAGGCGACGGCTCGTCAGGTTGACACTCGCGAACCGTTGATTGCGCATGTAGCCTCTCCTTCGTGCGCCGCGACTCCCTCTCGCCGTTCCTCCTCGCAGGCCTGTGCCTCCTCGCCTGCTCGCCGGAGGCTCCGGCGCACCCGCCGTCCCATTCGTTGCTGGGAGAGGCCACCGTCCACCAGGGAGCGCTCACCCTCGCGCTCGAGGAGGAGCGGCTGCCGCGCCGTCAGGGGATCGAGCAGCGCTGGCACGTCCCCTCCCGCCCCGAAGGCGCGGGGCCGCTCGAAGTTCACGTGCCGTTCGAGGGCGCGCGCTCGATCGAGCCCGACGCGACGGGGCTGTCGATCCGCACCGACCGGGCCGCGTTCCACTACGGGCACGGCACCTGGATCGAGGCGAATGGGCGCCGCCATCATCTGCCCGTGGAGCCTGGGCCCGGCGGCGCGCGCCTCGTCGTTCCGGAGGCGCTGCTGGCGAGCACGACCTACCCGGCGATTCTCGATCCCGTGCTGCGGCCCGTGTTCGAGATCGGACTGCCGCGGTCCTGGGTCGAGGAGCGCGCGCTGACGGTCGCGCTGACGTGGCACCCGGGCCGGGAGCGCTGGCTCTATGTCCACGACCTGCAGCTGGCGAGCGCGCTCCGGCTGCGAGAGTTGCACCCCTCGGGGCGAGGGGTGGAGCGCGACTGGCTCGTGGACGAGACCGTGATGCTCGGACCGGCACCGCGCACTTCGCTGGCGGTACGCGGAGACGAGGTGCTCGTCGTCTGGCAGCGACAAGATCAGGTGGCCGTGCGGCGCTGGCTCGATGGAGTCTGGGTCGATCCGTCTCCCCGTCACGCGGTGAGTGGCCGGTTTCATGGCGGGCTCGTGGCGACACCAGACGGCTACCTCCTCGCGGTCACAGCCCGCGGCGTACAGCTCCTCGAGCTCTCCCCGGACGCCGAGAGGCGCTCGCACCGGCGCATCGACGACGGAGAGCATCCCGACCTCACGTGCGGACCGAGGGTGTGTCTGATCGTGTACGCAGACGGATCGGACGTACGCGCGCGACGCGTTGATCTCGCGGGTCGCCCGCTCGATCCGGGCCCTCTCACGCTCGCGAGCGACGCCACCGGGGTGTCGAACCTCTCCGTCGCCGCCGATGGCGACGTCTTCCTGGTCGTGGCCACCGAGCGCGAGCGCGCGCGGACGTTCCGCGTGTCGGAAGCTGGAGTCGCGAGCCCCGCGCTCTTCCTCTCAGCCTCCAACGTGCCGGCCGACGTGGTCGGCGGCCCGGGCGTGTTCCTCGTGGTGCAAGAGACCACGACCCGGATGCGGCGCGACGGCCGTGTGCTCGGCAGCACGCCACTGGGCTCGAGCCCTCGCCACCCTTGGGCGACGCCGGCGGCGGGCTGGAACGGCTCACGCTGGCTCGTGGCGCGGGAGGCGACCGGATCGGTGCTCAGCCTTCGGACCGATGGGACGGTCGAGCGCGAGAGTGTCGCTCGATTGGCTCCCGCCGAGGTGCTGGCCCGCGCGTTCGAGTGCACCGCGCGGCGCTGCCTCGCCACCTGGCTGGAGTTGAGCGTCGGCGGACCGACGCCAGGCCGCGCGCGTGCCGCGTGGATCGACGCGTCGGGTCGGCCCGGCTCGCCATTTTGGTTGCGCGACTCCATGCACGTCCTCGCTGCGACGGACGAACATGTCGTCGTCCTCTACCCGGCGCTCGGATCGGTGGACGTGCTGGTGGACGGTTCCGCCTCGACCGTCTCCTTTCCGCCCGGATTCACGCCGGACGAGGTCCGGTGTGGCGGCGGCTCGTGCATGCTCTTCGGAGTTGGGTCGAGGGCTCACCTCGATCTCGACCGGAGTGCCCTGACCACGCCCGTCGCGTTCGCGCTGTCCCGCCCTCACCACTTGGTGTCCGGCGCGGCGGGCCACCTGCTGATCGAGAGCGGCGTGGCGACGGTCATCGAACACGACGGGTCCTCGCGCTCGCTCCCGCTTCCGCCCATCGGGCCGGCGTTTGCGGGCGACGGAGTGTCGAACGGATGGCTTCTCCTCACATCCGAGTCGCGGACGGAGCGCCGTGCCCTCGTGCTCGCCCCTGATGGCACGGTGACCTCTTCACACCCCCTCGCAGACCCCGGCAGAACCAGGCAGCTCACGTGTGCGGACGGGGGATGCTGGCTCCTGGGAGATGGGCTCACCGCGTTGGACGAGGGAGGCCACACGATCTCGGGCCCGAGCCCGACGCCGTTCGGGATCGGCGACGACGTCGAGCTCGTCGAGATCGGTGTGCTCGACGCCGAGCACGCGGTCGCCATCCTGCAAACCGACCCGGACGTAGCCCGCAGGCGGCTGCTGGCGCTGCCCCTGGAGATCGGACGCGCGCAGGGCGAGCCGTGCTTCACGGGCGCGGAGTGTGCGAGCGCCTTCTGCGTGGATGGCGCGTGTTGTGAGAGCACATGCGAAGGCGGATGCGAGGCCTGCAGCGCGGCGTGGGGCGGCGTGGAGGACGGGCGTTGTACGCCTGTCTCCGCTGGCTGGACGTGTCGCGCGGCCCACGAGGGGTGTGATCTCGAGGAGCGCTGCGACGGCACGTCGACCGCGTGCCCGCCGGACGCTCGGATCCCACCAGGCGAGATCTGCAGACCCAGCGCCGGCCCCTGCGACGTGCCCGAGCGATGCGGGAGCAGCACCCGGTGTCCTGAGGATGGGTTCGACGAGTCCGGCGCGGTCTGCCGCCGCGCGGTGAGCGCGTGCGATGCGGACGAGGTGTGCGACGGGCTGATGGCGGAGTGCCCCGCCGACTGGGTCGAAGCGCCGGGAACCGTGTGCCGGCCCGCGAGCGGCGCGTGTGACGTCGACGACGTGTGTGACGGCCTGGAGCTCCACTGCGGCTTCGACACGCGCGCCGCGGACGGCGCCGCCTGCGGCGACGGCGACGTGTGCAACGGGGAGGAGGTTTGCGCCCGGGGCGTGTGCGCCGAGGGCCGACCGCTCCGCTGCGACGACGGGGACCGGTGCACGGCCGACGCGTGCGACGCGGCGCTCGGGTGCACGCACACGCCCGTCGAGCCCTGCTGCCGCGCGCACCGCGACTGCGATGACGGGGACGCGTGCACCCTGGATCGGTGCGGTGACGGCGACTGCGCGCACAGGCGAGTGGAGGGCTGCTGCACCGTCGACGCGGACTGCGGCGCTGGGTCGCGGTGCCGGGACACGCGCTGCGCGCCTGCCCATGACGCGGGCGCCGTCGACCCTGGAGCGCGGCCCCCGACGGCTGGCTGCGGCTGCCGCGCCACCGTCGGCGGAGGGGGTGGCCTCGCCTGGCTGCTGCTGCTCGGGCTCGCGCTCCTCCGACGTCAGAGGCCCTGATCGCGGAGCGAGACGCGGGATTCGGTTAGCATTCACCGCGTGAGTGAAGACGACCCGCGCTATCAGCCCGTGCCCTATCGACCCGCTCCGGTGCCGCCCGAGGAGTCGGCGCGGCGCATCGCCGACGACTACCGCGTGATGGAGGAGCGGCGGAGCGTGCGGCACTTCTCCACCGATCCCGTGCCGCGCTCGGTGATCGAGGACGCGATCCGGATCGCCGGCACCGCGCCGAGCGGCGCGCATCGGCAGCCCTGGTACTTCGTGGCGATCTCGGACCCGGAGCTGAAGCGCCAGATCCGAGAAGCGGCCGAGAAGGAGGAGCGCGAGTTCTACGAGCGGCGCGCCCCGAAGGAGTGGCTCGACGCGCTCGCCCCGCTCGGCACCGACACCGTCAAGGAGCACATCACCGACGCGCCGTGGCTGCTGGTGGTGTTCCGGCGGGACTGGGAGCGGCTGCCCGACGGGACGAAGCTCAAGGGCTACTACCTGAACGAGTCGGTGGGCATCGCGGTCGGCTTCCTCATCTCGGCCCTCCATCGCGCGGGCCTCGCGACGCTCACGCACACCCCGGCGCCGATGACCTTCCTGCGCGAGATCTGCGGCCGGCCGGAGAGCGAGAAGCCCTTCGTGATCATGCCCGTCGGCTACCCGGCCGAGGACTGCGAGGTGCCCGACATCGGGCGCAAGCCGCTGGAGGAGATCGCCGAGATCCGGTGAGGGCCTCCCGGCCCCACGCGTGGTAAAGGATTCGCCGGTGTCCGCGGAGCCCGTGCAGCTGGGTGAGTACCGTCTGCTCGAGAAGCTCGGGCAGGGCGGGATGGCCATGGTCTACCGGGGCGAGCGCTCCGGCGAGGCCGGCTTTCGCAAGAAGGTCGCGCTCAAGCGCATGCTGCCCCAGTACCGGCGGGACCCCTCGCTCCTCGAGCGCTTCGCGGCGGAGGCCCGCACCAACGCGCGGCTCGACCACCCGAACCTCGTCGCGGTCGTGGACTTCGGGATCGAGCCCGAGCCCTACCTGGTGATGGAGTTCGTCGAGGGGGTCACCCTCGCGCTCCTCTTGCAGCAGCTGGTCGAGAAGCGGCACGCGCTCGAGATCGCCGCGGCCCTCTTCATCGGCGCCGAGGCGGCGGCGGGGCTCGACCACGCGCACCGCAAGCGCGACGAGCAGGGCAGCCCGCTCGGCATCGTGCACCGCGACGTGTCCCCGCAGAACGTCTTGCTATCGAACGAGGGCGCGGTGAAGGTCAGCGACTTCGGCCTTGTCAAGGCGGCGGACAACGTCGTGCAGACCGGCAGCGGGGTGCCCATCGGCAAGATGAGCTACATGGCGCCCGAGCAGGCCGAGCACAGTGAGGTCGACGCGCGCGCCGACGTGTTCAGCCTCGGCATCGTCGTGTGGGAGATGCTCACGATGCGCACGCTGATGCCGCCGAACGACCCGATGACGGCGGCGCAGATGCTCAAGGCGTGCAACTTCGCGCCGCCGAGCGCCTACAACCCGAAGGTCTCGGCCGAGCTCGACGCGATCGTGATGCGCTGCCTCAGCCCGGACGTCGCGGCGCGCACGCCCTCGGCGCAGGCGTTCGGCATGCAGCTGCGCGAGATGCTGCACGAGATCGCCCCGGGCTATGGGCGCGACCAGCTCGCGCGGCTGCTCGGCTGGACCTTCCCCGAGCGCGGCTGGCAGATGGACGAGCCGCACGCGACGGCGAGGCAGCCCTCGGCCGAGGAGCGCCTCTCGATGCCGCAGGTCCCCGCGGCGGAGGCGATGGCGCGGGCTTCGATGCCGAACGCGTCAACCAAGCCGAGGCCTCACGCGGCGGCGGTGCAGACCACGCCCGACGTGCAGCCGGCGCCGCTCATCACGGGCGCGCACCGCGTCCCCCCGCCGCCTCCCATCGGACAGACCGGTCCGCGGGCCGCGGTCGCGGCGGCGCCGAAGCGGAGCCCCATGTTCTGGGTGCTCATCGCCATCGCGGTCGGCTCGTTCGGGCTCGCGGCGCTGGTCGTGGTGATCGCCCTCGCCATCTTCCTGATGAGCTGATGCGTCAGGCCCTGCTCGACTGGTACGACGCCCACAAGCGCGCGCTGCCGTGGCGCGAGACGAAGGATCCGTACGCGATCTGGGTCTCGGAGATCATGCTCCAGCAGACGCGGGTCGAGACGGTGATCCCGTACTGGACGCGCTTCCTCGACCGCTTCCCCACCACCGAGGCCCTGGCCGAGGCGAGCGAGGACGAGGTCCTCAGCATGTGGAGCGGGCTCGGCTACTACCGGCGCGCGCGCCTGCTGCACGCGGGGGTCAAGGAGGTCGTCGCGCGCTACGGCGGCGCGGTCCCGGAGGGGGCGGACGAGCGGCTCGGGCTGCCCGGTGTGGGACGCTACACGGCCGGCGCGATCGGATCGATCGCCTTCGATCGCCCCGAGCCCATCGTGGACGGGAACGTCGCCCGGGTGCTCTCGCGGGTCCACGGCGTCGACACCCCGCTCGGGCGTCGCGACACGGAGAAGCGGCTCTGGGCCGAGGCCGAGGCGCTGGCCGACGGCCCCCGCCCGGGGGATCTCAACCAGGCGCTGATGGAGCTCGGCGCGCGCGTGTGCACGCCCACGAGCCCGCGCTGCGACGACTGCCCCATCTCGCGCTGCGTGGCGCGTGACACGGGCAAGCAGTCTTCCCTGCCTGTGCCGCGTCCCAAGAAGGCGCCCAAGCGGGTGGCGCTCTGCGCGGTGGTCGCGCGCCGTGGCGATCGCGTCGCGCTGACCAAGCGCGCGGGCGCGCTCTTCGGGGGGCTGCACGGCGTGCCGACGGCCGAGGGCGAGACCCGCGCCGAGGCGCGCGCGGCGCTGAAGGAGGCGGAGGTCAGCGCGCGGCTCGGCAAGGAGCCGGTGGCCAGGCTCGAGCACGTGCTGACGCACCGCCGCCTCGACGTGCGCGTCTGGCGCGCGACGGGCGCGAGGTCGATCGCCGCGCGGCTCTTCTCCGTGGAGGAGCTCTCGCAGGTGGGGATCTCCTCCCTCACGCGCAAGATCCTCGACGCCGCGCGTTGATCAGGCGCGCTCGAGAGCCCGCAGCGCGATCGCGACGACCGCGGCGAGATCCTCTTCGTCGGCGCCGTCGCGCGCCTGGGCCGACAGGGCCTGCATCACGCCGAAGACGTAGCGGGCGAGGCTCGCCTCGTCCGTGTCCGGCGCCAGATCTCCCTCTTCGACACCGCGCCCGACCCGCGCGGTGATGAGCGTCAGCGTCTCGCTCCGCAGGCCGCGCAGGAGCGCCTCGACGTCGGCGTTCTCGACCCGGTCGGGGCGCGGCGCGGTCAGCACCGCGCAGCCCCGGGGCAGGTCGGGCCGCGTGAACCGCTGGGCCGCGCTCTCGAGGAGCGCGCTCAACGCCTCCACCGCGTGCGGCTTCTCCAGGCAGCGGCGCACGAACTCACCCTCGCGCCGCGTGTACGCGTCGAGGCACGCGCAGTAGAGCTCGTTCTTGCTGCCGAAGGTGTTGTAGAGGCTCGACGGGCCGACCCCGAGCGCCCTGGAGAGCTCGCCGATCGACGTGCCCTCGAAGCCGCGCCGCCAGAACAGCTCGAGGGCCACCTCGAGGGTCTCTTCGAGCGACATCTTACGGGGCCGACCCACCGTCACTGGCTACACCTGCGTGATGCCACCGTCGACCACCAGCTCGCTCCCGGTCATGAAGGAGGCGTCGGCGGAGAGGAGGAAAGCGGCCGCGCTGGCGATCTCGCCCGGCTGGCCGAAGCGCTGGAGCGCGACCTGCGAGAGGATGCCCTGCGCCAGGGCGGCGGTCTGCTCCTCGGGGAGACCGGTGCGCGCGAAGAAATCGGTCGAGACCGGTCCAGGGCTGACGGCGTTGACGCGGACCTTCGGCGCCATCTCCGCGGCCAGGACACGGGTGACGTTTCGGAGCGCGGCCTTGGACGCTCCGTAGAGGATGCCACCGGGCATACCGATCTCCTGCACGACCGAGGTGTTGAGCACGATCGCGGCGCCCTCCGTGAGCAGCCCTGCGAGCGCGCGGACCTGAAGGATGGGTCCGCGTACGTTGACCGCGAACTGTCGGTCGAACTGCGCCGCGGTCACCTGGTCGTGCGACACCATCTCCCCGTACCCCGCGTTGAGGAAGAGTCCGTCGACGCGCCCGAGGTGTGTCTCGACCGCGGCCGCCAGCGCGGGGGCGCTCTCCGGATCTCCCGCGTCGTTGACGAGGGCGATCAGCCCGTCGATCTCCCTCCTCGCCTGGTCGAGCTTCCCCTGATTGGTGCCGGTGATCAGCACCCGGCCTCCTTCGGCCACGACGCGAGCGGCCGTGGCCTTCCCGATGCCTCCCGATCCTCCCGTGATGACCACATGGCGTCCCTGAAATCTGCTCATCTTGCCTCCTCCCGCCCTCCGGCGAGTTTTGGAACGAGCACTTCATAAAACGGAGGATCTCGACCGCAATCCCCGAACTGAGCGTCTCGGTCAGTTCGGCGAGGGCGTGTCCGCGAGGTCTCCGGGCAGGCGCTCACGCACGGTCTCGCGCAGCGCGTCCTGGAGCGGGACGAGGCTCTCGAAGCCGCGGCGGCTCACGCGCACCGGCTCGGGGATCGGCGCGACGTCGAAGTCGAAGCCCCCCTGGCGCAGCTCCAGCAGCGAGAGATCCAGGTCCGGCTCGTCGTCGGGGAAGATCACCAGCTGCTCGGGGCGGAGCGAGAAGACGATCACCGCCTCGCCGTCCGCGAGCACGTCGGGCAGGAGCAGGGCCGCGCTCGCCGCGTAGCCGAGAGGATCGTCGACGACGATCGGCGCGCCGTGATCCGGGTAGCGGTCGAACGCGCGCAGCAGCCCCTCGCTCCAGAGGTTGTGCACCGCGAGCGTGTAGAGCCCGCGCTCCCCGAGGCCCTCCTGGCGCGCCCACCACCAGCCGATCCGGATGCGCGCCTCGCGGTGCTCGAGCACGTAGCCGACCTCGTAGGGCAGGCCCTGGATCGCGCGGCGCGGCTCCTCCGGTAGCACGATCGATGCGGCCGCGGCGTCGTGGCCCAGCCCGTCCATGACCGTGCCGATCCAGCTGCTGCGACGTGGCGTCAAGAACCGCGGTCGCACTCGATGCCGGAGCCCCCCCGGCAGACCGTCTTCGCTCATCTCTTCCCCCGAAAAGGAGAAGAGCCTACGACCTCACGATCGACGAGCCACTCGCGTTGAAGCGCGTGCTTTCATCTGAAGTTTCGAGCACTTGGACTCAACCGCGACGAAACGTTCATGTTTCAGAACGCGGGCTCCCAGCCGCCTCCGCGCTGGCGGCGGCGGTGCTCCGGGCGCAGCTCGCTCCGCGCGTCCACGGTCAACAGCTCGCAGGGGTCGAACCAGTGGCAGGTCCGCACGCTCGAGAGCACGGGGCCGAGCGTGCGCGCCTCGAACTCGCCTTCGGGGCAGCGCCAGTGCCAGAGCGCCTCGCGGTCCGGCGACTCGTCGAGCGAGAGCACCTCTTTGACCCCGCCGTTGCAGTTGGTCGCGACGACCAGATAGCGCCCGGGCAGGCTCTTGGGGTCCTCGACGCGGAGGAC
>SHBB01000101.1 GCA_004213565.1 Sandaracinaceae bacterium
CCCGGAGCAGCAGGCCGACGCCCTGGGCGCGCGCATCCTGGCGGGCCAGTCGATGTCGGTGACGCAGAAGCAGTCCCCGCGCGTGCAGACTGACGGGGACGAGAAGACGAAGCGGCTGGTCACGCTGCGTGGAACGCGCAAGTCGTCAGCCCCCACGGACTCGCCGCCGAAGCCCGAGCCGCCGCGCGACGAGCCCGACCCGAGCGCCACTGCACGCGATGAGCGCGACCCCGGCGAGCCGCCCGACGAACCCGGCCACAACTAGGCTGCGCGCGGCTCGATCACGGCTCGAGCCGCGCACAGCTGCGTCCGTCGAGGCCCCCGCCTGGGACAAATCCGCTGTCCATGTAGAGGGTTGCGGTATTCGGCCCGAGAGAGCGACTGGGCCGGGGGCAGGAAGCTGGGGCCCCCTCCGAAATCTCGCTGTTCCGTCGCCGTGGCGCCGGCGGGAGAGGCGGCGCGGGGGAGCACCCGGGATGACGCGGAGGAGCACCCGGGATGGCGCGGGCGCTACTCTGCCCAGGGCCCAGGCCGATGTTCGGTTGCGCGACTCATTGCTCGTCACGGAAGCTGCCGTCGAGACCGCGTCGACCTGGTCCCACCGATCAATCGTCCGGGTCGCCGACCTCGGCCGCGAGGCGGGCGCTGAGCGCGCCGCCCTTGTGGGGGAACGGCTGGTCCGGGATCGGGCGCCCGAGGAAGGGGCAGAGCTGCTCGAAGCCCTCGCCATCGGTGATGCGCAGCTCGAGCAGCTTGCCGGGCTTGTCCGCGAAGTAGCGCCGCACGTCGTCGACGTGCTTGCGATAGACGTGACGAAAGCGCTCGGGGTGGAACTCGTAGGTGCCGTAGGTCGCCGCGCGGAGGAACCGCCGAATGCGCATGTGCGTCTCGGCGGCCTTGGTTTCCGTCTCGGCGAAGGCGTCGCGGCCCGTCCAGTGGTTTTGACAGCTCTTCAGCCAGGCGTCCTCGTCTCGCAATGTCAGGACGAACTTGGCGTCCGGGTGCTGGCGGTCGAGCTGGGCGTAGTACGGCGAGACCGTGATGTCGGTGATGCCGTCGAAGGCCTCGAGCAGCTGGAAGTCGAGGTCGCCACTCGCGAGCGCGCGGAAGGTGTCGTCATCGATCGGATAATGGACGGTGTCGATGCCCAGCACGTGCAGCCCCGCGGTCAGGCTCCGCGTGCCGGTGCGGCTCAAGCCCAGCCCGAACACCGGGTGGCGCCGGTTCCAGCGCGGCCAGTCGCGCTCGTGCTCCTCGGCGTACTGGATGACCTCTTCGCGCACGAGGGGGGCGCGCTCGGTCAGGCCGAGCTCCGCAATCTGCTCGGCGCCGAGCTCGGGTAGCCTCGCGATCGCCTGCGCGAGCTCCTCCGGCGTGGTCCCCTCGGGAAGCGCGCGCTGCGCCCACTCGACTGCGGCCCGCGCCACGCGCAGCTCCACGACCTGGCTGTCGCCCCAGGCGTCGAGGGCGGCGTCGAGCTTGCGGCGCTGCTCACGCGTACGACTGCGCAGCTCGCGGAGCGCGTACTTGGACCACACGTCGTGCAGCCACTGAAAGTGGTCGTGGAAGATGCGGAAGCTCTTGAACGACTTCGTGTACCCGAGCCGGTTGAGCGCGAGCTTGCGCAGGCGCGACTCGGGACGAAGCACGTACGCCTCGTCGTGAACGGGCGGCTCGATCTTCGCCATCTCACGGATCACGTCGATCCGCGTGATGTGCACGCCGCAGTGGATGCGGCCGCGGAACCGGTCGTGCACGTAGCAGTCGACGTAGGCCTGGTCGTTCCTCTCGAGCCACGGCCGCATGTCCTCGAAGATGAGGCTGTCCGCGTCCACCGCGACGACGAGATCGGCGTCGTAGTCGATCTCGACCATGCGCCGAACGGTCTCCGTGAACGGTCGGCAGTGGGAGAGGACGTGCACCTCGTCGGGCTGCAAGTTCTCCTTGGCGAGATCCAGGGCGAGGTCGCTCGTCCGCTCACCGATGGTGCGGAACACCAGGGCCACTTTCTTCATCGATCGGTCTCCGTCGTTCCCGACTAGCAGGAGCTGTCCCAACGAAAAGGCGCGTTGAGGTCGCCGGCGCGCGCGTCGAACAGCTCGCGCACCGCGTCCGGCAGCTCCGTCTCCCACCGCGTGTCCAGACGGAAGCCGCCCCTGAGGGATTCGTAATAATCGCGGCTCCGCTCCGGCACGGTGGCGAAGGCGGGGTCGTCCACATCACCGGCGCGCGCCACCACGGACTGGGTGCCGGTGTTGCCGCCGAGGGGGTGATGCTCGCGCGTCTGATAGCGGAGCATCTCGGGCTCGAACGAGAGCCCCAGGAACGCACAGACCTCACGCACCGACGCCTCGGGCGCCGTGGCGAGGGTCTCGTAGCGGAGGAGCATCCAGTCGTCGGGTCGCTCGTCCAGGAACGCCTGGGTCTCTCGGATCTGCGCCGCCCAGCCGTCCACCACCTGGCGCGGATCCTCGTCGGGGTACTTCCGCACCCGGCTGTTGACCACCGCGCGACCGTCGCGGGCCAGGAAGATGCGCTTGTGGGGGACGCCGACCGCGTCGAGCTCCTCCGCGCGAGCGCGCAGCCAGTCGACCTTCTTCGTCGAGTCGACGATCACCGGCGCCCCCGTCAGGCGCGCCACCTGGGCGTAGACGTCGGGCTCCGGTGGCTGGGTGAAGCGGCTCCAGACCGGGCAGCCCTCCCCGCAGATCTTGCAGACGCGTTTCCGACGCGGCTTCTCGAGGTTGCCGATGAAGAGCGTCTTCTTGGCCTCGCCGGCGTAGAAGCACTCGGAGTGGCTGCCGAGGACCAACCCGAGCAGCGTGGAGCCGGAGTGGCCCGCGCCGCAGATCGCGACGGCGAGGCGGTGGAGTCGTTCGGTCATGAACGGGTGGCGGAATATAGGAGCCATGGGGGGCGCACGCATGTGCTATCGACGCCCCATGCTGCGCGGACGTGTCGAGCTGCCGATCCTCGAGAGCCGCCTGCTCGCCGGCAACGTGCTGGGCGACCCGGCCGAGCGCGAGGTGCTGGTCTACCTGCCGCCGAGCTACGACGGGACCAAGCGCTTTCCGGTCCTGTGGGTGCTCCCCCCCTACGCGGCCGGGCACCGCTCGATGCTGAACTACAAGTGCTGGGAGCCGGGTCTCTTCGAGCGCTACGAAGCCCTGCTCTCCACCGGGGCGGCGGCGGAGGCGATCCTGGTCTCCCCCGACTGCATGACGCGCTGGGGCGGCAGTCAGTTCCTCGACTCAGCGGCCACCGGTCCATACCAGCGCTACCTCGTCGAGGAGGTCCTGCCGTTCGTCGACGCCCGCTACCGGACCATCCCGGAGCGCGAGGCGCGGGCCGTGGTGGGGCGATCGTCGGGCGGGTTCGGCGCGCTGCGGCTCGCGATCGATCGCCCCGAGGCGTTCGCGGTCTACGGCAGCCACGCGGGGGACGCGGCGTTCGAGGCGAGCATCCGGCCGAGCTTCACGTCGGCGGCCATCACCCTGCAGCTCGCCGGCGGCGTGGCCGCCTTCCTGGAGCGCTTCGCAGAGAAGGGCCCGCGGAGCGGCGGCGACTTCGAGGCCATCATGACGATCGCGACCGCGGCCTGCTACGCGCCCGAGCCCGACGCGCCCTTCCCCCACGCCGCCCTGCCGTTCGACCTCGAGACGGCGCTGCCCGTCCCGGCGGTCTGGGAGCGGTGGCTGGCGCACGACCCCGTGGTGCGGCTGGACGCGCAGCCGGAGGCGATGAGAGACGCGGCCTACGTCTTCCTCGACGCGGGCGATCGCGATGAGCACGGGCTGCAGATCGGAGCGCGCATGGTGCGCGACCGACTGGCGGCGCGAGGGGTCCGCGTCACTCACGAAGAGTTCCCCGGCGGACACCGCGGCACCGCGTGGCGGTACGACGTGTCCATCCCGCTCCTCCTGGCCGAGGTCGCGCGCGCGTGACGCGCTTGGGTTTTGGGGACGGCTCTCGTATCCTGCGCCGACACCGCGGCGGTTCGGAGCGCTGATGGCTTCCAAGAAGACGACGAAGAAGACGAGCAAGAAGACGTCGGCCAAGCGGCCGGCGGCCAAAGCGTCCGCCGCGAAGGCCTCCTCTGACGAGGCGCCCGCCAAGAAGGCACCCGCCAAGAAGGCACCCGCCAAGAAGGCACCCGCCAAGAAGGCGCCCGCCAAGAAGGCGCCCGCCAAGAGCGCGGCGAGGTCCGAGACGGGCGAGGTCTCCAAGACCAGCCCCACCTCCACCAAGTCGCAGGCGGCCAAGGACATCGCGCGGCGCGTGCTCGACGGAAACGGTGACAAGACCGTCGCCGAGCTGGGAAACGATCTCGTCAGCGGCAAGACCTCTGTCGCCGCACAGGCCGGACGCGTGCTGGACGAGATCGTCAACCACAAGCCCGAGGCCGTCGTCTCGATCATCGACCGATACGCGACGGTGATCGGCAAGAAGGCGCGGCGCCCCGCGCAGTCGGCCGCCCACGCGCTCCCGGTCATGGCCCGCGTGGCGCCCGCCCGGGTCGCCCGCCACCTGCCGAAGCTGAAGGAGTGCTTCGACGACGCGACGGACGCTGGCAAGGACGGCCTCGTCCGCACCTTCGCGGGGCTCTGCACCGCCTCGGTGGCGTACCAGAAGCGGCTCGAGGACGTGCTCAACAAGGCGCTCCGCGAGACGGACGCCAAGACGTTGATCGCGTGGACGGAAGTCGTGCTCCCGGCGCTCAAGGGCGAGCCGCACGCGCGGGCGCGCGCGACGGTCGAGGCGAGACTCGACCGCATCCCGCGGGCGAACGCACAGAAGATCGCCGACTTCCTCGGGATCAAGCTTCGCTTGCGCTATCGCTGAGACCTCGCGCCGAGCGTCGACGCCACGCGAGCGCACGCCGCTATCTTGGGATCTGGCCCGGCTTCTGCTAACAGGGCCAGCATGCGTAGCGGAATTCGTGGGGGTGGGGCGGTCCGTCCGTTCAGCATCTTGCTCGGCTTCTTGGCCTTGTCACTCGCGCTGGCCGGCTGCCGGCGGCGCGGCGCCGAGGAGACCGAGGAGGGGGCGAGCGCGGGTGGTGCGACCCCTCAAGCCGAAGAGGTCGAGGCGGGGCCGCCGCCGGAGGACTGGCCTCGGATCCTGGTGGTCGGGCCCGGTGTCGGCCCAGCGCTCTACCTCGGGCACGCGGAGAACGCGCCGGCCGTCGGGTACCTCAACCCGGGCGTGCGCGTCCGGCTCGAGAGCGCGCCGCTGAACGGTCGCGTCGAGGTCCTCGTCGCGGGCGCCCTGGCCACCAAGGGCTGGGTGCCGCTGAGCCGCGTCGCGGCGTACGCGCAGCACCGTGGTCGGGTCGAGGGCACCCGCGCCTATCTCGCGCCGGGGGATCTCGTGGGCATCCTCGGGCCGGCCGAAGACGAGGGACAGATGCGCGTCGAGGTCCGCCCCTGGATGGGCGGCGCGAGCTTCGTCGGTCCCTTCGTCGGCACCTTCCCGATGGAGCACCTCGCCGATCATCCGCCCGAGGACGACGCCGAAGGTGTGACACCGGGTGACTGCTACCGCCTCCCGGCGGGCCAGACCGTGCCGATGTACGAGCGCCCGGGCGGCGAGCCGGTCGCCAACCTCCCCCCGAGCGACCCCGGCATGACCGTGACCGTCCTGCGCGCGCGCGGCGACTGGTATGGCGTGCGGGCCGGCTTCGGCCCCTACCTGACGGGCTACGTGCAGGGGAACCTGACGGCGTGTGGCGGCGACGCCCCCGCGCCCGAGCCGATGGTGCCCGCGAGCGACGGCGACCGACCCTACTGGATGGGGCAGGAGAGCGGCCCGCTCCACCGGGTCGCGGCCGGGACGCGCGTCCGCTTCCACGGCCGCACGATCGCGCGGCTCCGCTCCCAGGGCTGGGCACGGGAGCTCGGCCGACAGGACGGCGGCATGGTCGATGTCTTCGTCGCCGTCGACGAGGACGTCGCGCTCCGCGGCCTGGTGCCCGAGGACAGCCTCACCCTGGTCGAAGGTGCGAGCCCCGCCGCCGCCGAGAGCGCGCCGGCGCCCGCGCCCGAGCCCGAGCCCGAAGAAGACCTGCCGCCCGAGCTGCAGTGAGCGAAGCGGCGCTCGACGCGCTCCCCGTGACCACGGAACGTGCAGTCCTCCGACTCGCGCGAGACGAGGACGCGAGGCGCGTCGCCGACTACCAGCGCCGCAACCGCGCGCACTTCGCGCGCTGGGATCCCCGGCGGCCCGAGGGCTTCTTCACGGACGCCTTCTGGCACCGTCGGGTCGCGGCCGACGCCGAGCTGAGCGCCCAGGACCGGGCCTATCGCCTCTTCGTCTTCTCCCACGACGAGGCCACGGTGCGGGGTCACGTTCACTTCGCGAACGTCGTCCGGGGCGCCTTCCAGTGCTGTCACCTCGGCTTCGGGATCGATCGGGGCCATGAGGGCCGCGGCCTGATGCGGGAGAGCCTCGACGCGGCCATCGGGTGGGCCTTCGGGCCGCTGCGGCTGCACCGGATCGAGGCGAACCATCGCCCGGACAACCTGCGAAGCGGAGGCTTGCTCGAACGGCTCGGGTTCGCGCCGCAGGGCTACGCGCGCGACTACCTACTGATCGACGGCGAATGGCACGACCACGTGCTCACGGCGCGGCTCAACCCCGATTGGCGGCCGTGACGCGCGCGCTCCTCCTCGTCCCCTTGCTGCTCGCGTGCGGCGGCCCGCCTCCCCCCGCGGCGCCTGCGTCCGCGCCGGAGATGGCCTTCCAGCAGGTGCAGCCGCCGGGCTCGCGACTCCGGCTCGCCTTGCCGGCGTCGATGCGCCGCGTCCGACACACGCTGCGCTACGAGGACGCGGCGCTCGGCGTGGCCGTGCAGGTCTCGGACGCGACGGTCACCCCGGGCAACGAGGCCGAGATCGTCGAGGCGGATCTGGCGCGCCTCCGCGCCGCCGACCCCGAGGTTCGCGCGCGGCCGATCACGTGGGGCTCCGGCATCGAGGGCGTCGAGGTCGACGGGCGGGTGGGGCACGCGCGGCTCCGCATCCTGACCCTCTGGCGTGACGGAGCGCTCGCGCGGGTGCTCGTGCGTCACCCAGCGCGCGAACGGCGCGTCGTCGCGCGCATCCTGGATTCGGTGCAGCTCGACCCGTCGGCGGAGCTCGACCCGGTGGCCGTGCTCGGCATCCGCATGAGCGTCCCGGCCGAGCTGTCGACCCTGCTCGTCTCGAACGAGGAGCTCGTGTTGCGCACCGCGGCGCGAGCCGTGCCCTTCCCGTCCGGCGACGCGTCCATCGACGTCGTCTACGCGCCTTTCGTCGGCGCGCGGCCCGAGAGCAGCGAGGCGCGAGGCCGCTTGCTCGGCGCGCGCTTCTCGGGGCTGCCGATCGAAGGCACGCCCCAGGCGACCCAGCTGAGCGGGAGCGCCCTGCCCGGCTATCAGATCGCGATGTCCGCCACCGTCGAGGGCACGCCGCTGCTCTTGTACGGCGCGTATCTGGAGACCGAGGGCGGCGCCTTCCTCTTGCGCGCGAGCGTGGACGCGAGCCAGGCCGAGCGCTGGGCGCCCCGCTTCGAGGCCATGGCGCGCTCGCTTCGACCGCGCGCTCCGGTGCACAATCCGGCGCATGTCACGCGTCGCTGACCTCACCTGGATCGACGTACGAGACGCGCTCGAGCGCGGCGCGCCTGCCATCCTGCCCGTGGGCGCCGCGGCCAAGCAACACGGCCTGCACTTGCCCATGTCGACCGACCAGCTGACGGCCGAGGCGATGGCGGCGCGCGTGGCCGAGCGTGTCGACGGCCTCGCGTGGCCCACCGTCGGCTACGGTCACTACCCCGCGTTCCTCGACTACCCCGGCTCCACCAGCCTCCCCGCCGACGTCTTCTCCGGCGTGATCGAGGCTCTGCTCCGGGACCTCGTCCGGGCTGGCGCCCAGCGGATCCTGATCCTCAACACCGGCATCAGCACCATCCGCCCCATCGAGCACGCCCGGGAGCTCGTCGACGCCGACATCACCGTCGCGCACCTGTACCGGGGCGAGCGATACCTCGCGGCCAAGCGCGCAGTGTGCACGCAGGAACGCGGCGAGCACGCCGACGAAGCCGAGACGAGCGTCATGCTCCACCTCCACCCCGAGCGCGTGAACCTCGCGAAGGCGCGCGTCTGGACCACCCCGGTCCAGCCCGGCCGCTGGACCCCGAGCGACCCGAGCAGCCCCAGCTACAGCCCGCAAGGCGTCTTCGGCGACCCCACCCACGCTACCGCAGCCAAGGGAGCTCACCTCCTCGAGGCCATGCTCGAAGACACCCTCCGCATCCTAGGCTAAGGGGACGGTGTTCGGTTGTTAAGTTCCGGTCGGAAAGTTTGCAGCCTGGTCCACGTCATCGTGCGCACCGTCGACGAGCGCTACATCTTCACGACTGATGAGATCCGGCACGAGTACTTGCGCCGGCTGAGCCACGCCATGGCGAAAACCGACTGGCGACTCGCCGCCTACGCCGTGATGTCCAACCACGTCCACCTCGTCCTGCTCTCGGGCCAGAGGCCCTTGGGGGAGTGGGCGAAGCGACTCCACAGCGGCTTCGCCTCCTGGTACCACGAATATCGGCGCGGCCAGGGCATATCGTCCCGAGGTCCGCTCATCGCCGAGCGCCCGACCAGCCTCTACGTCGAGCTCTCGGTCGGCCCGCAGCTGGTGCCCTACGTCCACAACAATCCGGTGCGCGCTGGCGTAGTGGCACGTCCCGAGGACTCCAGCTGGACCAGTCACAGGGCCATCGTCGGTCTCGAGGCGCCTCTGCCGCAACTCGATGTGAGACTCGCGCTCGAGCTCTGCGGGGTGTCGACGGAAAGCGAGTTCGGCTGCGTGGTTGCGGGACGGATGTACGACCCATCCGATCCGGAGCTCACAGACAGGGCCGTGCCCGCCGCCCGGAACCAGGTCCGCAAGGCGTTCGGCAGTGGAGTCGAGGTGGAGACCGCAACCTACGACGCTCGACTTCACGTGAGCCCAGCGCCTGGGCCGGATACGCACGTGCGAGCGGGCTACCTCGGGAGCGTAGAGGATGTTCTTCGCGCGGTGGCCGTGGTGGAGGAGGTGAGCGTGGCCCAGATGCGCGAGCGCTTGCGGAGGGGCGGGCGAACGCGCGCGCGGCGAGTTGCGATGCTCACCTGGTACGAGCTGGAGCGCCCGATGGCGGAGATGGCGACCGCGCTGGCGGTGAGTCGCGTCACCGCATCAGAAACCGTCGCGAAGCACGGCGAGGACCGTTCCCTACGAGCGGCCGTGCGACGGGTGATTCGGTACCTGCTCCGGGATGACGCTCAGCTCGAGGTGGCCTGAGAGGCGACAGCCGAGAGTGGGGATACGCAAACTTTGCGGACCGGAACTTAACAACCGAACACCGTCCCCTGTCCCCTGGGCGGGGGTCCTAGAACAGGGTGTCTACCGGTTGGATGCGGATGCGGTCGCGGGGGATCTGGAGGGGGTAGGCGACGATGTCGCGGTCCTCGGCGAGGACGGCGGCGGAGACCTCGCTGCGGTAGGTGATCGGGGACTCGGCGTCGGTGGCGAGGGCCTCGGCGAGCTGCTCGGCGTCGCTGGCGACGCAGGCGATCTGGAGGCGGTCGGGGGTCAGGTGGCGGCGCATGGTGGCGTTGAGGGTCTCGGGCGTGAGGGCGCGCCAGGACTCGCGCAGGCGCTCGAGGTAGGCGGCGTCCACGCCGTAGTAGGCGTCGTCCATCGCGAAGCCGAGGCGGCGGCTCGAGGTCTGCAAGAAGAGGGCGTAGTAGCGGTCGGCGAAGGCGCGGACACGGTCGAGCTCCTCCTGATCCATGCCTCCCTCGACGAGCTGGGTGAGCTCGCGGATGGCCAGGCGGATCGCGAAGTGCGCGGTCTCGGGCCGCAAGGGGCGGAGCCAGATGGAGAAGTGCTGCTGACGACGCGCGACGTTCGGGAGGGGGAAGGTCGACCACCCCTCCTGCGTGAAGTGCTCGGCGTAGGCGTAGTCGCCGTAGTTCAAGCCGCGCTCTCCGCGGATCTGCTGCATGAGGCGGCCGATGAACTGGCGGTGCTGGCCGAGCCACGCGGCGACGAGGACGAGCGCGGGATAGTCGGGGTCGTCGCGCTGGACGTCGATGGGGAAGCCCATGGAGACGGCCACCGACTGGGCCTCGGGCTTGCGCACGATGAGCACGCGTCGGCGCTCGACGTCGGGCGGCGCGGGCAGGACGCGCCGGCCGACGCACTGCGCGGAGGTGAGCTGCGAGATGTCGCTCCGGAGGCGCTCGGCCAGCGGCTCGGGGTAGTCGCCCGCGATGCCCACGATGGACCGGCCCGCGCAGAAGACCCGCGCCCGCTGGGCCCGCACGTCGTCGACGCGGACGCGCGCGAGCGCCGCCTCGGTGCCCAGCGCGGGGTGCGCGTAGGGGTGCCCTTCGTACATGAGCGACTGCAGGGCTTGCTTGCCCAGCTCCTCGTCGTCCGCGCTCCGGAGGCTCACCACCAGGGCGTCGCGCTGCTGGTCCCGGACGCGCCCGAAGTCCTCCTCGCTCATGCGCGGCTGGAGCAGCACGTCCCGGAAGAGCGCGTAGAAGGCGTCTGCGTGGTCGCGGTGCACCTGGCCCACGAAGACGGTCATGTCCCGCTCGACGTGCGCGGAGATGCGGCCCGCCATGGGGTAGAGGGCGCGGCTCAGCTCGGCGTAGCTGAGCGCGCCGGCGCCGCCCCCCGCCATCAGCTCGGCCGCGAGCCGCGTCACGCCTTCGTAGCCGGCAGGGTCGGACGCGGAGCCCGCCTCGAACGCGACCCGGAAGGTCACGACGGGGTCCGAGCTCGGCTGGGCCACGACGAGGGGCGCGTCACGGAGCGGCTCCCGCGCGATGGTCTCCGGCGCGGGCTCGACGGACTCGTCCTCGAGCCGCGGATATTCGCGCGGCGCGGGCGGGGCGCCCCCACAGCTCGCGAGCCCAAACCCCAGCGCGAGGCCGGTCAGTACGGGCACCGCCACCCGGGAACGCGTCGCTCCCGTGCGGATCGAGCTCCCAGGCATCTTCCCCCCGCGCACGGCTCCTCCGACCACGGCTCCCCGGAGCGACGCGACCCCGCGCGCGGCACTCGAGAGCAACGCTCCGCCGCGAATCGAGCCACCGCGAGTCACCCCGCCGCGCATCACTCCGCGCTCCCGCGCGCGAGCGTGACGACGAAGCGCCGCGACTCGGTCAAGAGCTCGCCCGCGACGCGCGAGACGTCGGCGGGCGTGACGGCGGCCAGCGCCGCGAGGTAGCCGTCGAGCGCGTCGAGCGAGCCGCCGACCGCGATGTAACGCGCCGCCATGTCCGCCACGTCCGAGGGCGTCTGCATGTCGGTGAGCAGCGCGTAGCGCACGTGGCTCTTGACCGCCTCCACGCGCTCGGCGTCGACCTCGCCCTCCGCGAGCGCGTCGATGGCGCCCTGCAGCGCGCCGAGGGTCGCGTCGAACTCGGCGCCCTCCGCGAGCACGGCGGTGGCGACGAAGAGGTGCGGGTCGATGCTGTGGGCTCCCGCCCAGCTGCCCAGCTCGATCACGCTCCGGTCCTCCACCACCAGGCGCTGATAGAGCGGCGCCGACTCGCTGAAGAGGAGCCCGTGCACCACTCGCAACGCGGCCGTGTCGCGCAGGGCCGCGGCGCGGGCGGCGTCGGTGCGCCCGGACACGAAGGCCGGGGTCCGCCACGCGGCGTACATGCGGGGCGAGGCGGGCGCGGGCCAGTCGATGTGGCGCCGCACGCCCTCGGTCGGCTCGGGCTCGGCCTGGATGCGGCTCCGCGCCCTTCGACCGCGCCAGCGCCCGTAGTGCTCCCGCGCGAGCGCGAGCAGCTGGTCGTGGTCGACGTCGCCCGCGACGATGAGCGTCGTGTTGTCGGGCGTGTAGAAGCGCTGGAAGAAGCGCCGCGAGTAGGCGACCTCCTCCGGCATGCGGTCGATGTCCCGCAGGTAGCCGAGCGTGGTGTGGCCGTAGGTGTGGCGCGAGAACGCGATCTCGCTCAGCGTCTCCCACATCCGGGTGCTCGGCCGCGCGGCGCTCGTGTCGTACTCGCCGCGCACCGCTCCGGTCTCCGTGCGGTAGGCCTCCTCGGTGTACGAGAGGTTCTGGAAGCGGTCGGCCTCGAGCTCGACGACCTGCGCCAGCACGCTCGAAGGCGCGGTGACCGTGTAGAGCGTGAAGTCCTGCGTGGTGTACGCGTTGTTGTCGGCCCCGAAGCCCTGGATCGCGGCCTCGTAGTCCGCCTGCGGGTGCCTCTCGGTGCCGCGGAACATCATGTGCTCGAAGAGGTGCGCGTAGCCGCTGTGACCCGGCTCGACCTCGTCGCGCGCGCCGACGCCGACCAGCGTGTAGTAGGCGACGATGCCGGGGCTGTCGGTGCGCAGGCTGATCACGCGCATCCCGTTCGGCAGCCGATCCTCGCGCGGCGCGTCGGGGAACACGGTCTGCGCCGACGCCACGGCCGGCAGCATTGCGACCAATAGAGCGAGCCAGCGCATCACGCCCCCGCCTTCAGGAAGCTCGGCAGGTAGTCGGGCGGCGAGGCGTAGCCGAGGAGGAAGAGCAAGCTCGCGGCCACGTTCGCGAGCCCGGGCGCCTCGACGTGCTCGTCGATCGCGACGCCCCCGCCCGGCGCGTACACGTAGCAGGGCACGGGGTTGAGGGTGTGGCTGGTGCGCGCCTTCAGCGCCCCGCTCTCCTTCCTCTGGTAGTCGCCGCTCGACTTGTCGACCTCGTACATCTGGTCGGCGTTGCCGTGGTCGGCGGTGAGGATCAACGCGCCCTTCTGCTTCTTCAGGAAGGGCAGGATGCGACCGATCTGGAGATCCACCGCCTCGACCGCGACGATCGCCGCCTCGAGAAAGCCGGTGTGCCCGACCATGTCGCCGTTCGCGTAGTTCACGCGCGCGTGGCGGTATTCCCCGGTCGCCAGCGCGTCGAGGAGCCGGTCGGTGATCTCCGCCGCCTTCATCCACGGCCGCTCCTCGAAGGGGCGCGTGTCGCTGTCGACCTGGACGTAGGTCTCGTTCGCCGGGTCGAAGGGCTCGGTGCGGTTCCCGTTCCAGAAGTAGGTGACGTGCCCGAACTTCTGGGTCTCGCTGATCGCGAGCTGCGTGACCCCGTTGGCCGCGAGGTGCTCACCCACGCTCCGGTCGATGCTCGGCGGCTCCACCAGGAAGGTGCGCGGCAGGAGCAGATCTCCGTCGTACTGCATCATGCCGGCGTAGAAGACGTCCGGCCGCGGGCCGCGCTCGAAGCCGTCGAAGTCCTCCTCGTCGAAGGCGCGCGTGATCTCGAGCGCGCGGTCGCCGCGGAAGTTGAAGAACAGCACGCTCGCGCCGTCGCGGATGGGGCCCACCGGCTCGCCGCCGTCGGCGATCACGAAGCCCGGGAGGTTCTGGTCGGTCGCGCCCGTCTCCTCACGCAGGGTCTCGATGGCCTCGCGGAGGCTCCCGAAGCTCCGCCCTTCGCCGCGCACGTGGAGCTTCCAGCCGCGCTCCACCATCGCCCAGTCGGCCTCGTAGCGATCCATCGTGACCTTCATGCGGCCGCCGCCGCTCGCCACCCGGTAGTCGCGCCCGTCCTGGCTCAGCTCGGAGAGCACCTCCTCGAGCTGCTCGACGTACTCGAGCGCGCTCGTCTCCGGCACGTCGCGCCCGTCGAGCAGCGCGTGCACGCGGGCCTTCTGCACTCCGTCCTGCGCGGCGCGCCGCAGCATCGCGAAGAGGTGCGTGATGTGCGAGTGCACGTTGCCGTCGCTCAGCAGCCCGATGAAGTGCAGCGGCTCGCCGCTCTCCTTCACCCTCGCGACGGCCTGGCGCCACGGCTCGCCCTCGAAGAGGGTGCCGTCCTCGATCGCGCGGTTCACGAGCTTCGCGCCCTGCTCGAAGACGCGCCCCGCGCCGAGCGCGTTGTGACCCACCTCGCTGTTGCCCATGTCGTCGTCGCTCGGCAGGCCGACCGCGGTGCCGTGCGCCCTCAGGGGCACGAAGCACGCGTTCTCCTTCAGCCAGTCGAGGTTGGGCGTGCGCGCCAGCCAGACGGCGTCGCCCTCGTCCTCGCGGCCCATGCCGACTCCGTCCATGACGACGACGAGCACGGGGCCCTCGACGCCGGGAAACGACGGGTGCTTTCGCAGGGTCAGATCGGTGGTCATGGCGGCAGATCTAGTCGCGCGCCCGGCTCGACACCAGCGTGGCCGAGACGCCGAAGTGGTCCGAGAGGTGCACGCCCGGGGCGAGCGGCTCGGTCCCGACGAGCGAGACGGCGCGCGGGACCCAGCCCGGGGTGCGGGCGAGCACGCGGTCGTAGCGGACGTGCTTCTCCCTCCCCTTCGCGGCCAGGCGCATCGCGTTGCGCGTGGTGTCCTCGGTGTAGCCGGGCTCGCCGGGGCGCAGGGCGGGCCAGAGATCGACGTAGCGCGGGTCGAGCGCCGCCTCCTCCGGGTCCGCGGGGTCGAAGTTGAAGTCGCCGAGCAGGACGGCCCGGTCGAAGGCGTCGAGGGCCTCGAACGCGGCCTCGAGCTGCGCGCCGCGAGTCGCCCCCATCTCGCGCGTGGACTCGAAGTGCGCCGTCGCGACCACCAGCGGGCCGGCGTCCGTGGTCAGCTCCATCGCGAGCAGGCTGCGCCCCATCGCGCTCGGCAACGGGAGCTCCCACGCGCGGGTGACGGGGACCCGCGCGATCAACATCACGCCGTACGAGACCGCGACGCCCACGCCCTCCGCGAGCACCGCCTGCTCCCGCACCCAGTCCGCCTCGAGGAGCCGGTCGCGCAGATCCGGCAGCACCTCCTGCAGCGCGATCACGTCGGCGTCGCTCCGCTCGAGCGCGTCGAGGAGCCCGCGCAGGCGCCGCGCCCGGTGCGCCGCGGAGAACCAGGTGTTCTGGGTCAGCACGGTCAGCGCCGAGATCGGTCTCGGCTCCGGGGCGGCGAAGCCCCAGCGGCCGCTCGACCACGAGAGCAACGGGATCTCCTCGGCGCTCACGGGGCGATCCTACGCGGAAGGCGCGCGGTGCTCTACAATCGCGGACGACCGGGGAGTCGGGATGAAACGAGCTGGCTTGTTCTGCCTCGCGCTGGCGATGACCGCGTGCGGCGATGGGATGATGGTAGCGGACGGAGGGACGGACGGCGGCGAGCCGCTCATCCCCGTCGCGGTCGACACGAGCGCGCCGTCGACGGTCCGCGCGGGCGCGCCGCTGCCGGTGTCGTGCCTCTTGATCGACGAGGCGGGCGAGACGTTCACGCCGCCGCCCGAGCTGGATCGCTCGCTGCGGTTCGCGCCGCGCGACTCGGTGCTGCGCATGGAGGATGGGAGCTACGTGGCCACCCTCGCGGGGCGCCTCGAGGTCGGCTGCTCGTTCCCCTCGCTCCGGTTGAGCGACGACACCCCGGCCATCGTGGAGGTCACCCCGGGCCACCCCGCGCGCGCCGTCGCGAGCCTGGACTTCGACTCGGTCGAGGCGGGCGAGACGGCGCGCGTCACCTGCGACGTCTTCGACGCGTACGGCAACCGCGTCACGGGCGCGGCGAGCACGGTGCGCGCCGATCCGATGGACGAGGGCAACACCTTCGAGGGCACGCTCGGCCGCTTCACCCGGGCCGGCCGCTTCGACGTGCACTGCGACGTGCCCGGCGCCGTCAGCGTCCCGGCCGAGCTCGAGGTGCGGCCCGGCTTGCCCGCCTCGCTCGTGCTCGCGCGGGTACCCGACCAGCCCGTCTACGCCATCGGGCAGGTCATCGACATCGCGCGCATCGTCACCGACGAGTACGGCAACGAGGTGCCCTCCGCCGACGTGCCCGTCACCAGCGATCCCGAAGGCCAGCAGCTCGGCGACGGACGCTTCCGCTACCTCGAGGACGGCGTCTACACGCTGACCGCCACCGTCACCCCGCCCACGCACGACGACGTCCCGCTCCGCGAGAGCGTCACGGTCATCGTCGACGGCTCGGGCCCGGCCATCTCGTGCGACGACCCGCTCGACGGCGCCATCCTCGACCGCGCCGCGGGCACGCTCACCTTCAACGGCTCGGTCGCGGACCTGTCGGGCGTGACCGGAGTGCGGGTCAACGGCGACAGCGTGCCCGTCGACGGGAGCGGCACCTTCTCCCACACGCTCGACGCGCACTACGGCATCAACTTCGTCGACGTCGCCGCGGTGGACTCGGCCGGGCGCGAGACGAGCCGCACCTGCGCGTTCCTGCTCGCCGACACCTGGGCGCCGGACGACCGCACGACGGATGACATGCTCTCGCTCCGCATGCGCCAGGCGGCCTTCGACGACGCCAACCGCGGCGACCCGCTCGACTCGCTGGGTGACGTGCTCGACACCGTGCTCAACAGCACGGGGCTGCGCGACCAGCTCCACACCTCGCTCGTCGCGAGCAACCCGCTCAAGCCGAGCGGCTGCGATCAGCGGGTCTTCGGCGTGTGCGTGCTCCGCAGCGAGGTCATCTATCTGGACAGCGAGATCAACGGCCCCAACACGACCACGCTGAACCTCGTCAACGGCGGGCTGCGCGCCAACGTCACGCTGCGGAACGTGCGGGTGCGGGTCCGGGTCCGCGGGCACGTCTCCGGAATCAACTACGACACGCGCGGCTGGGTGACCTTCGACTCGATCGACGTGCGCGCGATCTTCGACACCTCGCTCAGCGGCGGCCGGCCCAGCATGCGGGTGCGCCCGGGATCGGTCTCCGTGACGGTGGGCCGCATCAGCACCGACTTCTCGGGGCTCTCGGGCGCGATCATCGACATCGTGGTCGGCCTGTTCAACGGGTCCATCCGGGATCTCGTGGCCGGGCTGGTGCGCGACTGGGTCACCGACAACTTCAACGAGATCCTCGACGACGTGATCGGCGGCCTCGACATCTCCACCCTCGGCACCACCTTCGACGTGCCGCGGCTCGACGGGGGCGAGGACATCCCGCTGTCGTTCGGGGTCGGCTTCTCCACCCTGAGCACCACCGCGAGCCGCATGCTCTTCGGGATCGGCACGCGCTTCAGCGCGCCCGCCGCGCACGCGCGCCCCACGCTCGGCGCGCCGTCGAGACCGGCGCCGCACATCCTCGACGCGGGGGGCGGCGGCTCGACCGCGGTCGCGGTGCACGAGACCATCCTCAACCAGGCGCTGCACGCGCTCTGGCGCGGCGGCTTCTTCGACGCGACGCTCGACAGCGCGAGCATCGGCGGCGTGCCCGAGGGCGTCTCCGCGCAGCTCGCCACCGGCCTGCCCCCCGTCGCGATGGTCGAGGACAGCGATCGCGTGGAGCTGTCGCTGGGCGCGGTGACGCTGCTGCTTCGCTACCCGGAGCTCTTCAGCGAGCCGATCTTCGTGACGCTGGGCGTGCGCGCGTCGATGGGCGCGCGCCTCGCGGGCGAGGACCTGGCCTTCGAGGACTTCCGCATCGAGGATCTCTTCTTCAGCACCGATCTCGCGAGCCTCGACATGGGCACGCGGGACACGCTGGAGGGCTTCTTGACGCGCCTGCTCGAGCGGGTCTTGCGGCCGGCGCTGAACGACGCGCTGCCCGCGCTGCCCATCCCGAGCTTCGCGCTGCCGGCGAGCCTGAGCGCGTACGGCCTCCCGGGCGGGGCGCGGCTCGGCATCGTCAGCCCGAGCCTGGCCTTCGAGGCGCCGCACTTCGTGCTGCGTGGGGACTTTGCGGTCCGATGAGAGGCAGTCCGATGAGGTGCGGTTCGATGAAGCGACTCACTCCCTGTCTGCTGGCGCTCGCGACCGCGTGTGGCGGCGCGCCCGACCCGGCCCACATCGAGGCCGTCATCGCGCCGTCGCGCACCTGGTACCACACCACAGAGCGCGTCGAGCTGACGGGGATCGTGACCGACGTCTTCGGTGAGCCCATCGAGGACGTCGAGGTCGCGTGGACGGTCGAGCCGAGCGCGGCGGCGGAGAGGGAGCCGCCGGGCGAGAGTCCGCGGAGCCAGGCCTTCACGCTGGGCACCGAGGGCCGCGTGGTCTTCACCGGCTGCGTCGTCCCGCGCGACGAGACCCTGCCCCCCACGATCTGCGACACCGTGGCCGTCCGCGTCGACGACGGCATGCCCGCGCTCGAGGTCACCTCGCCCACCCCGGGCGCGGAGCTCGAGGACGCCGAGGGCATCGTGGTCACGGGCTCGGTGGCGGACCGCGGCATGGTCAACGTCTACGTCAACGGCGCGCCGGCCACCGTCGACGCGCTCGGGCAGTTCGAGGCGACCATCGAGGGCTTCTTCGGCGTCAACCACCTCGTCGTCACCGCGTCGGACGGGCTGACGGATGTCTCCGAGGTCGAGATGGACGTGCTCTGGGCCCCCGCCTACTCCCCCGCGCTCGACGCGGAGGGGCGCCCCTCGCTCGTGCTCGACGACGGCCTCTCGCTCTGGCTCGGGCAGGACTTCTTCGACGACGCGGTGCCCCTCGATCGGACCGCGACGCCGGTCCAGACCCGCGACCTCGCCGACATCATGGAGCTCGTCCTGGCCTCGCTCGACGTCACGGGCGTGATCCCGGATCCCGTCATCGACGACCCGCCCAGCTTCACGCTCCGGGTGACCGACGCGACGATCGCCGACCCCTACGTGGAGATCGACGTGACCGACGACGGCGCCGATCTCTTCGTGCGCCTCGGCACCATCGAGGCCGACACCTCGGGGCTCCTGCAGGTGGAGGGCACGAGCCTCCCGCTGACCGGGACGGTGCGCGCCTCGGGCGTCGCGTTCGCGCAGATGTCCATCCGCAAGGAGAGCCCGGACGCCGAGATCGAGGTGACGCTGGGCGAGCTGCTCGTCGGGCTCGAGTCGCTCGACGGGACCTTCGTGAGCGAGGAGACGGCGGCGGTCTTCCGGCTCGCCGAGGGCCTCTTCCGGACGACGCTCGAGACGCTCCTCGTCGACGCCCTGCGCGGCACCCTCGAGGACAGCGTGCCGGCGCTGCTGCAGGACGCGTTCGGCGCGATCGACACCGCCCTGATGGGCCAGACGCTCGAGCTCGACAGCGCGCCCTTCCCGCCCGTCACGCTGCAGATCGACGGGCGCGTCGCGGATCTGCGGCCGACCTTCCGCAGCCAGGTCACGCTCGGTCTCCGCACCGAGGTGGGCACCGACGTGATGAGCCTGCACCCGGACAGCCGCGGCGTGGCGCGGCTCGACGTGACCGACCGCGCGCCGCCGTTCTTCGGGGACGGCTCGCTCAAGGTCGGCGTGCGGCTGGCGCTGCTCAACGCGCTCCTGCACGCGCTCTGGAGCTCGGGCCTGCTCGACGTCGACGCGAGCGCGATCCTGCCCGACTCGATCGGCGGCCTCGTCAGCGAGGCGCGCATCCTCGGGCGGCTGCCGCCCGTGCTCCGTCCGCCGCGCCCGGAGGAGGAGGACGATCTGATCCTCACCCTCGGCCAGCTCGAGCTCGACCTGACCTTCCAGGGCGAGCCGGTGCGCTACGCCGTCACGCTCGACGCGGGCGTGAACCTCGACGTGGCCGACAACCGCATCTCGATCCTGCTGGACGAGGAGCCCGAGGTCCGGGTCTGGACGCTCCAGGCGCCCTCGAACCCGCGCGCGCTCACGGCGGACACGGTGCGCACGCTCCTGCTCGATCTGTGGCCCATGCTCAGCGGCTCGCTCCGGGAGGGGCTCTCGCTCGAGGTCCCGCTCCCGAGCCTGGGGGACCTCGGCGGGCTGGCCCCGGAGCTGGCCGATCTGCGGCTGACGCTGGCCCAGACCGAGCGCGCCCGGCCGCGGCGCGGCGTGCTGGTGATCGAGGCGGAGCTCACCGGGACGCTCCCCTGACGGGGGGATTTGTCGCGCGGCCGGCGTATGCTCCCGCCGCATGAAGTCCCTCCTCGCCGCCGCCTCCCTCCTCGCCGCCTGTCTCCTCACGCTGGCCGTCGCCGCGCCGGCGGAGGCCCAGACCACGATCCCCGGCGGGAACATCATCAACCAGACCTGGACCGTCGCGGGCAGCCCCTACACGATCCAGGGCGACATCACCGTGCCGACGGGCGCCTTCCTGACCATCCAGCAGGGCGTGGAGGTGCGGTTGGCGACGAGCGACGCGGCCGCCAGCGGCACGAACACCTCGCGGGTCGAGCTGATCGTCGACGGCACGCTCACCGTGAGCGGCACCGCGGCCGAGCCGGTGACCTTCGACTCGACCACGGGGAGCGGCATCGGCAGCTGGGAGGGCATCTTCAGCCAGAGCGGGGCCACGGTGACCGTGGTCGGGGCGGTGATTCGGAACGCCCGCTACGGGCTCCACGCCTCGGGCGGGACCACCACCATCGACGCCTCGACCCTGAGCCGGAACACCTACGGCGTGTACGCCACCACGGGCGGCGACGTCGCGGTCACCGACAGCTTGCTGACCAACAACTCGCCCTACGGCGCCTACACCACCGGGAGCGGCTCGGTCACGCTCGACCACTGCACGGTGCACGGCAACATCGACGGCGTCTACCTCTCGGGCGGCACCGCCACCGTGCTCGACAGCGTCATCGCCAACAACAGCGACGACGGCGTCGACCAGAACAGCGGCAGCGCCAGCGTCACCGACAGCAACGTCTGGAACAACGGCGGCGTCGACTACGAGGGCACCGTCTCGAGGACCCGCACCGACAGCGCCAACCCGCTCTTCGTCTCCGCCGGCGACCTGCGCCTCACCTCC
>SHBB01000102.1 GCA_004213565.1 Sandaracinaceae bacterium
GAAGGACGAGCTCGAGGCGCGTCAGAAGGAGCTGATGGAGAACCCTGCCGGTCGCTCCGCCGCGCTGAACGAGGCCACGGCGAAGGTGGTCGCGCACCCCGACTACCGAGAGCGCGTGCGGCAGGCGGTGGGGCGCGGGAACCACCAGCTCGCGCGCGTCGAGAAGGTGCGCAAGTTCGTGCTGCTCGAGCGCGACTTCAGCCAGGACGAGGACGAGCTGACGCCGACCCTCAAGCTGAAGCGCAAGGCCATCGAGGCGAAGCACGGGCCGCTGCTCGATCGCCTCTACGCCGAGAAGGGCTTCGGCCTCGAGCCGTGAGCGTGCCCGCCTGGATCGACAGCCCCGGGGCGCTCACCCCGATCGTCTCCCGGGTCGACCCGGATCTGCGGCTCGGGGTCGACGCCGAGGGTGACGGCCTCTACCGCTATCGCTCGCGGCTCTGCATGATGCAGATCTGCGGCGGCGAGCTCGAGGCGCTGATCGACACGCTCGCGCTGGACGACCTGACGCCGCTCCAGCCGCTGCTCGGCGAAGACGGCCCGCTCAAGGTCCTGCACGACGTCTCGTTCGACGCGAAGATGCTCGACCAGCGCGGGCTGTCGCTCGGGCGCGTGTTCGACACCGCGGTGGCCGCGCGCTTCCTCGGCGAGAAGAGCACGGGGCTCGCGGCGCTGCTCGAGAAGTACTTCGAGGTGCAGCTCGACAAGAAGCACCAGCAGGCCGACTGGGGCGAGCGCCCGCTCGACGAGGACCAGAAGCGCTACCTCGTGGAGGATGTGCGGTACCTGCCAGAGCTCGCGAAGCTCTTCGAGGCGCGCGCGGCGGAGCTGGACGTGCTCGAGGAGATCGACGAGGAGACGCGCTACGCGATGCGACGCGCGCTCGAGCCCGAGGTGGAGCGCGAGCCGTGGACGCGGATCAAGGGCGCGCGCGACCTGAGCGGGCACGCGCTCGCGGTGCTGGTGGCGCTCGCGAACGTCCGAGAGCGCGAGGCGGCGCAGCAGGACGTCCCGCCCTTCCGCGTGACGGGCAACCGCGTGCTCTTCGAGGCCGCGCGTCGTCGCCCGCGCACGCTGGCGCAGCTCCGGAAGATCCGGGGGCTGCGGCAGCTCGACGACGCACAGCTCCTCGACGCGCTCGAGGCCGCCGAGCGCGACGGCGTCCCCCAGGAGGACGCCACCCCGCCGCCGCCGGCCGAGGAGCGCGCGCAGCGCAAGGCGCGGGAGAAAGCGCTGACGGAGTGGCGCAAGAAAGAGGCCGCGGAGCGCGGCGTCGATGTGCAAGCCGTCCTCCCGGGCCACTGTCTGCGGGACGTGGCCAAGATCGAGCAGCTCGAGGACGAGGCGCTGGCCTCGGTCGACGGCTTCGGCAACAAGCGCCTCGCGCGCTACGGCTCGACGCTCCTCGACGTGCTCCGCGCGGCCGACGCGGCCTGAGGGGCGACTACATGCTCGCGCGATAGAGCGAGAGCATGTCGTCCTTGGTGCAGGGCCGCGGGTTGCCCTCCTTGGTCGCGTCCTGGATGGCGAGCGAGGCCAGGTGCGAGAGCTGGTCTTCTTCGACCCCCGCCTCGGCGAGCCCCGAGGGCAGGCCGAGCTGGTTGCGGAGCGCGCGCACCTTGCCGCTGCACTCGAAGGCGAGCGTCTCGACGTCGTTGCCCTTCACGCCGAGGATGCGCGCGATGCGGGCGATGCGCATCGTCGCGGCGGTGCGGTTGAAGTCGAGCACCGCGGGGAGGCAGAGCGCGTTGGCGAGGCCGTGGTGCATGCCCACCTCGGCGCCCAGCGGGTGCGCGAGCGCGTGGCACGCGCCGAGCCCCTTCTGGAAGGCGACCGCGCCCATCATGGAGGCCTTCAGCATCGCGCCGCGGGCCTCGACGTTGGCGCCGTCCTCGACCGCGGTCGCGAGGTGCTTCGCGATCAGCTCGATGCCCTCGAGCGCGATCGCGTCGGCCATCGGGTGGTCGCCCTTCGCGCAGTAGGCCTCGACGTTGTGCGTCAGCGCGTCGAAGCCGGTGGCCGCGGTGAGCCGCGCGGGGAGCGAGAGCGTGAGCTGCGGGTCGAGGATGGCCACGTCGGGCATGAGGCGCGGCGAGAAGATGACCGTCTTCCGGTTCGTCTCCGCGATCGTCACCACGCCGCTCCGGCCGACCTCGCTGCCCGTGCCCGCCGTCGTCGGCACCGCGATCATCGGGGGCATCGGCTGGGTGATCTTCGCGTCGCCGCCGATCGCGTCGTCGTACTCGGCGAGCGGGAGAGAGTGCGTCGTCGCGAGCCGGATCAGCTTGGCCACGTCGAGGGGCGCCCCGCCGCCCACGCCGACCACGAGATCGGCCTTCGCCTCCCGGTACGCCTCCGCCGCCGCGTGCACCTCCGCCTCGGTGGGGTTGGTGCTGACGCCGGTGGTCATCTCGGTGACGATGCCGCCCTTCTCCAGGGCACGGGAGACCTCGGCCGCGATGCCCGCGTCCTCGACGCCGGGGTCGGTCACGATCAGCGCGGTCTTGGATCCGAGGCGCTTGGCTTCGGCGCCCGCTTCGCTGACGGTGCCAGCGCCGAAGAGGATGCGGGTCGGAAAGCTCCAGACGGTCGTCATGCGGGCTCCTTGGCTACGATCGGGGGGGCGGAGCATGGCGCAGCCGACGTCCGACGCCAGCCGCCGGCATATGAGGCAACAGAACCCGTCCCGAGGTCAATGCGACGGTCCTGGTCGCGGCGGCCGCTCATCGCAGCATCAGCGCGCGGAGCGCCACCTCGACCTCGGCGTGCCCGTCGAGCACGCTCGCCATCGCGCTCGCGATCGGCGTCTCCATGCCGATGCGCTCCGCGAACGCGCTCACGCGCCGCGCGATGGAGATTCCTTCGATGTAGGCGCCCGCCTCGCGGCCCGCCTCCTCGAGGTCGACGTTCCGCGCGATGGCCCGACCGAGTCGCACCTCGGCCCGCTCGTCGCCGCCCACCGCCGCGAAGAGGTCTCCCGCGCCGGCCATGCCGTGGAAGGTCGAGGCGTCGGCGCCGAGCCGCTCTCCGACCCGCGCCGCCTCGTGGAGGCCGCGGTTCATCATCACCGCCATCGCGGCCGGGCTGATCTTCGACTCGAGGCAGAACCCCGCCGCGAGCGCGAGCAGACCGACCATCGCCGAGGCCACCTCCACCCCGACCACGTCGTCGGTGTCGTAGAGCCGGACCTCCGGGGCCCCGATCGCCTCACGCACCGCCTCGGCCACCTCGGGGAACCGGGTGCCGACCACGCCGCCGCCCGGGATCGCCTCGGTGAGCACGCGCGGGTTGAGCGGGCCGGCGAGGCAGCCGACGCGGCGAGCCGGCGTGTTGGCCGAGAGGTGACGGCTCACCGTCTGCAGCTCGTCCCCGATGAGGCCGCGGCTGACGTGCACGAGCAGGTGGCGACCGTCGAGGTGCGCGCCGAGCTCCGGGGCGACCGCGGGCACGTGCATCGAGGGCACGCAGACGAAGATGAGCTCGCACTCCGAGAGCGCCGCGAGATCGCTCGTCGCGGTCACGCCCTCGGGCGCGTCTCGCTTCGTGCGGCTCCAGAGGAGCGCCTCGCCTCCGTTGCGCGCGATCGCCACGCCGAGCCCGACGCCGAAGCTCCCGCCCCCGACGATGCCGACGCAGCTCACAGCTTCACCCCGAGCAGGTGGATCTCGCGCGCCGCGGCCTGGTCGTCGTCCGAGGCGATGGCCTCCGCGTAGTCCAGCAGGCGGTTCTGGTAGTAGAGCAGCAAGGTGGGATCCTCCGCGACCACGTTGGGCCCCACGTGCCGCGCGACGACGCGCGTGTGGTAGCCGTCCCAGATGCGCATCGAGCGCTCGAGCAGCGCCTCGGGGGACTTGTTGCGCAGGAACCGGCTGAGGTGCACCGCGCCGTCACGCTCGAGCGCGGCCGCGCGATCGCGGGTCTCACCGATGTCCTTCAAGAGCTCCTGGTGCGGCACCCGGATCTCGCCGCGGAAGCGCATGCGCCCGAAGAGATCCACGCCCGGCGTCTCGCGCACGAGCCGGCGGAAGAGCACGTGCGCGACGAGCTGCGTGGTCATCAGCACCGTCTCGCGCTCGTACTTGTCGAGCAAGGTGTCGCCGAGCTCGCGCGTGTAGGCCGCGTCACGGCTCGGGTCGAGGGTCGGCGCGCCCTTGCGCTTGACGTAGCTGCCCGGGTCGACGGCCTTCTCGCCGGGCGCGATCGAGCGGCCCTCGTCGTCGATGTCGTTGCCGAAGCAGTCGACGGGGCGGCCGAAGCGGATCACGCACGCGCCCTCGGTGTCGGTGAGCTTGCGGAAGAAGCTCACCCAGCGATCGACGCGGCTGAACTCGTCGTCCTCGATGATGTAGCGGCCCTCACCGGTCGCCTTGAGGTGGTCCTCGATGAGCGTCTCCGCCTCGAGCACGAGCGCGTAGTTGATCGTGGCCGGCACGATGTAGACCGGCCGGTCGATCCCGAAGACCTGGTTGCGCGAGAAGGCCTCGACCGCGGTGCCCGCGAGGCCGAGCTTGAGCTTGCGCTCGACCATGCCGGAGCGGCTCCGCGTGCCGCCGGGGAAGAAGAGCGAGTGGTAGCCGCGCTCGATCATCACGCACGAGTACGTCTTGAGCGCGTCCTTGTAGAGGCGAGCTCGGATCCGGCGGTCGACGCGGTAGGCGCCGAGGTTGTGCATGAAGAAGCTGATGATCGGGTTGGTGAAGAGGTTCTTGCCCGCGCCGTAGACCACGGGCGCGAGCCCCGAGCGCATCAGCGCGTAGCCGAACGCGATGGAGTCCAGGTTGCTCCCGTGCGTCGGCACGTAGACGATCGTGCCCTTCTTCTCGAGCCGCTTCAGGAGGTCCGTGTCGCCCTCGATCGTGAGCAGCTCGTCGAGCGCGGGCGCGCCGATCCCCACGCTCGCGAGGTCCTTCGGCAGGGCGCCCGGCTTCATCACGCCGGTCAAGAGCCGCGGCGTGACCCGGCTCGCGAACTTGTAGACGCGCGGGTCGAAGTTGCCGGCGATGTCGCGCGCCATGCGCTCGCTGATCCCGCGGAGCGCGTCCCGCTTGGCGTCATCGCTCATCTTCGCGACGCGACGCAGCAGCCCCTTCCAGTAGCCGATGCTGTCCTTCGCCTCGCTGTCGCGCTGCGTCTCGAGGCGCTGCACCTCGTAGAACGCGACCTCGTTCAGCGCGTACTCGAGCGTGCGGCGGTCGGCCGCGTAGCGCTCGCCGAGCCGGCGCACGACCTCGCGCACGATGTCGTCGCGCTCGCTGTTGAACCAGAAGATGGCCGGGTCCTCGGGCTCCGGCACGTACGGCTTGAGGCGCGGGAGGCGCAGCGGCTTGGTCAGAAATCGCGGCGCCATCAAACCCCCTCGAAGTAGCGCTTCAGCTCCCAGTCGGTCACCGCGGTGCGGTACTGCCGCATCTCCCAGTCCCGAGTGCGAACGTAGTGGTCGACGAAGTCCTCGCCCAGGATGCCGCGGGCCGTCTCGCTCTCGCGCAAGGCCAGGACGGCGTGCTCGAGCGTCAGCGGCAGCGGCTTCGCCTTGGTGTCGGCGGTCGCGTCCCCCTTCGTCTCGGGAGGAGGCTCGACCGCGTGCTCGATGCCCCAGAGCCCCGCCGCGAGGTTGGTCGCCATCGAGACGTAGGGGTTGAGATCCGCGGCGGTCTGCCGGTACTCGACCCGCGTCCCGAGCCCGCCCGTGATCACGCGCACCGCGCACGTGCGGTTCTCGACGCCCCAGGAGGGCGTCAGCGGCGCCCACACGCCCGGCACGTAGCGCTTGTAGGTGTTGACGAAGGGCGAGTAGAGCGCGGTCAGCTCCGGGGCGAGCTTGGTCACGCCGCCGACGTAGTGGCGGATGAGGTCGCTCATCCCGTGGTCGGCCTTCGGGTCGTGGAAGAGGTTGGTCTCGCCCGTGCTGTCGAAGAGGCTCTGGTGCAGGTGCCCGCTCGAGCCGGGGAGCTTCGCGTTCCACTTCGCCATGAAGGTCACGCTGAGCCCGCGCTTGGCGACGAGCTGCTTCATCGTCGACTTGAAGAGCGCGGCGCGGTCCGCGGCCTCGAGCGCGTCCGAGTAGGTCAGCGCCGCCTCCCACACGCCCGGGCCGGTCTCGGTGTGCAGGCCTTCGATCGGGATGTCGAAGGCGCTCATCGTGTCCATCACCTCGTGGATGAGCTCGGAGAGCTGCCCCGCGCGGACCCACGAGTAGCCGAACATGCCGGGCGTGAGCGAGTCGAGCTGGGCGAAGCCCTTGGCCTGGAGCGAGTCGGCGTCCTCGTCGAAGAGCCAGAACTCGAGCTCGCACGACATCATCGGCCGGTACCCGCTCGTCTCGGCGCGCGCGATGATGCGCTTGAGCAGGTTGCGCGGGCACGCGGGGTGGGGCTTCTTGCCGCCGGGGAGCCAGAAGTCGGCGAGGAAGCACGCCGTGTCGGGCTCGTCGGGGAGCACGCGGAAGGTGTCGAGGTCGATCTTCGCGTGCGCGTCCGGGTAGCCCGAGTGCCAGCCGGTCACGGCGGCGTTGTCGTAGAGCTGGTCGACGATGTCCCAGCCGAAGATGACGTCGCAGAAGCCGAAGCCCTTGTCGACGGCCGACCAGAACTTCTCCAGCGAGATGTATTTGCCGCGCAGGACACCGTCGATGTCGACGCCGCCGACCTTCACCTTGCGAATGTCCCGCTTCTCGAAGGCCGCCCGGAGCTCGTTCGGTTCCATGGCCGCCGATTCTGCCAGCGCCGGGCCCCGGAATGAAGCACCATGCTCCAGTGTCCGAGGCCGACCGCCTGAAATGGGACGCCCGCCACGCCGAGGGTGAGCCCGGCCCCGCGCCCGCCTGGCTGGATGAGCTCTCGGACGAGCTCCCCCGCGAGGGCCCCGCGCTCGACGTCGCGGCCGGTCGGGGGCGGCTGACGGGCTGGATGATCGCGCGGGGGCTGCGCGTGACCGCGCTCGACATCTCCCCGGTGGGGCTGGCGCGCTGCGCGGCGCTGGGCGCGACGACGATCGAGCGCGATCTCGCAGAGACGCCGAGCCTGCCCGACGGACCGTTCGCGATGGTGGCCTGCTTTCACTACGAGCAGGCGGCGCTCTGGCCGGAGATGATCGGCGCGCTCGCGCCCGGCGGGGCGCTGGTCTCGGAGATCGCGACGGTCACCAACCTGGAGCGCCACGCGCGCCCGTCGCGGCGTTTCCTCGTGGAGCCGAACGCGCTGCTCCGCCGGGCCGGATCGCTGCGCGTGACCTACTACCGCGAGGGCTGGCTCGAGGGCCGCCACGTGGCGCGAATCGTCGCGAAAAAGATCGCCTGAGGCGTCAGTCGCGGCCCCTCTTTTCCGTCCGTCAGGCGAAAGGAAGAGAGGTGTTTTCATGCTGAAGATGGGAGACCGTGGGCCGCGCGTTCGGGTCCTTCAGGAGAAGCTCGTAAAGCTCGGCTACGAGCCGGTGAAGGTCGATGGGATCTTCGGGCAGATCACGCAGTGGGCGGTGCTGAACGTCCAGGCGATGTTCGGCTACACGATCGACGGGCTCGTCGGTCAGGGCACCCAGCGTCTGCTCGACGCGCAGCTCGGCTACGGCTGGTGCGCGAAGAACGAGGACGCGATGCTGCTCGCGCTGAAGGCGCAGGGGCTGATCGGGCGCGACCGGCTCGGCGCCACCTGGGCCTAGCAGCGCGCGGGTCGGGGGGGCGGATCGCGCGCTCCGCCCCCTCGATCTGGCGTCACGCGTTCTGACCCTTCACCGATCCATGGTCTCCGGGTATCGTTCGTCGCCATGGACAAGTACCAACGAGTATTCGAAGCCAACCGACGCTGGGTCGCCGAGAAGAACGAGGAGGCAGGCTTCTTCGAAGCCCTATCGGCGGGGCAGAACCCCGACTTCCTGTACATCGGCTGCTCCGACTCGCGTGTGCCCGCCAACGAGATCATGGGCTGCGCTCCGGGCGAGGTCTTCGTCCATCGGAACGTGGCCAACCTCGTCGTGAACACCGACCTGAACGCGCACTCGGTGATCGAGTATGCGGTCAACCACCTCGAGGTCGACCACATCGTGGTGTGCGGCCACTACGGCTGCGGAGGCGTGCGCGCCGCGATGAAGTCGCAGGACCTGGGCTTGCTCAACGGCTGGCTGCGCGAGGTCCGCGACGTCTACCGGATCCACCGCGAAGAGCTCAACGCGATCGAGGACGAGGAGGCGCGCTACCGCCGCCTGATCGAGCTCAACGTCCAGGAGCAGTGCATCCGCGTCATGAAGACGGCGAGCGTCCAGAAGCACTACCTGCGGCGCAAGCACCCGACCGTGCACGGCTGGGTCTTCGATCTGAAGGACGGACTGCTCCACGACCTGGACTTGCCGTTCGACGAGATCCTCGCCGACATCCGCGAGATCTACCGGCTCGACGTCAACGACGCCTGAGCGTTCAGAACGCCAGCGCGAGCTGGTCGTCGCTGATCCGACGGCGGACCGGGCCGGCGACCTGCACTCGCAGGTCGACCGGCTCGTCCTGGTCGGCGACCCGCAGCTTCACCCTGCGGGCGCCGAGCGCCTTCTTCGCCTCGCGCATCGCGATCAGCGGCGTGTTGCACTTCTGTGAGAGATGCATGAGCACGATCTCGCGCGTGTCGCTCGAGAGCTCCCGCATCAGCGCCGCCGCCTGCGCGTTCGAGAGGTGCCCGACCGAGGACGCGATGCGCCGCTTGAGGAACTCGGGATACGGCCCGAGCGCGAGCAGGCCCGGATCGTGATTCGACTCGAGCAACACGAGCTGACAGCCGTCGAGGTGGCTGGCGAGCCCGGCCGGGACGTGGCCGAGATCCGTCACGATCGCGGCGCGCGCGTGCTTGTACTGGAAGACGAGCGCCACCTGCGGCGCGTCGTGCGGGACCGGCATCGGGTCGACCTGGATGGGGCCCACGTCGAAGGGCGCGTTCCGCCCGAACACCCGGGTGCGGAGCCCGGGCAGCGACAGGCGCCGCTTGGTCGCCTCGCTGAGGTAGACCGTCGCGTCGAAGGCCTTGGCGCAGGGCACCACCTTGCCCACGTGATCGCCGTGCGGGTGGGTGAGCACGATCGCGTCGAGATCGAGCACGCGACCGAAGGCGCGCCGCATGCGATCGGCGAGGACCCGCGGGCCGATCCCCGCGTCGACGAGCACTCGGCGGCCGCCCGCCTGGATCAGCGTCGCGTTGCCGCCGCTGCCGCTCGCGAGGATGGTGACGCGCACGGGCCGAGCATGCCGCAGGCCCCGGCGAGAGACCAGGCCCCAGAGAACGAGGTGTCACGCCTGCTCGTGCCGCGCTTCGGCCCGCTTCGACGACGGCGCGCCGCTGGCGGGTCCGATCCCCTCCGACCGCATCCACTTCGCGAAGGACGTCATGATCCGCCCCACCTCGAGGTTGTTCGCGGTGATGTCCTCCGGGTAGCTCCACGCGAGCAGGAAGTCGTTGCTCGGCGCGTCCATCCAGTAGCGGTCGAAGCTCCCGTGCTCGTCGAGGTCGCCGATGACGAACTTCGACTTGTGCTCGGTCTCGTGGAGGAAGCCGTTGCCGCCGTAGAGGGTGCCGTCGAAGTCCACGGTGACCTCACCGTTGAGGCGGACGGGCATCGGGGCGCTCTCGAGGTTGATCATCGAGAGCGCCTCGCCCTCGGCCCAGCGCTTTCGCAGCCGCTGGCCGATCTCGTGGAGCCCTCGCGCGAAGGCGCGCTTCTTCTCCTCGTCCCAGAGGACGCCGAGCGCGAAGTTGATCTGGACGCGCTCGAACCCCAGCGACGCGATGTGGAAGAAGTTCTCCGGCATCTGCTCCACCCCCGCGGGGTGCACGACCATGATCACGTCGTAGGGGAGGCCCGAGGCGAGGATGGCCTGCCGCCGCGTGGCGATGCCTTCGGCGTAGCTGTCGCGACCCTTGATGAGCGAGGGCCGGAAGCGCCGCTGGGTGGCCGGGTCGCCGTCGAGGGAGAGCTCGAGCTTGACCGGGTAGCCCGAGAGCCAGCCGAGCGTCTCCTCGTCGAGTGACCAGCCGTTGGAGGACAGGACGAAGCGGAGGTCCTTGCCGAGGCGCTGCGCCTGCTCGACGCCATAGTCCATCCCGTGTCGGATCAGCTCGCGCTCCATCAGCGGCTCGCCGCCGAAGAACTGGAGCATCAGGCGCTCTCGCCGGCTCGACAGGAGCAGATCGATGGAGCGCTCGAGCGTGCGCAGGTCCATCACGCGGCCGTCCTGCTTGGGGATATAGCAGTAGCGGCAGCGCAGCTCGCACTGCCAGGTCGGGATGACCACGAGGCGGGGCACCTCGCTGTGCTCGTAGCGGCGGAAGGTGGGCAGCCACTCGCGTCGATCGCCGAGCACCGCCGTCGCGGCCGCGAGCGCGGTGGCGTCGCCCGCGCCCGCCTTCGCCCCGTCGGCGGAGCGCCGCGCCTGCTGCTCCCGGAGCTCGCGCAGCATCTCGAAGGCGAGCTGCCGCGGCGCGTCGTCGAGGCGACGGAGCAGGCGCTCGCCCTGCCGCCGCTCTTCGCCGGGCGGGAGCAAGGCGAGACGCTCGCCGTAGAGCGCGCGCAGGCGCACCAGGCTCTCGGTGTAGAGGCGCGCGTCGGTGAGGAACTCCTCGTCGACCGCCCGCGCCACCCAGGGGTCGGAGGGGATGTCGTGCTCGACGAACGGGTAGTCGAGCTCGGGGTAGCCCGGGACGCTGCGGTGGTCGCGCAGCCGCATCGTGTCCTGCTGACCTTTGCGCACCTTGTTCTTGTGACTGGCCGACGGGAAGTACGAGACGAGGTGCGGCACCACCGGGAAGCGGAGATGGAAGTACTTGGGGTGGCGGAGCTTGAGGCGGCAGAGCTCCTCGACGCTTTCGATCAGGTCCTCGGCCGTCGTCTCCGCGTTGGAGACGATGAAGTAGGCGTCCATGTGGATGCGCCGCTGGCTGAGCGCGCCGACGATGGCGCGGATGTGACTGACCCGGTAGCCCTTGGCGAGACGGAGCAGCTCGCGGTCGGAGAAGGTCTCGACCCCGATCTGGAGGTAGCTGCTCCACCCGCGCGAGCGGTGATCGGCCACGAAGTCGCGCAGCGGGATCGGCCGGCCGTGATCGGCGAAGAGGCTCGGCGTCAGGACCTCCGAGAGCTCGGGGTCGAGCTCGGGGAGCAGCGCGCGGCCGTCGCGTCGGCAGAGATCGGCGACGGAGGCCTGCACCGAGCTGAGCCGGAAGCGGCTCTCGGGCAGCGCGCGGAAGAAGTCGATCGCGCGCTGCTTGTCGCAGACGAAGTCGTCGTCGCTGATGTGGACGCGGTACGCGTTGTCCGGGACGTCGTCTCCGAAGAGCTCGGCGAAGCGCGCCTCGTACCGGCCGAGCAGCGCGAAGATGCCCTCGGCGCTACGCGCCTGGTAGCGATGACGGCCGATGATCGTGCAGAAGCTGCAGTGATGCAGGCAGCCGCGCGAGGTGGAGATCTCGATGCCCCCCTCGATGTGACGCGGCTCGAGGTGGGAGAGATCGAGCTCGACCCCGTCGAGATCCTCGACCTCGACCACCTTGGCGGGGTTGCCGGAGACGAGCTGCGCGCCCGCGCGATCGATGGCCAGGATCCCGTCGAGCGACATCAAGGCCTCGACCTGGGCCTCCGTGAACGGGACGTCGACGTCGCTGGTCCCCACGATCCTCGCCAGCGCGGGGACGAAGTACTCCCCCGCGCCTCGGCACACGAAGCTGACGCCAGGCAGGTGGGCGGCGACGTGCTCGGGCGTCCGGCTGGGCATCACGCCGCCGACGGCGATGTGGGCCCTCGAGCCGAGCTCGCGCAGGGTCTCGATGAGCGAGACGACGCCCTCGAAGTAGCCCTCGAGGAGGGTGATCCCGATGAGGTGGACCTCGCGCGAGGCGAGGACCTCGCGCAGCGCGTCCATGCCGAGGATCGGACGCTCTCGGCCGGTGATCGACATCTTCACGTTCGCGAGCACGACCTCGGTGGGGCTGCCCGCGAGCGGGCTGAGCATGTGGAGCACGCCGCCCGAGATCTCGCGATCGTTGTGGGGCATGTCGCTGTTCATCAGCGACTCGAAGAAGAGCGCCGCGTTGGGCACGGCCTCGATCGCGGGAGCGGTGACGGCGGCGCGCCGGCCGCGGCCAGGCGAGAGCAGGTCGCGCAGCAGCGCCTCGGCGGGGTACGGCGACGGCTCCTGGTGCAGAGCGACGCCGTCGAGGTGCACGACCTCTCGCGCGGCTTCCCCGGCCACGTCCATCCGAGGAACCGTCCCGGCCGGGCCGAGCCGCAGCTCGAGCGCGCGATCGCTGCCGTCGCCGAGCGCCTCGAGCGCGTGCCCGGCCGCCGCCGCCGCGCGCAGCAGGGCCGCGACCGGCAGCCCCTCGCCGCTCTCGTCGATGACGCGGAGCCGCGCCGGGTGCGCGATGTCTCGACGGCGAAGGGCCGGCTCCCCGGCCGCCGCCCCCTCGGGGGCCTCGAGCCAGAACCAATGAGGCGAAGCGCCGCTCCGCAGGATCTCCAGGCGCTTCGCCATTCTCTCCTTCAACGACTGATAGGCTAGAGCACATCTCAAAACCACGGACCGAGCGTGGCCGAGCCGTGGCTGGGCGCGACGAGGAAATGCGGGGTATTTTCGAGGAGCGAACGGCCGCGGATGGGGCCCGTCCCGCCGGACAGGGGACGGGAGGGTTTTGAGATGTGCTCTAGCGTAGTGGCAGCGACAGACGCGCTCCAGGGTCAAATGCAGCGGCTGCTGCTCGAGGCCGCGTTCCCCGGAGGCGTGCCCGCGCTGATCACCGACCTGCTGCCGCCCGACTGGGACCCCGCCGCGTTCGGCGCCGGGCCCATCTTCTCGAGCGACGGCGCGGCTCGCTTCTACGTGGCCGACGCGGAGGATCGCGAGGCGTGGACGGAGGCGGTCCTGCGCGCCGCGCCCGATGCCCGCGAGCTGCTGGAGGCGGCCCGCCCGGGGACGCGGCGCATGGTCGACACCGACGGCGACCGCGTGGACGTGTACCTCGATGATCTGCACCTGCGCGGCCACGGCGCGGTCATGTGCGAGGTGCACCATCATCCGTCGGGCGCGCGCAGTCGCCTCGTGCTGGTCGACTCGCCCGTCGACCTCGGCGTGCTGAGCCCGGCCTGGGGCGTGGGGCGCTTCGCGCGGCGCGTCGGGGACCGCGAGAGCCTGCTGTGGATCAGCGAGGCCAAGCACACCGGCCGGGCCGCGGAGGTCGAGGCGCTGGCCGCGTCGATGCTCACGCTGCCGCCGGCCTATCGAGCGCTGAAGGCGCGCCTGCCCGAGCTCTACGTCGAGGGGGTCGAGCTGCACCCGGACGGACGCGTGGACCTGACCCCGGGGGTCCTTTGAGCGCGCCCGGCGAGTGCGACGTCGCCATCATCGGCGGAGGCCCCGCGGGCAGCCTCTGCGCCAGCCTGCTGCGCCGGCAGTGCCCAGCGCTGCATGTGGTCGTCATCGAGAAGGAGACCTTCCCGCGACACCACGTGGGCGAGGCCTGCCTGCCGGGCTGGGGCACCATCCTGGAGCGCGCCGGCGTGCTCGAGGCGGCCCACCGCGCGGTCCCCGTCGACAAGCTGGGGTTCATCTTCAACTGGGGCCCGCCCGAGTCGCGTCACTACTGGACGGCCGACTTCCGCGACGAGCACGGCGTGATCCCCATGGGCTCCTGGCACGCAGATCGGGCCGAGCTGGACCGGGTGCTGCTCGCGCACGCCGCGTCGTCGGGCGCGGAGGTGCTGCAGCCCGCCAAGGTCGTGCGGGTGACGCCGCTCAGCGGGCCGACGCCGCCCCCGATGTCGGGCGACTCCCCCGGCTTCGAGCTGCGCCTGGAGCAGGACGGCGAGACGCGATCGCTGCGGGCCGCGCGCGTCATCGACGCCTCGGGGCAGGCCCGGCTGCTGGCGCACCAGTGGTCGCTGCCCACGCGGCGCTACGACGACATGAACAACTTCGCGGTCTACGGCTACTGGCGCGGCGGCGGCGTGGAGGAGGGGGGCGCGCCGCTCCGTGGGCGGGAGCGCTGGGCGGTGGTCTCGAGCACGGAGCTCGGCTGGGTCTGGCACATCCCGATCGGCGAGACCCTCTCCAGCGTCGGCCTGGTCACCACCAAGGAGACCCTGCAGGAGATCGGCGGCGAGCGTCTGCGCGAGACCTACCTCGCGGCCGTGCGCGGCACCGACCGGGTGGGCGAGCTGCTCGAGCGCGCGGAGTACGTCGGCGCCCGCCCCGATGGCGAGCCCGAGCGGGTGAGCGCGGCGCAGGACTGGTCGTACCGGACCGAGCAGCTCTGCGGCGCCGGCTGGTACACCATCGGAGACGGCGCGGTCTTCGTCGACCCCGTGCTCGCGAGCGGGCTGACCCTCGCGTCGAACGGGGCCTCGATGGTCGCCAACGCGATCACCACGCTCGAGCGCGACGCCAGCGTCGATCCCGAGAAGCTCCGCGCGAGCGTGGCCGCCACCTACGCGGACCTGTCCTCCGCGTATCACCGCATGGCGCGGGTCTGGTACCGGCGGAACACGCGCGCCGAGGGGCTGCACTGGCAGGCCAGGCAGGAGCGGCTGCGCGTGCTGGGCGCCGGCGCGCTCTTCGAGGACGACGCCGACGCGTTCACCGCCGCGTGCCTCGGAGCGATCAACAGCCCTCTCGACGCCGCGCTGAGCGAGCGGTCCCGGAACATCTGGGGCACCGAGTACTTCAGCTGGATCAGCGCCGACCGCCTGTTCGGCCGCGCGGGCGAAGACGACGGGCGCCGCTCCGACGCCGAGGGGGTGCACGGGGCGCGGGCCCTGGCGCGGCGCGCGCTGCTCACTCGCTGGCGGCGCCTGATCGACGGCCGCGTGCGCCTGCGGACGCGCTGGTCGCTCGCCGACGGCTATCACACCAACCGCTTCGTCGACTCCTGGCAGCCGATTCGCTACGTGGAGATCCCGCTCGACGATCCGCTCGACCCGCACCTGCGCGTGACCTGCGCCGCGTTCGAGGACTGTCCCGAAGGCGTCTTCCCGGCGCTCGACGGCGAGCAACGTGTGCGCCCCGCGCTCGAGGCGCTGCTCCGTCCCCACGCGATCGGGAGCCGCGAGCGCGACGCTCGCCTGCAGGCGTTCTCCGAGACGCTCCTGCAGCTGGACATGCTCGGGCTCCTCGAGATCGAGCCGAGCCCGCCGCCGCCGAGCCTCGAGGACCACCCGCTTCTCCGGGTCGTGGCCGACATCGCGCTGCGCGCGCTCGATCGTCCCGCGCGCCTCCTGCTCGAGGTGGACTGGCTGGGCGAGGGGGTGTGGATGCGTGTGCTCACCGACGACGGCGCGCACTGGGCGCGCCTGTTCGACGCCCGCGGGGCGAGCCGCGAGGGCGGCGCCCGGAGCACCGCGACCACGCACATCCGGTGGCCGCGAGAGGTCAGCCCCTGGCTCGATGGCGTGGTGGCCGCGATGCTGCGGCGGCTGGGCAAGCTGGAGCGAGGCCGTCGCGCGGAGGAGCTCCGGGCCTGCTGGGACGTCATGCGCACCGCTCCCGGTGTGGGCATCGCCTTCGACCACACGCCGGGGCAGAGGCCGGTGGCGCAACCTCTCTGAGCGCGGCTCCGCCACCAGTCCGTTAAAGAACCTCGCTCCTCGTCTCACGTCGCCCCGAACCGAGAACCGGGCCGTCGCGCTCCGAGATCCTTCGGGCTCGGTACTTCAACGGCCTGCTATCCTGCCGCGCGATGCACGACGAAGCGACGCGGCGCGCCTACCCGTTCCTGGACCAGCTCGAGGCCCACGCGGGCGAGATCCGCGAGGAGGCGCTCGGGCTCGACCCCGCGCTCTGGGTGGACATGCCCGAGTATCCCAACCTGACGCTCTTCGTCTTGAACACGGGCATCTGGGGAGACGGCTACCCCGGCCTCGACGTCGCGGCGAACCGGGCGCGCTGCCCGCGGACCGCGGCGGTGCTCGACGCCATCGGCGGCGTGGAGATGGTGGGCTTCATGTGCATGCCTCCGGGCGTGACGATGAGGCGGCACACCGACCCGAGGGACGACGACCTGGTGCGCTGTCACCTGGGCCTGGTGCTGCCGCCGAACGAGCAGGCCTGGTGGCCGGAGGGCAAGGCGCGCCTGATGGACCCGCGCCAGCCCCACTGGGGGCGCAACGAGTCCGAGCGTCGGCGCCTGACGCTGCAACTCGACGTGCGGATGCCCTTCGTGGTGCCGGAGAACGCGTGGGGACCCTGGCGCCCCGACGAGCCTCCGTCGTCGAGCGTGTGATCCACGCTCTGGCCGCTCAGGTGTCGAGCACGTGCGGGACTCCGTCCGCCGTGTAGTACGTCACCATGCGGCTGGAGCGGTTGCCGCGCATCATCCGGAGCGAGTGCTCGAGGTCCTCGACCAGGGCGTCGGCGTCCGAGAGCGAGAGGCCGCGGCCTCGGTCGTGAGCGAGGTCGCGCAGGAGCGAGGGGGCGCGCTCGGCGATGGCCCGGAGGCAGCGGCGGAGCTCACCTCGCTGGCCAGCGCGCGCGGCGACGAGCGCCAGGTTGACCCACGCGCTGATCCGCCCGGGTGAGTCCTCCACCGCGCGCACGAGATCGGCGCGCGCCTCGTCGTCCCGGCCCAGGAGCCGCAGCGCCTCGCCGCGCACGACGGGGGTCGTCGGGCCGACGAAGGTGTTCCGGGCCGCGCGGTCCAGCACCTCGAGCGCCGCCTCGGGGTCGCCGGTGACCGAGCGCGCGAGCGCGAGGCCGATGTAGGCCCAGACGGTGCGCGCCGAGCCCTCGAGGGCGGCCTCGAAGTCGGCGATGGCCTCCTCGTAGCGGCCGGTCCACATGTACAGCTCGCCGCGGTGCGTGTGGACGAGCGGGTGGTGCGCGTACGTCTCGAGCAGCTCCCCGTAGAGCTCGAGGATCGACTCGAAGCCCACGACCCGCAGCGCGCGGCGCGCGTCCATCGCGGCCGAGCGCGGATCGGGCAGCGGCGAGAGGCGGCGCGTCCGGCCGGGCTCGATCACCGCGGTGGGGTGGATCGAGAAGTTGCCGGAGAGGGCGTCGAACGCGCGCTCGCAGTCGACGCCGCCCTCGCACAGCGCCGGGGCGCGGCGAGCCAGATCCGCCACCGCCTCCTCGTCCTCGCGCCAGCCGCGCGCGCTCGCCGCCACGCACGCGAGCTCCGTCAGATCGAGGGCGAGCAGGTACTCGCGAGCGCCTTGCCGCGCGGCGTGCAGATGCTGGAAGGCCGCCCGCAGGTCTCCGCGTCGGCGCGCGACGGTCGCGCGCACGAGGTGCGGCGAGGACGCCTCCGCGTCGATCTCGATGGCGGCGACGGCGCTCCGGTCGGCCTCCTCGAGGGCGCCCTCACAGAGGTGCGCGGACGCGAGGACGGCGTGCGCACGGGCCAGCTTGTCTGCCGACGACGCTCCGCCCGGCTCGAGCAGCTCCGCGGCGAGGGCCCGGGCTCGCTCGGTGTGCCCGGAGCGGAGCGCCGCCTCGGCCCGGACCACGGCCATGGCGGGCTCCGCGCTGTCCTCGCGCTCGAGCGCCTCGAAGCTCCCGCACGCGAGCAGGGCCTCGGCGCGCCGCTCGGCTGGACCGGCCACGTGGTCGAGCGCCTCCAGCGCGGAGTCGTAGTTGCGCAGCGCGATCAGCGCCTCGATCTCGATCCAGGCGAGCTCCCCCATCTCCTCGCCCGCGCGGCGCGCGTCCGAGGTCAGGCGGAGCGCGCGGTCGGGCGCGCCGAGCTCGAGGTATTGCCGAGCCAGCGCCACCCGCCGCCCCCGCTCCTCGTGCAGCTCCAGCGCGCGTTCGAAGGCCTCGAGCGAGCCGTGCAGCCAGTCGAGGCGGTGGCGGACTTCGGCGAGCAGGAGCCACGCCACCGCCGACCCGGGCTCGAGCTCGATCGCGCGATCGAGGAGACGCAAGGCGTCGTGCGGCCTCTCGCGACCGAGGAGCAGGCGCGCGGCCCCGAGCAGCTTGCGGAGCCGCTCGGCGACCTCGGGGGCCAGCGCGGTCGGCTTGCCACGCTGCCGTCGCGCGCGCTCCGCGATCGCGGCCGCCTCCTTGCGACGACCGGGCGGGAGGAAGAAGAGCAGGTCACGGAGGCGCTCCCGCCGCCGCTGATGAACCAGCGTCACGCCGACCTCGTCCACGGTGGCCACGCCGAGCTCCACGAGCTTGGCGACCGCCTCCCCGCAGCGCTCCTCGATGTCGACGCCGAAGGTGCGGCGAAAGCGCGCGCGGTCGAGCACGTCCCCGTCGCGCAGGACGTAGGAGACATAGGAGAAGACCTCGTCCTCCTCGCTCATGCGGATGCCGACGTACCGGCGCGAGTCCGGCGCCCTGTCGTCGGTGTCGTGCTCGGCCCGGTACTGGAGGCGGCCGAAGATCCGCGAGCGCGCCGAGTCGCCGAGGCCGAAGACGTAGAGCGGGCGGTGCGCCTGCGAGGGGACGTCGCAGTAGTAGCCGGTGAACGAGGGCCCCGCGCGGTGCGTGGTGCGCTGCATGCGGATGAGGTGTTTGCCCCCGCCCGGCACCGCGTAGCCGACCCGCGCCGCGACCTCGCGCAGCGCCTGTGGCACGTGGCTCTCGAAGCCGGCCAGGAAGCGCTCGTAGCGGGCGAAGTCACCGCCGAAGTGCGCCCCGACGTAGGCCGGCGTCGGCGAGATGAAGTAGATGCTCACCTCGTCCGGCTGGTGGTCTCGGAGGACCTGCTCGATCTCCGCGACCATGCCCTCGGGCGTCGTTCCGTCGAGCCCCATGAGGAAGTCCACGTTGACGCGGCTCGGCCCGACGCCCTCGAGCAGCTCGAACTGGCGCGCGATGTGGCGCGCCCCCTGTCGGCCGCGGTTGTGCAGCTCGTTGACGCCGACGTCGGTGGACTGGATGCCGAAGGAGAAGCGGTTGAAGCCGAACTCGGCCAGCACCTCCATGCGGTTCGGCGTCATGACCATCGGGTCGTATTCGAAGTTCTTCTGTGCGCCGGGGGCGAAGCGGAAGGTGTCGTGCAGCGTGGTGAACAGGCGGGTGAGCTGCTCGGCGGAGAGCACCGACGGGGTCCCGCCGCCCACGTAGACGGAGCCGAACTCCACCCCCTCGAGGGCGGGCGCGAAGAGCTGCGCCTCGCTCGCGATGAACGAGACGTAGTCGTCGAGCGAGCGCTGGCTCGACACACGCAAGCGCGTGTAGTTGCAGAAGCTGCAGATCGACTTGCAATACGGCACATGCAGGTAGAGGTTCCAGGCCGCCTCGGGCGCGCGCGCGTCGGCCCACACCTCGGCGAGCTGCCGCGGGCTCAGCCGCTCACGGCGCGCGCCCCCGTAGTCGTGCACGAAGAGAGACGGGTCGGGGAAGGACAGCGCCTCGGCCATCCGGGCGTTGTCCTCGCGCTCGCGCTGTGCCGCGGTGGTCACGGGCTAGTCACCCGGAACAGCAGTGAGTGGTAGAATTCCGCGAGCCATCGGCGCGCGAATCAAGGAACGACGACGAGGAATACCCCGAGTATTTCGAGGAGGAGTGACGCCGAGTCGCGCGTCGAGGGCCGAGGGGTTCTGCCATGAATCGGTGTTCCGGGTGACTAGCTCTCGTCGGAGGCGATCGGCAGCGAGCGCACGGGGCGCTCCGGTTGGATGCCGAGCCTCTCCGCCCGACGCGCCACCGCGCCGAGCGAGCGCTCGTAGCGGGCCTCGCTCTCCTCGGTGATCTGCCCCACCCGCGGCGCCCCCTCGGGTCGCATCTCCGGCGGCGGCAGCTCACCGCTGCGATCCGGGCGCGGCCGGCTCCGGGCCTCCTCCACGCGCCGCGCGTGCTCGATCTCCCACGCCTCGAAGCTGCGGTGCGCGTAAGACGGGTCGCCGGGGTCGGCGATGATCGCCTCGACGATCGGGCGGAGCGGGATCGTCAGCGGGCGCAGCTCCGCGGGGTCGAAGCCGTCCCCGCGCTCGAAGAGCCCGCCGCAGATCGACCTCGCCGAGCACTCCGCGCAGCCGGACGCGTAGATGTGATCCCACTCCGTCTGTCGGACGCTCTGCTTGTCGTCGAGGAAGTGAACGATCCGCTCCTCACCCTTGACGATCTTGCGCGTCTCGGTGCTCGCCCAGGCGAACTCGGGCATGAAGCACAGCGGCACCCGCTCCACGCGGAAGCTGCGACCGCTCGCGTGCAGGAGGCGCAGCGCGCGGAAGAGCGACTCGCGGAAGTCGGCGAGGCGGTGGAGGAAGCGCGCTTGATTGACCTCGGCGCGCCCCATGGACGGGTCGAGGTTGTTCCAGACGAAGTGCCGCACCCGCGGGTGATGGCGGATGAAGTGGCGGATGTTCTCGTCGAGGTGGTCGGCGTTGAGCTTGTTGATCACGCAGTTGACGTTGACCTCGACGCCTCGATCGGCCGCCGCCTCGATGGCCGCGAAGGCGCGGTCGAGCGTGCCCTCGCTGCCGCGCAGCGACGCCTCCACGTCGGGGCGCACCGAGTAGACGGAGACGTGCACCAGATCGAGCCCGGCCGCGGCCACGGCGTCGGCGAACGCGGGCTCCGC
>SHBB01000103.1 GCA_004213565.1 Sandaracinaceae bacterium
ACTTCGAGGCGCTCGAGGCCACCATCGGCCGCGCCATCGCCGACGGCGGCGATCTCGGCGCGGTCGGGCGGGTGCGGGCGGTGGCGGAGCTGGCCCGCGGAGACCTCGAGGCGGCACGCGGCGCGCTCCGAGAGGCGCGGGAGCGAGGGCGCGACGCTCCGTCGTCGCGGGCTCGCTCCTTGCTCGCGGAGGCCCTGCTCGATCTCCGGGCCGGCGAGCCGATGCGTGGCGTCCGGGGCGGCCTCGCGGCCCTGGCCGTCTCCCGCACCCTCTCGGATCCCCGCGGCGAGAGCGCCGCGCTTCACACCCTCGCCGCCTGTTTCCGGGCGCTCGGCCGCGACGAGGAGGCCGCCGGCCTCGACGCAGCGCGGCCACAGCCAGCCGAATAGCCGATAGATTTCATGGCGTTCAGCGTCGGTGTACCAACCTGGTACGGCGCTTGATCGGGCGGCCTCGTCCACTTATGGTTACCCTCCGGGCCAGCCCTCGGGCTGCCCAAGGCCCCCTCCGACCCCGCAGCGATCGCCACCCCCCTTTCGGCATCCTCGGGTCTCGACCGGGTCGCTCCTCACCTTCCCCTCGGGTCGCCCCCTCGGTGCGATCTCGCAGGCACACGTGCAACCCCTCCCGGAGAGTCGATGAACGGTTCGTTCCCTGCTCGGAAGCTCGAGATCTACAACTTCAATCGCATGGACGCGATCCCGCAGCTCGCGAAGCTGCCCGCGGCGCAGCGCGACGCGATGAAGGCGGTCGCCGCGGTCCTCCCGTTCAAGGTCAACCAGTACGTGCTCGAGGAGCTGATCGACTGGGACCGCGTCCCGGACGACCCGATGTTCCGGCTGACCTTCCCCCAGCGCGGCATGCTGGCCGACGACGACTTCGCGGCGATGCTGAAGCTCGTGAAGGGCGGCGCCTCGAAGAAGGAGCTCGTCGCGGCCGCGCGTCCGATCCAGATGCGCCTCAACCCGCACCCCGCGGGGCAGCTGGCGCACAACGTCCCGGACGCGGAGGGAGAGCCGCTCTCGGGGATGCAGCACAAGTATCGCGAGACGGTGCTCTTCTTCCCGACGCAGGGTCAGACCTGTCACAGCTACTGCACCTACTGCTTCCGCTGGGCGCAGTTCGTGGGGCTCGAGGACCTGAAGTTCGCGAGCAAGGAGCCCGAGCGGCTCGCCGAATACGTGCGCGCCCACCCCGAGGTGACGAGCGTGCTGTTCACCGGGGGCGACCCGATGGTGATGAAGACCAAGATCTTCCGCCGCTACGTCGAGCCGCTCCTCGAGATCGAGCACGTCCAGAGCATCCGCATCGGCACCAAGGCGCTCGCGTACTGGCCGCAGCGCTTCGTCGCGGGTGAGGACGCCGACGCGCTCATGCGGCTCTTCGAGGAGATCACCCAGGCGGGCAAGCACGTGGCGGTGATGGGGCACTACAGCCACTGGAAGGAGCTCTCCACGCCGATCGCGCAGGAGGCGGTGCGCCGCTGCCGGAGCGCCGGCGCGACCGTGCGAACGCAAGCCCCGCTGATCCGCCACGTCAACGACGACCCGCAGATCTGGAACCGGATGTGGCGGACGCAGCTGCGGCTCGGCGCGGTCCCGTACTACTTCTTCGTCGAGCGCGACACCGGGCCCAAGCAGTACTTCGAGGTCCCGCTCGCGCGCGCGCTCGAGATCTACGAGGGCGCCTACCGGAACATCTCCGGTCTCGGCCGGACGGCGCGCGGACCGAGCATGAGCTGCACGCCGGGCAAGGTGCTCGTCGACGGCGTGGCCGAGGTGGCGGGGGAGAAGGTCTTCGTCCTCAAGATGCTCCAGGCGCGGGATCCGAGCTGGGTCAACCGGCCGTTCTTCGCGCGCTTCGACCCGAACGCGACGTGGATGTCCGACCTCAAACCCGCCTTCGGGCAGAGCGAGTTCTTCTGGGAGGCGCCGCTCCGGGAGCTGCTGGCGTCCAAGAGCTGGCGCAAGAACGACTCGGGCGAGGTCCACCTCACGAGCTTCGGGCCCGTCGACGCGGAGTAGCCGTCCGTTCGACGGCGCGCCCCGCTCGTCGTACGACCCACGGGTGCGCCTCGTCGTTCTCCTGAGCGGGCTCGCGGTGGCCCTCCCCGGCTGCGCCGATCGGTGCGCGGACCTCCCGGACACGCCGTCGCTGTCGATCGGCGGCGCGCCGGTCGACGGCGACCGCTTCGAGCCCTTCGCCGACGGCGCCGACCGCGCGCTGGTGCCCGGGACGCAAGGCGGCATGCACGTCTGGCTTCACGCGCGCATCCGCGGGATCTGCCCCGACACCGCGCGCCTGGATCGGCGCGTGACGGACGGGGACGGAGCGCTCGTGCAGCTCGGCCGCGGGCCGGTGGCCTGGGTCGACGCGGACGAGGGGTTCGAGCTCGCCGCGCCCCAGGCGATGGTGCTCTGCCCCTCGATCGACGGCCGCGTGGTGGTCGACCGTCCGCACACCTTCGAGGTGAGCGTGGAGGACGAGGCGGGGCGCCGGGCCGAGGCCACGCTCGGCTTCGTCGCGATGTGCGAGGACCCCACGGTCTGCGACGCGTTCTGCCGTTGACCGCGCTCCGAGATCGACGGAGGCGCGTCAGCCGCGGGCGACGACGAGGGCCGCGTCGAGCGCGTGCAGGCGGGCCCCGACGCTGAGATACGGCGCGCGCGCGATCCGCTCGATCTCGAGCTCGCCCAGCAGGCCCTCGCAGAGATCGACGAGCGCCTCCTCCCACGTCTCCCCGTAGCCGGCCATCGGCTCGTCGGGATCGACGGTCGCGCCGCCCCGGTCGACGTGCGGGCGCGCGGGCAAGGGCACGCTGAGCAGGAGGCGCCCGCCCGGGCCCAGCGCGGCGCGCGCGGCCCGCAGGAGCGAGCGCGGGCGATCGCAGCGATCGAGCACGTTGAGGAGCGCGACCGCGTCGAAAGGCGCCTCCTCCGCGGGGAGCGTGTCCCGAGACAGATCGACGCGGTGGCATCGGAAGCCGCGACGGCGGAGTCGCCGACCCATCGCGCGGGAGGTCTCGGTGGTCACGATCTCGTCGAAGAGCGCGCGGGCGTGCGCCGTGACGTCGCCGCTCCCCGCGCCGACGTCGAGCAGCCGCCCGCCGCGGCCGAGCAAGGCCTCCCAGGACGCCTCGCCGAGCAACGCCATCGGGTGCGTGCCCAGGAGCCCGTCCGCGTCGAAGTCGCTGACCACCCGTCGGAGCTGGCCGTGGAGCGCCGCGCGGAGCGCGCCGTGGGGGCGGGCGTGAGCGACGAACGCCTCGATGGCGGGATCGGGCGGGAGCGGACGGAAGCATCTCCGGAGCGCCGGGGGCAGCCGGTCTCGATGGCAGTCGCGGGGATGCGTCACGCGCCGCCCTTGCTGGTCCCGCGGCCGAGCGCGCCCGCGATGAGGTGGGCGAGGCGGATCGGCTCGGGGATCTGTCCCTGCTCGCGGGCGTCGCCGATCAGCTGGGCCGCGCTCGGGAGGCTCAGCCCCGCCCGCTGGACCCAGACCCCTTCACAGGGCTCCATCGGGCCGGCCGCCTCGATGAGGCGCCACTTCCGCGCCCCGCCCGGCACACGCCGCAGCAGCGCGCGCCGGATCGCGGGCAGGTCCGGCGCCTTTCGCGCGACGACCAGGACCGGCCGGCCCACCCGCTCGTGGAGGGCCGCGAGATCGACCACGTTGAAGCCCGCGAGCGCGATCCCGTTGAGCACGATCGCCTGCACGTGCGCCTCGAACGGAGAGCCCAGCAGCATCTCGGCCACCCGCTCGGTCGCGTTCACGCCATCGCGGCGGACCTTGCTGGTGATGATCCCATCCAGCCTCCGGCGCGTGGTGACGGCCCCCACGATCGGCACGTCGCCCCGGTGCGACCGGGCGAAGGGGGCGTCGTCCACGCCGCAGAGGTTGGAGAGGCGACGACTCATCGGGGGCTGGTTTAGCAGGATCCCCCTCAACCCGACGGCCCGTTGCGCCGTATGAATTCCCAGAAGCATGAGCAGCCCTCCCACAACCACGGACTCCGCCGCCGTCGCCGTCGTCGACGACGACCCGGTGGTGCGCCGCCTGATGCGCCTCTGGCTCGAACAAGAGGGCTACACGGTGCGCGAGTTCGCCCGCGGAGCGCAGGCCCTCGCGGTGGAGGAGCTCCCCCACCTCGTCTGCCTGGATCTCGGGCTCGAGGACATGCCGGGCCTCCACGTGATGGAGCACTTCCTGGCCCTCGACGCCGATCTGCCGGTGGTGGTCGTCACCGCCGAGCGCACGATCGAGACCGCGGTCAACGCGATGCGCGGCGGGGCCTACGACTTCGTGACCAAGCCGCTCGATCGGCAGCGCTTCCTGCTCGCGGTCGCCCGGGCGGCCGAGCGCCGCCGCCTCACCGAGCGGGTCCGCGGGCTCGAGAGCCAGCTCGGAGGCCGGCGCGCGATGGCCCGCCTCATCGGCGACAGCGCGCCCATGCAGGAGCTCGGCGGGCTCATCGAGCGCGTGCTCTCCAGCGACGTCGCGGTGGCGATCTTCGGCGAGTCCGGCACGGGCAAGGAGCTGGTCGCGCGCACCATTCACGAGCAAGGGCACCGCTCGAGCGGGCCGTTCGTGGCGGTGAACTGCGCGGCGATCCCCGAGTCCCTCCAGGAGTCCGAGCTCTTCGGGCACGAGAAGGGCGCGTTCACGGGCGCCTCGGCGCGACACCTCGGCCGCTTCGAGCAGGCCCAGGGGGGCACGCTCTTCCTCGACGAGGTCGGCGAGATGAGCCCCGCGACGCAGGCCGCGCTGCTCCGCACGCTGCAGGAGCGGACCATCCGCCGCGTCGGCGGCGCGAGCGACATCCCCGTCGACGTCCGCATCGTCTGCGCGACCCACCGCGATCTCGAGGGCGAGGTCGAGGCCGCGCGCTTCCGCCAGGACCTCTTCTACCGCCTCGTCGTCTACCCGCTGCAGATGCCCGCGCTGCGCGACCGGACCGACGACGTGCCGGCCCTCGTGCGCCACTTCATCGAGAAGCTGGGCCCGGACGTCGGGCGCACGCCGAGCCGCGTGGACCCGGTCGCGATCGACGCGCTCATGCGACACGCCTGGCCGGGAAACGTGCGCGAGCTCCAGAACGTCGTGCACCGCGCGCTCCTCGCCTGCGAGAGCGACGAGATGAAGCTGGCGCATCTGCCGCCCGCCATCCGCGACCGCGCGCTCCCGTCGGTGCCGCCGCCCCTGAGCGAGCGCCCGCGCAGCCGGCCGCCGCAGCTGCCGCTGATCCCGCTGCGAGAGCTCGAGAAGCGCGCCATCCGACGCGCCCTCGACGCGACCGAGGGCAACGTCTCCGAGGCGGCCCGCCTGCTCGGCATCGGCCGGGCCACCGTCTACCGCCGCCTGGCGGAGATGGACGACGGACGCGCCTCCAACGTCGCCTGACAGGCCTCGGCTCAGCGCCGCTCGGAGGCGTCCGGCTCCTGGTCGTCGTTGACGAGCGGTGAGAAGAAGTTGTCCTTCTTGATGTACTCGTCGACGCGGAAGGCGAACTTGTAGCTCGGCGCCGCGCGCTGGTTGCAGTCGGTGCGCTCGCAGAAGCGGCACGTCGTGCCCACGGGGACCGCCATCTTCGGCGGATCGACGAAGGGGATGTCGTCCGCGTAGGCGAGGTGCTTGGCGTGCTCGGCGTGGGTGCCGAGCCCGATGCTGTAGACGGTGCCGCGCGCGAGCGATCCGCGGTGCGGCTCGGCCTGCACCCTCGCGAAGCAGAAGTAGCGCGAGCCGTCCGGGAACTCCGAGTACTGGCGGTGGATCTCGTGCGGGGTGAGGAAGGCGGTGTGCACCACCCACTTGGGGCAGCTGCCCGTCCCGTGCGGGAACTTCAGCCCCGTGGCCGAGTAGCGCTTGGAGATGTTCCCGGCCACGTCGACCCGCAGGAAGTGGAAGGGGACGCCGCGCCGCTTCGGGTCGCCCAGGTTGCAGATCCGGTGCGCAACCGTCTCGTAGCTCGCGGCGAAGATCGAGCCGAGGCGATCGACGTCGTAGCGGGTCCGCGTCACGTGGTCGAAGAAGGGCCCGTAGGGCAGCAGCAGCGCGCCCGCGAAGTAGTTCGCGAGGTGGATCTTGAGCAGCCGGTCCGTCTCGCTGTGCTGCGCCGCGTGGCCCTCGACGATCGGCTCGTGCAGCGACTCCTCGTCCAGGAGCCGGAGGCCGATCGCCACCGCGAGCTGGAACTTGCGGCGATGGTCGGGCACGTCGACCGACAGACGCAGGCTGCGGCCGTCCGGGTCGAAGCGCCGGATCACGCTGCTGTCTCCGTCCGAGCCGACCAGCTCCACCGAGACGCCCTTCCCCTCGAGCGCGCCGACGAGCTCCGCGCTCGTCACCTGCTCGCTCAGCGAGGCGTCCCGGCGAAACGCGTCCGCCCGCTCCTCGAGGAGCGGAAAGTAGTTGCCGTGTCGCTCGAGGAAGTCGGTGACCTCGTCGAACGGGGAGTAGTCGAACGCGAGCTCGTCGCCTTGCCGCGCGTCGTCCCGCTCCCGCCGGGCGAGATCCGCCAGCAGGTGGTCGAGCTGCCCGCGCGTGTTCTTGTAGAGGTTGAAGAGCGCGGTGATGGTGGTCGCGACCTTCGGCTCCGCGCCGAGGCTGGCCAGATCCTCGCGGCTGAGGTTGAGCGTCTTGAGGAGCGGCTCGTCGAGCAGGCGGGCGAGCCCGTCGTCCACCCGCGACTCGCCCAGGCTCGCCATGAAGTCCTCCATGCCGACGCCGTAGATCTCGAGCGCCTTGAAGAGGAGCGGCAGCTGCACCGAGCGCTTCCCCTTCTCGATGAGGCTCATGTAGGCCGCGGAGACGCCGAGGCGGCGCGCCACCTCGCCCTGCTGCAGGCCGCGCTCCAGCCGGAGCTCGCGCAGCCTCCGGCCCATTTGTTCGTGGCTTTCCTTCATGGGTGTCAATCGGCTCCAAGCCCTTGTGACGCGCTGATCCTCGCGCCGAAGGGTGTGGTCTGCAAACAGAACCGGCCCGATTCTGTAAATCTGTCAATCGAGCCGGAAAGGGGGCCTTTACCTCTGGAGGGAGCCGCCCTAGAGTGGCGGCCCGCGCGGGGAGCGGGCCCCGTTGTGGGAAACGCCGCCCGCGTCTATCCCCCGAGCTCAACGACCGAGCCGCCGCCGCCCCCCGTCCGCACGGGGGCGCCGCGAAGAAGGAGAAGAACGATGGCATTCACGCTACCCGAGCTGCCCTACGCCAAGGACGCCCTGGCCCCGCACATCTCCAAGGAGACCTTGGAGTTCCACTACGGCAAGCACCACCAGGGCTACGTCAACAAGCTCAACAAGGCGGTCGAGGACGACGCGTCTCTGCAGGGCAAGAGCCTCGAGGACCTCATCAAGACCCAGAAGGGCGGCGTGTTCAACAACGCGGCCCAGGTGTGGAACCACACCTTCTACTGGAACAGCCTCAGCCCGAACGGCGGCGGGGAGCCCACGGGCAAGATCGCCGACGCGATCAAGAAGAGCTTCGGCAGCTTCTCCGACTTCAAGGAGCAGTTCAGCAAGGCGGCCTCGGGCCACTTCGCGAGCGGCTGGGCGTGGGTGGTCACGAGCGGCGACGGCCTCGACATCGTGGATCTGCACGACGCGGGCAACCCCCTGACCATGGGCAAGACGCCGGTCCTCACCTGCGACGTCTGGGAGCACGCCTACTACATCGACTACCGCAACGCGCGCCCCGACTACATCGCCGCGTGGTGGAACCTGGTCAACTGGGATCACGCGAACAGCCAGCTCTGAGCTCGCTCGTCCCCGACGCATCGAGGCCGCGCTCCCGTCCGGGTGCGCGGCCTCTCTGCGTTCGGGGTTCGGGTATCGGCCGCGTGGGGTATCCGCTCGAGCGCCGGTCTGGGGTACCGTGCTGCGATGCGAACGCGCGTCCTCCTCGTCCTCCTCGCCCTCCTGGTCGCGAGCGGCTCCCCCGGCCTCGCGGCGGCGGATCCTCCTGCCGCGCAGCGAGAGGCGCGCCTCCGAGACCGCATCGCGCGGGGGGGTGGAGACGTCGACGCGCAGCTCGCCCTGGCGGAGCTGCGCCTCCGGAGCGGCGACGCGGAGGGCGCGCTGCGCGAGCTCGAGGTCACCACGGCGCTGTCGCCCAGCGCGCACCGGGCCCGGGTGCTGCGCGCGCAGGCCTTCCTCGCGCTGCGACGCCCGGAGGACGCGCTCGCCGAGCTCGACCGCTACGTGCGCCAGACCGGCGGCGACGCGCCCTCCCACACCCTGAGGGCCAGCGTGCTGGAGTCGCTCGAGCGGTGGGAGCCGGCCCTCGCCGACGTGGAGGCCGCGCTCGAGACGGAGTCGACGGTGGACCTGCATCTCGCTCGCGCGCGGCTGCTCGGCCGGCTCGATCGCGCGAGCGCCGCCGCGGCCGCGCTCGAGCTCGGCCTGACGCGCCACGAGGGAGCCGCGGTGCTGCGCGTCGCGCTGATCGACGCGCTCCGACGGCTCGGACGACCCGGGCCGGCCCTCCGCCACGTCGAGGCGCTCATCACGGACGCCTCGGTGGCGCCGCGTTGGCGCGTGACCCGGGCGGAGCTCCTCGACGAGCTCGGACGGCCCACCGAGGCGCGCGCCGAGCGAGCGCGCGCGCTCCGGGACGCGGAGCGGATGCTGACCCGACGGCGCTCGGCGCTCGCCCTGCTCGAGCGGGGCAGAGCGTTGCTCGCGCTGGGGCGCGAAGGCGAAGCGCGCGCGGATCTGGAGCAGGCGCTCCGCCGCGCGCCGAGCCTCACCGAAGCCCGGGTCTTGCTGGCGAGGAGCGCGCGATGAGGCGTCCGCTGGCGCTCGCCCTCGCGCTCGCGGCGCTCGGCCCCCTCGTGGCCGAGGCGCAGAGCGTCCGCGCGCCCTACCTGCAGCAAGGCACGTCGGATGGCGTGACCGTCGTCTGGCGCACGGCCGCGCCCGAGGACTCGGTGGTGTGCTGGGGCGCCAGCCCCGACGCGCTGACCGTGACCGCGACCGGCCCAACGGGGCGTGACCACGTGGTGCGCATCGACGGCCTCGAGGCGGACACGCGCTGGTACTACGCCATCAGCCCGGGCGGCGCCTGCCCCGTCGCGGGCGACGCCGATCACTTCTTCCGGACCGCCCCGCGCCGGGCACCCCCAGACCCTTCTCCATGTGGGTGGTCGGTGACTCGGGCACCGGGGGATCCCGACAGCGCGCCGTGTTCGCCGCGATGCGAGACGTCACCGGCGGCGCCTCCCCCGATCTCTTCCTCCACGTCGGCGACATGGCCTACTCGGACGGGACGACGAGCGAGTTCGATCGGAACTTCTTCGACGTCTACGCGCCGCTCTTGCGCAACACGGTCGTCTGGCCCGCGATGGGCAACCACGAGGGACACACGAGCGTGTCCGCCACGCAGTCCGGCCCCTACTACGAGGCGTACGTGCTGCCGGTCGACGGCGCGGCGGGAGGCCTCCCGTCCGGCACCGAGGCGTACTACGCGTTCGACTACGGCAACGTGCACTTCATCGTGCTCGACTCGCATCAGTCCGATCGCGCGATCGACGGGCCCATGCTTCGGTGGATGCAGATGGACCTCGCCGCCACCGCGGCCGACTGGATCGTCGCCTACTGGCATCACCCCGCCTACACCGACGGCAGCCACGACTCCGATCGCGAGGGCGCGCTCATCGACATGCGCGAGAACGCGCTCCCGATCCTCGAGGCCGCGGGGGTGGACGTCGTCCTCGCGGGGCACTCCCACATCTACGAGCGCTCGTACCTGTTGCACGGCGCGTACGACACGCCGACCAGCGCCGCGGGGCACATCCTCGACATGGGCGATGGCCGCCCGGACGGCGACGGGGCTTACGACGCGAACGGCGACGGCGCGCTCTATGTCGTGGCCGGGCACGGCGGAACGGGGGTCAGCGGGGCCGGGAACCACCCGGTGATGTTCCACAGCGAGGTCGACCACGGCTCTTGCCTCATCGATGTCGCTGGCGGGTCGCTGACGCTGCGCAACATTCGGTGGGACGGGACGGAGACCGACCGCGTCTCACTGGTGAAGGGCGACGGGATCGCGGTGCTGGCGCCGGTCGGCGGCGAGACCTTCCTCGCGGGCTCGACCGTCGACGTGCTCTGGGCCTCGACCGGCACGAGCGGCGAGGTCCGCGTCGAGTACAGCCTCGATGACGGCGAGCGCTGGGCGGTGATCGCCGATCGCACCCCGGACGACGGCCGGCTGGCGTGGGAGACGCCGCGCCGAGAGAGCACGAGGGCGCGCGTCCGCGTGACCGACGTGGCCGACGCGACGCTGAGCGCGACCAGCCCCGCCTCCTTCGCGTTGTCGGCGTCGGCGGAGGTCGAGGTCCTGCCCTTCGGCGGCACGTGGGAGTACCACGACCAACCGGAGGCCCCGCCGTCCGACTGGGACACCACGACGGGCGGATGGCCGTCCGGACCGGGCCAGCTCGGCTACGGCGACGGCGACGAGGCGACCACCCTGCTCGACGCCGATCCCAACATCGCGAGCGCCTACTTCCGCCGGACGATCACCGTCGACGGCGCCGTCACCAGCGCCCGACTGCGCGTCCTCTTCGACGACGGCTTCGCGGCGTTCGTCAACGGCGCGCCGGTCCTGTCCCGGAACGTCGACGACCTCGCCCACGACGCCTACGCCTCCACGGGCTCCATGGACGACGAGCTCCTCGAGATGGACATCGATCCGGCGGCCTTCGTCGACGGGGAGAACGTGATCGCGGTCATCGTGAAGCAGTCGAGCGGGTCGTCCAGCGACCTCTCGTTCGATCTGTCCCTCAGGCTCGGGCTCCGCGTGGACGTCGAGCCTCCCCCGACCGACGCCGGCGCACCGGACGACGACGGAGGCTCGGCGGGCGATGACGCCGCGGGCCCGGACCCGGATGGAGGCTCCACGTCGCCGCCCTCCTCCGACGGCTGCGGCTGCCGGGTGGCGCCGAGCCCTGCGGGCCCTGGCTTGGCGCTCGCGCTCCTCGCGCTCCTGGCCTTCGCGCGCCGTCGCCGCTCCATCAGAAGACCAGGCTGAGGTCTGCGGCCTGCGCGCTCTCCACGAACGTCGCGACGCCGCCGTACTCGAGGGTCTCGTAGGGATGCAGGTCCCGCTTCGTGATCCCCATGACGTCCATGCTCATCGTGCAGGCGATGAACCGGACGCGCTGCTCCTGCGCCGCCTCGAGGAGCTCCGGCAGATCCATGATCTTCTTCTGGCGCATCAGCTGGTTGAGCATCCCGGAGCCCATGCCGCCGAAGTTGAGCTTGCCCAGGCTCTGACGCCGTGGCCCCCGCGGCATCAGCCACTTGAAGAGCCGCTGCGCCCACGTGACGCGCTGGTGCGCGTGGACCGGGTTCGGGAGGTCTCCGCGCAGGAGGTTGAGGCCCCAGAACGTGAAGAACACCGTGACGTTCATGCCCTGCGCCGCCGCCCCGTTGGCCACCAGCATCGCGGCCAGGAGCGCCTCCTTGTCGTTGTGGAGCACGAGCAGCGTGGCCTCCTTCGGACCGACCCGGGCCGGGAGGTCAGCGCCTACCGGTACGATCGCGTGGGACGGCGACGGGCGCGCCCGGCGCGCGAGCTCGATCTCGGCCAGGACCGGCCCACTCCCGCTCAAGCTCACCAGCTCGTGCTCGCCGTCGACGCACCACTGCGCGAGCCGCGCGTTGAACCGCCGGTCCGGCGACATGACCACGAGACGTGTGATGCTTGTATCCGCAGCGGTGCGATCCAGCTCCGCGACCCGGCGCTCTTCGGGGATCACTCCCAGGTCCAGCCTCGCCGTCTCATCGGCGCTCGGGCGGCTCGCCAGCGGGGTCGAGGGCGCCATGACGGGCGGGAGGCTGCCGGCCGGCGCGACGCCGACGGCTCCACCGGGACGGATGCGCGCCCGAAACACGCCACCCTCTCGCTCGAGCTCCACGAGCTCCGCCCTCGCGCTCCGGCACCAGCTGACGATGTCCAGCTCGAAGGCCTCGTCGTCGGCCAGCACCTCCAGCTCGGCGTTCGGCTCCCGGCGCGCCGCCCGGGCCACCTCCAGGATCGGCTGCGGGCACTCCATGCTCCGACAGTCCACACGCACGCAGAGGGATTCGACCGACACCTCGGGCTCGGAGGGCTGGGCGATCCGGACCAGCGCGCGATGCCCGCGGCCGTCGGCGGTGAGGGACAGCAGCTCGGAGCCCGAGCTCCGGCACCAGCTGCGGAGATCCAGCGGAAACGCCGCGTCGTCGGCGAGGACCTCGAGCGTACCGCCGGAGTCGGCCAGCTCGCGCACCGCGCGCGCGGTGGCGAGGATGGGCCCGGGGCACTGCTGGCCTCGGCAGTCGATGGTCTGAGAGATGGGCGCCGTCATCTTTCCCCCTGGCTGAAGTCAGTCGTCGGAAGGTCGCGAAGGATCGCGAGCAGCTGCTTGAACACCCGCTCGTATTCCTGTTCGAGCTCGGCCACGAAGGCGCCCGGGTCGGGCATCTCGCCGGCCTCGAGGAGCATCAGCAGAGACTTCGCGAGCCGCGCGAGGTGCAGCGCGCCCAGCGTCGTGGCCTGCGCCTCGATGGCGCGGCAGGCGTCGACGACCTCGGCCTCGATCGCGCCTCCATCGGGCACGTCGAGCCCGTCGAGCGACGCGATCGAGCTCGGCAGCACGCCGAGGAAGCGCTCGATGGCTCCCCGGAGCTCCGAGTTGGGTCGCTGGCGCCAGGAGTCCAGGATGGTGCGGCTGACCGCCTCGTGCGGGCGCAGGGTGTCGATCGGGGTGCCGTCTCCACCCCTCGAGCGCGTCTGGAGCGCGTGCAGGTAGTCGGCGAAGCGCAGCAGCTCTCCGGGGATCGTCAACGAGAGATCGGCCCCGGCGTCGGCGGGGACGACCACCGGGTCGTCGTGGTTCGACACGAGGACGAGCCGCTGCGCCGGGAAGTGCTCGCGGAGGTGCTGGCCGACCCGCGCCGCGTCGACGCCGATCAGGTCGGTCCCCAGCACCGCCACGTCGTGCGCTCCAAGGAGCCCGCGGGTGGCCTCGCGGGGGTCGGAGGTCGCGGCGACGTGGCAGCCGAGGCGCTCGGTGAAGCCTCGAACCAGGCAGCGCTTGACGGGATCGGGGTCGATCACGAGGACGCGGAGCGTGCGCGTCACCGGCAGGTTCTGGGACGAGACGGCCCGGGTGCCTCGTCGACGCCTCCAGCGGCGCGCCTCCGCCACCAGCTGCGGCCAGCGCTCCCGCACGTCGTCGGCGCTCGGGCGGGCCTCCGGGCGCGGCGACAGGAGCTGCATCGCGAGCTCGGCCAGCCCGGGCGAGATCTCCTCGCGGATGGACCGCGGATCGGGCGCCGCGACCATGGAGAGCTGATGGTCGACGAGCGCGCCGAGGTCCACGTGCTCCTCGAGGAAGGGGCGGCCGGTGAGCGCCCACCAGAGGATGGCGCCCAGGCTGTAGAGGTCGGACTGAGGCGACGCGCTGCCGCGGATCTGCTCGGGCGCGGCGTATCGAGGCGTGCCCATCGGCGCCATCATGTCTTGCGCCCCCTCCAGCTTCGCGATCCCGAAGTCGAGGAGCTTCACCTTCGGCGTCGCGTCGTGGTCGCGCGTGACCATGACGTTGCGGGGAGACACGTCGCGGTGGACGACGCCGAAGCGATGGATGGTGGAGAGCACCGACGCGAGCTGACAGACGTACGCGAGCTCTCGCGTGCGCAGCGGCGCGCTCCGCTCGAGGCACGACTCCAGCGTGTCGCCCGGCACGAACTCCATCGCGATGGCGGGGAGCCCATCGGAGGTCTCGCCCGCCGTGTAGATCGTGGCGAGGTTCGGGTGCAGGACCCGCGCCGAGGCGCAGACCTCGTCCACGAAGCGCCGCTCGAGGCCCGCCCCGTCCGCGCGGCTGCGCAGGTGCTCGTGGGCGATCTTCACGACCGCGTGTCGGCCAGTCCCGATCTGGTCGGCGAGGTACGCCTCGGCGAAGGAGCCCCGCCCGAGCAGCCCGACGAGCTGAAAGTTGCCCAGCTCGATCGAGCCGACCCGCCGCGACGCTTCGCGCCCCATCGCAAGCCCCCCCATGGCGGCACCAAGTAGCCACGACCGCCGGCCCGGACAGCGCCTCGATGCTTGCGTTCATCTAGCCTTCGAGAAGGACGTATCACGGACTACCCCCGTCTCGGTCCGAGGCCTCGGAGCCGGGCGCTCGGTGGCACCCCGTCCCCCTCCGAGGCATGGTCGTCCGCATGACTTCCGTTCGCTCCGAAGTGCCCTTGGGTGAGGCGTGGACGCTCGACGAGCTGGTCGCCCTCTCGCGCCGTGAGGCGAAGCTCATCTTCCCGGACCGCGCCCGCGAGCGCGTGGCCGCCGCCCGCGCGGTCATCGACCGCCTGGCGGACGCGGGGGACGAGGCGCCCAATGTGTACGGCGTGAACACGGGCTTCGGCGCCCTCGCGGAGACGCGCATCCGAGCCGACCAGATCCGGACGCTCCAGCACAACCTCGTCCGCAGCCACGCGTGCGGCGTCGGCGCGCTGCTGCCCCACGACGCCGTGCGAGGCATGATCGCGCTCCGCGCGCAGACGGTCGCCATGGGCTGCTCGGGCGCGCGGCCGGAGGTCGTCGACCTGCTCGTGGCGATGCTGGACCGGGGGGTGATCCCCCACATCCCCTGCCAGGGCTCGGTGGGCGCGTCCGGCGACCTCGCCCCGCTCGCCCACCTCGCGCTCGTGCTCATCGGCGAGGGGACCGCGGACCTCGACGGCGCGGCGATGCCGGGCGGCGAGGCGCTCGCGAAGGTGGGCCTCGCGCCGCTCACGCTCCAGGCGAAGGAGGGGCTCGCCCTCATCAACGGGACGCAGCTCATCCTGGCCGTGGGGGCGCTCGCCGTGGTGGAGGGGCAGAAGCTCTGCACCCAGGCGGACGTCGTCGGCGCGATGAGCCTCGAGGCCCTCCAGGGCAGCGTGCGCCCCTTCGACGCGCGCATCCAGGCCGTACGCCCCCACCCCGGGCAAGCGGAGACGGCCGCGAACCTGCGCGCGCTCCTCGCGGACAGCGAGATCATGGAGAGCCACCGGGACTGCAAGAAGGTGCAGGACCCCTACTCGCTCCGCTGCATGCCGCAGATCCACGGCGCCTCGCGGGACGCCCTCGGCTGGGTGAGGCAGGTCCTGGAGCGCGAGATCGTCGCCGCGACGGACAACCCGCTCGTCTTCAGCGAGACGGGCGAGGTCATCAGCGGCGGCAACTTCCACGGCCAGCCGCTCGCGATCGCGCTCGACACCGCGGCCATCGCCATCGCGGAGCTGGCGAACGTGTCGGAGCGCCGCATCGAGCAGCTCGTGAACCCGGCCATGAGCAGCGGGCTGCCCCCGTTCCTCGCGCCCCACACCGGCCTGGACTCGGGCTTCATGATGGCGCAGGTCACGGCGGCCGCGCTGGTGAGCGAGAACAAGGTCCTCTGCCACCCGTCGAGCGTCGACTCCATCCCGTCGTCCGCGGGCAAGGAGGACCACGTGTCGATGGGCAGCATCTCGGCCCGGAAGGCGCGCACCGTCGCCGACCACGTCCGCCAGGTCCTGGCCATCGAGGGCATGGTCGCCGCGCAGGGGCTCGATCTGCGCGCGCCGCTGAGGCCGGGCTCGGGCGTCCGAGAGGCGCACACCGCGTTGCGCGCCGGGGTCGCGACGCTCGAGCGCGACCGGCCGCTGCACGTCGACATCGACGCGACCACCGAGATGCTGCGCGCGGGCACGCTGGTCCGCGCGGCGGAGACCGCCACCGGCCCGCTCGCGTGAAGCGCCCCGCGCCCATCCTCCCCAGCGCGATCACCGACGCCCTGGTCGAGCTCGGGCTGAGCCCGGGCGCGACCCTGCTCGCCCACACGTCGCTGTCGGCGATCAGCGGGCCGGACTCCATGGTGGTCGGGGGCGCGCTCGGCGTGGTCTCGGCGCTCCGCGCGGCGCTCGGCCCTGACGGCACCCTGGTCGTGCCGACGTTCAGCGCGGACTGCTCGGACCCCGAAGAGTGGACCAACCCGCCCGTGCCGCGGTCCTGGTGGGACGCGATCCGTGAGGAGATGCCGGCCTGGACCCCGGACGGGTGGGCGAGCTTCCGGGTCGGCGTGGTGCCGGAGCGCGTGCGCGGCCTCGACGGCGCGCTTCGGAGCGAACACCCGCAGACGTCGTTCGCCGCGATCGGCCCGCGCGCCGAGGAGATCCTCGCCCCGCACCCGCTCGACGATCCGCTGGGGCCCTCCGGCCCCCTCGGACGCATGCGCGCGCTCGAGGCGTGGGTGTTGCTCCTGGGGTGTGGGTTCTCGTCCTGCACCGCGTTCCATCTCGCCGAGCACGAGGCGACCCGTCCGCGTCCAACGGTGACCCGACGCGCGCCGCTGGTGGTCGACGGCGCGCGCCGCTGGGTCCGCTGGACGGAGCCCGACTACGACAGCCGCCTGTTCCCCGACATCGGCCGCGCGTTCCGCCGCGAGCCGGCGTGTCGGCGCGGCCCGGTCGGGCGCACGGAGGCGCACCTCTTTCGCCTGGCCGACGGCGTGGAGCTCGCGACGCGCTGGATGAACGGAGACGTGGCCCGCGAAGAGTGAGCTGGCGCCCTACTTACGGTTCAAAAAGTAGAATGACCTCGGTATAGTGCGGCCCCGCCCGAGAACCGACGGGCCCACCCCGGTCCCTCGCTCCTCCGCGCACGGCTCACCCTACTTCATGACCACCTCTTCGCCCCGTCCGAACGCACCCGGTGAGGCCGACGCTGGCGCTGCGGAAGCGCAGATCGAAGCCCTGCGTCAGGAGCTCGAAGCCACCCCGGACCGGGGGCGGCAGGCCGTCATCCAGTACGAGATCGGGCACCTCACGCAGCACGCGCTGGCCAACGAGGCCCAGGCCGTGCGCGAATACCTCGGGGCCTACAACCTCGATCCCCAGTTCCGCCCGCCGCTGATCGCGCTCGTGTCGATCTTCGAGCGGCGCCGCTCGAGCAAGAACCTCCTGCGCCTCTACGACGCCGAGGCGCGCAGCGCGACGACCCCCCGTGAGGCAGCGTCGGCGCTCGCGGACCGCGCGATCCTGACCGCGGACCAGATGGGCGACGTCGAGGAGGCGCGCGGTCTGCTCGAGGCGGCCTTCGAGCAGGCCGGCGAGGCGGGCGACCTCGCCCTCCTGCTCGAGCAGCAGCGCCTGGTGGACGGAGACATCGAGGGCGCGCTCGAGGTCATCGAGGCGCGCGCCGGCCTCGTACACGACCCGGTCCTGGCCACCTTGCTGCGGCTCGAGGTCGCGCGCGCCCGAGAAGAGGCGGGAGACCTCGAGGGGGCGCTCTCCATGCTCCGATCGGCGGTCACGACCCCGGCCGCCCGCTGGCGGGTCCTGACTCAGCTCGAGCGCGTGGCCCGCAAGGCCGAGCGCTACCCCGAGCTCATCGTCGCGCTCGAGGGCCGCGCGAAGCTGGCCCTGGCCGAGGCCAAGGGTGAGGACGCGGGCCAGGCGTCCGGCGCGTTCAGCGTGCAGCGCTTCGCGGACCAGGCGCGCGCGGCCTCGACGGCCGCGGCCCTCTACCGCGAGGCGGGCCGGCTCCGCCTGCAGAAGCTCAACGACGCGCCTGGCGCTCTGCGGGACTACGACGAGGCGACGCAGCTGCGTGAGGCGGACCCGCTCCTCGGCTACGAGCGAATGCTCGCCCAGGAGCTCGCGGGCGACCTGGAGGGCGCGGCGGCCGAGGCCGAGCGGCTGCTGGGCGCCGGCCTCGAGGGGCCGCCCGCGGCCGCGCTGCGCTTCCGCCTCGCGGAGCGCGCCCAGGCCGCGGGAGACGGCGAGGCCGCGCTGACCGAGATGCGCCGCGCGCTCGAGGCCGACCCGAGCTCCGCGGTCGCCGCGGCCATGCTCGACGATCTGCTGCGGCTCGGCGGCGACCACGCGAGCGCGGCCGAGCAGCTCGAGACCCGCGCCGCGGACGTGACCGGAGCGGCGCGCGCGCAGCGCCTCTGGGAGGCGGCCCACCTCGCGGCCCATCACCTCCAGGACGCGGAGAAGGCGCGCGCGCTCTACGCCGCCGCGGCCGAGGCCGCCCGCGCGGGCGAAGACGAGCGCGCGCCGGTGGACGCGATCCTGCGCGAGGGGCTCGCGGCCGCGATGAGCCTCGGCGACGCCGACGGCGCCGTGCGCCGCATCCGCGCGCTGCTGTCGACGGAGCTCGAAGACGAAGAGCGCAGCGCGATGCTCCGCGACCTGCACGAGCTGACGCGCGTCGTGCTCGAAGACGACGCGGCGGCAGACGCCGTCCTGGCGCAGGCGCTCGACACCCCGGCCGCGTCGTCGTGGGCGCCCGACCTCGCGCGGCTGCTCGCGGCGGCCCGCGGCGACGATGCCCTGCTCGCCAAGGCCCACCACCTGCTGGCGGACCGCGCCGCGGACGCGGAGACGGCGGCGGCGCATCTCTGCGCGGCGGCCCGCGCGGAGGCGCGCGCGTCGGACGAGGACGCGGCGGTCGAGTCCCTGCGCGCGGCGCTCGAGCGCTCGCCCACGCACCCCTACGCGGTCGCGCTGCTCGAGGAGGTGCTGCGCGCGCGCGGCGACGCGGACGAGCTTGTGCGGCTCCTGCGCGAGGCGGCCGAGAAGGCCGACGCGCCGCGCGCGGCCGAGACGCGCCTCCTCCTCGCGGGGGCGGCCGCGGAGGCCGCCGATCGGTTCGACGACGCGGTCGCCGCCTACGAAGAGGCAGCCCAGCGCGACCCGACGTCGCTCGCCCCGCTGCTCGCCAAGCGCCGCCTCGCCGAGGCGCGCAAGTCGGAGGGGAACGAGCCGGATCCGAAGATGCTGCTCGAGGCGCTCGAGGCGCTGAGCCAGCGCGAGATCGCGGCGGGAGAGCCGGGCCGCCATACGCTCGCGCTGGGCGAGCACTACGATCTGTTCAGCGGCCAGCCCGAGCGCGCCGAGGCGCCTCTCCGCACCGCGCTGGAGAGCGAAGCGGTCGGGCTGCACGCGGCCGTCGACCTCGCCCTCCTGCCGGCGACCGAGGGCGACCGCGAGGCACGCCTGATGGGCCTCTCCCACATCCTCGGCCACACCCAGGACGAGGCGCGGCGCGGCATCCTCCGCGAAGCCGCGGGCGTGGCGCTCGACGGCGGCCTGGACCTGACGCGCGCCGAGGCGCTGCTGGACGAGCTCTCCGAGCGCGCCCCTGGGGATCGCTGGAGCCCGCTCGGCCGGCTGCAGCTGCTGGCCACGGACGACTCGCGCGCGACGGAGCGCGCCGACGCCTGGCTCGCGCTGGGCCGCGCGACCGACGACCCGGAGGTGGCGGCGGAGCTGCTGCTGCACGCGCTCCGAGGGCAGGTCTTCGGCGCCGGCGAGGACGCGCTCGACGACGCCGTCATCCTCGCGCACGAGGTGCTCGGCGAGGCCCCCGACTCGCTGGCGGCCGCGGTCGCGATGGACGAAGCCCTCGGCGCGGGAGACGACCCTGAGGGGCGCGCGCGCGCGCTCGGGACCTGGACCACGCAGGCGGAGGGCAGCGCGACGCTCCGTTCGGCCCACGGCCGCGCGCTCGCCGCCGCGGGGCGACCGAGTGAAGCGCTCGGGGTCCTGCTCAAGATCGCGGCCAGCGAGCCGGACGATCTCGCGAGCTGGGAGGCCATCCGCGTCGCGGCGCGCGAGTGCGAGGCCTGGGAGCCGCTCGTCGAGGCGTGCGACCGACTCGCGCACCTCGTGACGGACGAGGAGCTGAAGATGCTCCTCCTCGAGGAGTCGGCGGCCACGCTGATGGACGCGCTCGGCCAGGACGCCCGGGCCGAGCGCCGCCTCCGCCGGATCCTCGCGATCGACGCGCGGCGCCCCATCGCCTACGGGCGCCTCCACGACCTGCTCGCCCAGCGCGACGACGACGCCGGCCTGCTCGAGCTGGTCAGCAACCGCATCGAGCTCGTCGACGACCCGAGCGAGCTCGTGAAGCTCTTCTACGAGCAGGCACGTTTGCTGCGCTCGGTCGGCCTGCGCGAAGAGGCGCTCTCCGCCCTCGACAACCTGCTGATGCTCGACGGCGCGCACGTCGGCGGCCTCGCGCTGCTCGTCGAGCTCCAGGTGCAGCAGGAGAACTTCGGCGGGGCGGTGCACGCGCTCCAGACCCTGGCCGCCGCGCCCGACGTGCCGGGGAGCCAGCGGCGGATCGCGCGCCTCGGAGCCGCGGACTTCCTGGAGAAGAAGCTCGACGACGCCGCGGGGGCGCTCGCCGAGCTCAGCGCCCTGCACGAGATCGGCCTCGCGGACCGCGAGATCTACGAGCGCATGGCCGACGTGGCGGTGAAGATCGAGCGGCACGACGACGCGGTCGAGGCGCTGGCCCACGCGGTCGAGCACGCCAGCTCCGCCAAGGCCGTGGCCCGGCTCGAGCGTCGCGCGGGCGCCATTCACGCCGAGGAGCGCCTGGACCGGGACGCGGCCGTCGCGGCGTACGAGCGGGCGCTCGCGGCGTCCCCGACCGATCTCGAGGCATGCGAGGCGCTCG
>SHBB01000104.1 GCA_004213565.1 Sandaracinaceae bacterium
GACGACCCGTCTCTCGGCCCGTGTCTCCTCGAAAATGCTGAAGCATTTCCTCGTCGCCCCGAACCGAGAACCGGGCCGTCGCGCTCCGAGATCCTTCGGGCTCGGTACTTCAACGGCCTGCTATGCCCCCGAGCAGGGACGTGGTGCTGGAAAAGTGCGACGAGATCGGCCGTCGCGCGCGCGGTCGTGCGTCGTCGTTGACACCGGGGGTTTCGGACGGCGAACATTCGACGCTCGCGATGTCCGCCCTCACCTCGCTGTTGGTCCGGGACGGCGTCGTCCCCGTACGCAAGATCGAGGAGGCGCTTCAGCGCCAAGTCATCTCGGGCGGGGACATGGAGACGCTCCTCCTCGAGATGAACGCCGTCCCGGAGAACACTCTGGCGGCGTACAAGGCGGCGCTGTTGGGTGCGGAGGCCGCCACGCGCGAGCAGGTGATGAGCGTGCCCCTGGAGATCCTCGGGCTCGTGCCCGCGGACGTCGCCGTGCAGCTGAGGCTCGTGCCGCTCGCGGTGGAGGGCTCGACGCTCCACGTCGCCGTCGCCGACGCGCTGACCCCGGAGCAGGAGGAGCGGGTCGGGTTCCTGCTGGGCTACGAGCTGTCTCCGCGGGTCGTCTGCGACGTGCGGCTCGCGGCGGCCCTGTCCCTCCACTACGAGGCCGATCTGGCCCCCCGCATGGTGCGCCTGGTCGACAAGGTGCGGAGTCGGGCGAGCGGAGAGCTCCCGGCGATCGGGAGCAAGGTCTCCGACCAGCTCGCCGGTCACGAGGCGGAGATCCCGCAGAAGCGTGGAGAGCCGACGTTCCAGCGGCGCACCAAGAGCTTCGGCTCGATGATCCTCGAGCCCGCGCCTCCGGAGTCGGAGCCCCCGCCCGAGCCGGCCCCCGAGGAGCGCGGTCGCGATCAGGACGACGGCTCGGTGAGCTCGACGCTGCGGCACGAGCCGCCCTCGAGCCTGAAGCGCATCCGCGGACCGATGACGCTGGCCGCCGGGGAGCGGCGCCTGAAGCAGGCCGCCGATCGTGACCAGATCCTCGAGGTCCTCTTCGGCTTCGCGCAGCAGTTCTTCGACTACACGGCGCTCTTCGTGGTGCACGACGAGCAGGCGGACGGGCGCGCCGCCTACGGGCCGGGCGCGCCGACGGCCGAGGTGCAGGCGCTGAGCTTCCCGCTCGACCGGCCCAGCATCTTCTCCGAGGCCCGACGGACCCTCGCGCCCCAGGTGCGGCGCCTCGATCAGTCCGAGGGCGATCGCGACATCGCCCTGGGGCTCCGTCGCCCGCAGGCGCCCCACTGCTTCGTCATGCCGGTGGCGATCCGCCAGCGCGTGGTCGTCTTGCTCTACGGCGATCGCGACGGAGAGACGTTCGACATCGGCGCGGCGATGGACCTCGTGCGCTTCGGCCCACGCGTGGTCGAGGCGTTCGAGCAGCTCATCCTGCGCAACAAGCGCGGCTACCGGCCGGCGCAGACCGAAGCGCCGTCGCCCCCGCGCGAGAACCGGAACCGCGTCGAGCTCAAGGAGGCGGCGCGCAGCGTCGCCCAGACCGCCGGCACCGCGCGCCCGGCCACCGAGGCGCGCAAGACCCGGGCGCGGACGTCGTGGCACCCGGGGAGGAAGAGCTCGCCGGGCTTCGCGCCCCCCGCGGCCACGAGCTCGCACGACAGCTGGGACGCGGTCGCGCGTGCGCCACAGCCGGCGCCCCCCATCGGCAAGAAGGCCCCCACGCCGCCGCCCGGCGCCCTCGTGGACCCGGGGTCGGAGCGTGAGGCCTCGGCTCCGCCGGAGCCGAGAAGCCGGGAGCGCAAGCCGCTGCTCATCGACGCGGCCCCCTCCACCGTGCTCGGCATCCCTCGCGCCGCGCCGCCGCCCCCGCCGTCGGCGGAGCTCGACCTGGCCGGGACCGCGCTCGCCGGGCTCGCCGATGACGAGGAGCCCGAGCTGTCGTTCGAGACCGGCGACGAGGACGAGCCCGACGTCGTGATCGACATGAACGACGACGACGACGTCGACTACGACGACGACCAGTTCGAGGCGGACGACGAGGACTGGGGGGAGGATCCGAACGAGCCGGAGGCCGCTCCCGCCTCCTCTCGGGAGCGGAGCGCCGGGACCTATCAGGTGCGCGACGCGCCCGTCGACGTCGTCCGCACGGAGCGAAGCTCCGATCGCCCCCGTCCTCGCTCCGTGCGCCCGCCGAAGGATCCGCGCCGGGACGACGACGACGACGACCCACGACCCGAGGTCGTCCGGGTCCCCGACAACATCCGCTCGGAGCCCCCGCGCGGGCTCGACGCCGAGACGCGCTCGGTGATCGTCGACATGGGCGAGCAGGTCCACGCGCAGGTGGCCGACCTCGCCCAGGCCGAGGACAGGCGGAGCTGGGACGGGCTGGTCGACGGCCTCCTCGCCCTCGGCGACGCGGCGCTCCCGGTGCTGGTCCAGGCGTTCCCCGGGAAGCTGGCGTGGACGCGCCGCAAGGGCGGCAAGCTGCCCGCGGGGCGTGACCTGTCCCCGGTCGCCCGCGCGCTCGTCGCCTTCGGAGAGAGGGCGGCCTCCTACACCGCGTCGCTCCTCGGCTCCGCGCATCCCGACGTGCGCTTCTACGCGATCCTGATCGCGGCCGAGCTGGTGCACCCCGACCTCACCGACGCGGTGGCCGAGCGCATCCACGACGAAGACGAGGGCGTGCGCCGGCTCGCGGTGCAGCTCTTGCCTCGCTTCGCGTCGTTCCGCGGCTTCGACGAGGTGCGCACGGTGGTGCGCCGGACGGCGCGGCTGCGCGGAAAGGACCCCTCACGTCGCCTTCAGGCGATCGACGCCGTGGCCGCCCTCCACGACGTCGAGATGATCCCGAAGCTCATCGAGCACCTCAAGGACCACGACGACGACCTCGTCGAGCACGCCCACCGCGCGCTGGTGGCGATCACCGGCAACGACGTCGGCGCGACCCACCGCAAGTGGTCCTCGTGGTGGGAGAAGAACCGCGCACGGCACCGCATCGAGTGGCTCATCGACGGGCTCGGGCACACGGACGAGAAGGTGCGCCGCCACGCGGGCGAGGAGCTCCAGCGCGCGACGCAGCAGTACTACGGCTACCACCCCGGCAGCCCCAAGCGAGACCGCGATCTGGTGGCCAAGCGCTACCGGCAGTGGTGGGACCGCGAAGGCCAGCGCCGCTTCGCCTGATCGCGCGCGGCCAGCGCCGGCAGGCGTCACATGGGCTCGGGCGTGGGCTCCTCGGTGTGCGTGCCCGACGTCGGGACGCGATGCACGGCCTCCGCTCGAAGCCTTGACGTGACATCGACGCAGAGAACCACGCCGGTCTCGCCGACGATCGCCGCCAGTCCTCGCTCGCCAGCCACCGGACGCACCGTGCCGACGGGGAGTCGCTCATCGCACGCCCTGGCCGGACGCCACTGCCACTCCGGGATCACCACGATGGTGCTCTCCAGCGCGTCGTGTTCTGCCTCGAGCACCGTCAGGGCCGAGCCGCTCGCGTCGACGTCGTCCTGCCCCACACAGCCGGCGAGCGAGAGGGGCGCCAAGATCGCCAGGAACATTGTCCGTGTCATGATTCTCTACCGTTCTTCTTCAGGCCGTACTCGGAGGCCAACTGCGAGAGGCGGGGGCGCTTCATGCCCAGGAGGGACGCCGCGCGAGAGATGTTCCCCTTGGTCTCCTGGAGCGCGCGCTCGACCGCTGCCCGCTCCAGGTCCTTTCGCATCTCGTAGATCGAGCCGCGCTGTTGCAACGCCGCGTAGTACAGATCCGGGAGCGCCACCGGGTGCTGGCTCGTCGGGCCACCGGCGACCGCGGGCGCATATCGCTCCACCTCCTCTCGACCGATGACGCGCGACGTGCTCAGCACCGTGACTGCGCGCAGCACGTTCTCGAGCTCGCGGACGTTCCCGGGCCACGGGTAGTTCCGGAGCATCTCGCGCGCGTCATCGTCCAGCATCGCTGGAGCGCCGCTCGCGTGGCGATTCAGGATCGCCGTGGCGATCGTCTCGATGTCCCCCGGCCGCTCGCGCAGCGACGGTAGGTGAAGGTGCAGCGCTCGCAGGCGATAGTAGAGGTCCGCGCGGAACGAGCCCTGCGCGACCATCTGCTCGAGATCGCGGTTGGTCGCGGCGATGATGCGCACGTCGACCGTCAGGGTTTCGGTGCCTCCGACTCGCTGGAACGCGCGCTCCTGCAGGACGCGGAGCAGAGCGGACTGGGTGGCCGTCGACATCTCTCCGACTTCGTCGAGGAAGAGGGTCCCGCCGTTCGCCTGCTCGAAGCGCCCCTCCTTGCGCTTGCTCGCGCCTGTGAAAGAGCCCTGCTCGTGACCGAACAGCTCGGAGAGCAGCAGCGTCTCGACGATGGCGCCGCAGTTGACGGTGACGAACGAGTGGTCACGTCTCGTCGACAGATCGTGGAGCGCGGAGGCGACGAGCTCCTTCCCGGTGCCGCTCTCGCCCGTGAGCAGGACGGTCGCGTTCGTCGGCCCGACTCGCCTCGCCCACGCGCGCACCCGCTCGATGGAGGCTGACGAACCGATCAGTCGATCGAGTCCCGTGGTTGGCCGCCCATCGCGCTCCTCAGCACGCTCCTCGCCAAGCTCCAGCCCGATTCGCTGGAGCTCGAGGACGGACTCGAGCATCCGGAACCCCTCACGCAGCTCGGGGGGCGTCGCGAGCTCCAGCCGGCGGGACACGGCCTCCGCCTCTGCGTACCGCAGCTCTGCTTCCGTGCGCGCCCCGGAGTCGAGCAGCGCTCGAGAGAGGCGGGTGAGGGAGCGTAGCTCCAGGAGGGGGTCACCACCCTCTCTCGCGAGGGTCGTGGCGTAGCGCGCCTTGCGCACGACTTGATTCGCGTCGGTCTCGAGCGACGCCTGCAGCAATGCGAGCCGGCAGGCGTTGCGGGTGCTGTCTGGCTCGAGGTCCTCGATGAGCTCCCGCGCCTTGTCGGTGTCGCCATCGAGGTACGCGTAGCGGGCGAGCCGCAGTGTGGCGAGCACCACGGTTCGGCGGTAGCCCGTCGCTTCGGCGAGCGCCCGTACCTCTCGACAAAGACGGCTGGCCTCGCCCCTGTCTCCGCTCTGTTCGGCGACGTCGGCCTCGATGGCGAGCCGATCGGCGCGTCGCTCGGGTCTATCCGCGTCTGCCTGCTCGCCGACGGCGAAACGCAGCACCTCTCGTGCCCGTGAACTGGCGCCGACCGTCGCCAGCACTTCGGCGAGGTTCGTGGTGACGCGCACCAGCAGGCCCCGGTCCTCGTACGCGTTGAGCACGCGGGCTGCCGCTCGGTAGGACGTGATCGCCTCGGCGTATCTTCCCTGGAGGCGATCGACGACCCCGATGTTCTCGAGCGCGATGGCGCGATAGAGCGCCCCGCCCCGCCGGCTCGCCAGCTGGACCACGCGATGGAGGAGGCCTCTCGCGTCCCCCAGCCGCCCGCGCGCCATGTGGATCAACGCGAGGTTGTTGAGGGAGCGCATTTCGAAGAGCGCGTCGTCGGATTGCTTCGCGGTGGCCTCGTTCTCCAGAAAGCACTGCTCCGCGAACTCCCAATCCCCAACCGACCATGACGCCCGGCCGAGGGTGTTGCGGGCCTCCATCACCGTCTCCGGCTCGGCGTCGATCGTCATCGCCCGTCGAGCGAGCGCCTTGGCGTCTTCGTACTCGGCTCGCTCGAGTCGAACGAGCGCGAGCTCGAGCAGCGCGACCGCCCGCGACCTGGCCGGTGCCGCGTCAGCGACGTCGAGCAGTGCCTCTTCCGCGCGGGAGAGCTGCCCCGCCGCTCTCGCCAACCGGCCGACCCGGATGGTCGCGTCGACGTCCCCTGCCCGCGCCGCACGCAGCCGCTCGGCCGCGTTCAGGGCGTCGGCGACGCTCCCGCGCGTCGCATGCAAGTCCGACAGCGTCTCGAGCAGAACTGCGTGCGGTTCCGAGGTTCGCGCGGCTGCGCGCTCCAGGAGCGTCGCAGCCTCGTCCAGAGAATGTCGGTGCGCGAGCAAGCTCGCCTCACGCATGACTTCGTCGACGGTCGTCTCCCGATTCACCTCCGCTGCGTGACGCCGAGATGGGCGAGTCGGGATCGCGGGCGGGCGCGGCTCACCGCGGAGGAGCGCATCGACTGCCTCCACGAGGCCGCCGGTCCGCTCCAGCAGCGCTCGCACGACGTCGGGGCGTGCGAGGTGGGCGCGCAGCTCGTCGTAGCCCATCGCGCCCACGGTGATTCGATGCGTGGAGGGATGCTCCAGCAGTCGTTCGATCCTCTCGCTGCGCTGATCCGCCGGCGGTAGCTGCGCGATCCAAAGGCTCCCTCGCTGGCCGCCGAGGCGCGAGTCGTCGAGCAGGTATTCGATCAGCCCGGCGGTTTGTGGGTCGAGCAGCTCCATGCCCCAGAGCCAGATGGCGGCGGGCTGGTGTGGCGTCAGCTCGGCGAGCAGCTCCGCCATGCCTTCGAAGAAGGAGGCCCGTCCCGCGGCCAGCTCGCTCCACGCGGGGATCGGGGCGTCCGTGCGCGTGTGGTCGAACCACAGGCGGCAGCATCCTCCGGCGCAGCCAAACGCCGCCTCGGACGAGAGCGCGCGCACGGGCAGTCGACGCGCACGGGCGAGCAGCTCGGGCACGATGGCTTCGAGGCCGCTGTAGGCGCGGCCGTCGAGCACTCCTTGGACGAGAGCGCTGGGCGCGCGCTCGGCGAGGCGCTCGGCGATGCGGGGGATGCCCACGCCGTCGGGGCCGTCGAGGAAGACGAAGCGCGTGGCGCGCGAGGCGCCGCGGTGCAGCTCCAGCAGCTCGTCGATCACCGCCCCGAAGGGCTCGCCCTCCTGCGCCGCTTCCAAACGTCGCGCCGCCTCCATGGGCGTGGGCTCTGCAATTGGGTGGCCATCGGCCGGATCGACGTCGCGGGCGTCGCCCCCGGCCGCGGGCGTAATCTGGCTGACGGTCTGGGCGTCGCGTGACTTACGGCTCACGCGAACCAGCTCATGTCGATGAGCGTCTGGGGATCCCCGAGCGCGCGCGCGCTCAGCAGGTTGACCTCGACGTCGTCGGCGCCGAAGCGCTCGAGGCTGCGGGCCAGGAACCCGATGAGGCCCACCGCCAACGTCAGGCTCGGCTCGTCGCGCTCCACCAGCTCGAGACGCCCGTACCCGCGGCCCACGCGGCGCACCTCCAGCTCGACGCCTCGCACCACCTTCTTCAGGATCGACGGCATCTCGGCCACGAGGAGCTCGGGCGGCGGCGCCGGAGGTCGCAGCGCGCGCATCTCGTCGAAGGCCCCCTCCGCCGCGGCGCGCCCCGCCTCCAGGACGAGGTGGAGATCGTCGTCGCCGAGGCGACTGTCGATGGTCTCGACGAGCCGCCGCACCGCGAACAGGGCGACCCAGCTGTCCGCGTCGATGCCGTGCACGAAGGGCGCGCGCGCGTGCTCGGGCATCGCGTCCAGGACGTCCTTGAGCGCGCGCTCGCCGAACTTTCGCGCCACGAAGCGCAGGATCGCGAGCACCACCGCGCCGGAGTAGGAGCCGCCTGGCGTCTTCTCGTCGGGCGGCGCAGGCGAGAGGGCGCGCTTCGCCACCGCCGGCGCGTCGCCCACGCGGCTCTGCTCGCTCGTCGTGGTCTCGTCCGAGACGTGGACGGGCGCCTCCACGTCGACCGGGATGTCGCCGTCGAACTGCGGCTCCGGAGCCACGGCGGTCTCGCTGGACCGGCGCGCGGCCTCCGCGTCGAGCTGACGGATCATCGCGAGGGCTTCCTCCGCGCTCATCCGCTGCGTCATGTCCGCGTCGCTCGTCGGCTCCCGCTGGGCCTTCGGAGCGGGCCGGCGCACCGGCTGGCGCGCGGGGGGACGGGACGTCGGGCGCGGCGGCAGGGCCGAGGGCGGCAGCGTCGAGGGCTTCGGGACCGGCCCCGTGCTCGAGCGGTGGCGCGTCTCCCGCGCCTTGATCCGCATCATCTCCATCGTGAAGGAGTCGCTGGGCTGGTCGTCGCGGAACGGGACCTTCAGCCCCCCGAACGGGAAGAGCGCCTCCGCGAACGCCTCCGCGTCGGGCCAGCGATCCTCGCGGTCCTTGGCCAGCGCGCGCATCACGATCTGCTCGAGCGCGGGGTCGAGGTCCGCGCGCCGCTCGCGCAGAGGCGGCGGCGGCTCCTTGCGCACCTTGCGGGCCAGCTCACGGAAGGTGGGCGCGTCGAACGGGCGCCGGCCCGCGAGCATCTCGTAGAGCACCACGCCGACCGAGTAGACGTCGAGGCGGGGATCGCGCCGGTCGTCGCCGCGGAGGCGCTCGGGCGCGGCGTAGGCGGGCGTGCCCACCAGGGTGCGCTCGGGGGTCAGCGACTTCGTGTCCTTCTTGCCGACGAGCAGCGCCGCGAAGCCGAAGTCGCACACCTTCACGAAGTTCCGGTCGCCGAAGCGCACCACGAGCATCAGGTTCGCGGGCTTCAGGTCCCGGTGGAGGATGCCGCGGTCGTGCGCGCCCTGGAGGCCGGCGAGGGTGTGGATGGCGATGGTCGCCGCGCGCCGCACCGGGAGCGGCCCGTCCATCGCGATCACCTGCGAGAGCGATCGGCCGCGCAGGTACTCCATGACCATGTACGGGCGCGCGCCCTCGGTGCCGAAGTCGAGGATGTCGATGATGTTCGGGTGCCCGATGGCCGCCGCCGCCCGCGCCTCGCGCTGGAAGCGCTCCACCGAGGAGGGGTTCTCCGCGACGGCCGGGTGCAGCAGCTTGATCGCCACGAACCGGCGCAAGACCTGGTCGGCCGCCTTGTAGACCGCGCCCATGCCGCCGTCGCCCAGGAGCCGCACGAGGTGGTAGCGGTTGGCCACCAGCCTCCCGACCATCTCGGGATCGCCCGCGATCGGCCGTCCGGTGGCGGTGCATCGCAGCGTCCCCTTCGGATGACGCGCGCCGCAGTGCGGACATTTGCGGACCACGGGGCGAGCATACCGCGTCCCGGGGCGCTCCGGTGGCCCCGCGGGCCTCGACTGATAAGATGGCCGGTCCGGGCGCGGGCCGACGGCTGCCGCCTCCGCTCCTCGAATCGACAGTCGTTCCCAGGGTTTTCGTGAGTCAGGGCCGCATCTTCCCGTTGGTGGGACCGCTCCTCGTCCTCTACCTCATCGCCGAGGTGGCGGCGTCGGGGGAGGCGCTCGACCTGGGCGCGATGGGGCTCTGCGTGCTCGCGCTGATCGTGTCGGCCGCCCCCGCCTGGATGCTGCGCGGCGCGCCACGCCCCGGCGTGCGGCGGGTGACGACGCTGGGCGTGGCCTGCGGCGTCGTGCTCGTGCGCGCGGCGATGCCCTCGCTCTCGTCGCTCTACCTGGACCTCGGCGCCTCCATCGGGCTGCCGCTGGCGGGGGCGCTCGCGCTTCACCTCGCGCTCGACACGCCGGACCGCCCCCGAGCGCTCGGCCACCGCTGGCTACGCTGGCTCGCCTGGGGCGGCGCGGTCGTGGCCAGCGTGGGCGCGCTGCTCGCCGAGGCGCCCGCGATGCCGGTGGGCGGTGACGTGCTGATCGTGCCCCAGCGCTGGACCTGGGCCGCGCCGCTCTACGCGGGGCTGGCCGTGGCGGTGGCCGCGGTCCTCCGGGTGGCCAGGCGGCGCATGGGCTCCGCGCCGGAGGCGCTCGCCAGCAACGGCTGGGCCACGCTGGGCTCGACCGTCGCCGTCGCAGCGGGGCTCAGCGGGCTCGGGCTGGTGCGCGCCGACGCGCTGGCGCCCGAGGTCGCGCGCGGGCTCTGGGCGGCGTCCCTCGTGTCGCTGCTCGCGGGGCACGTGGCCATGCTCGGCGCGCGTCGGCAGGTGCACGCCGGCCGGAGCACCCGTCGACTGATCGCGGGCGCGCTCGCGGTGGGCGTCGTGTCGGTCCTCGCCGCGCTCCTCGTGGAGCGGCTGCCCTCCGATCCGGTCGCCATCGGCGTCGGCGTCGCCTTCTGCGCGGTGGCGAGCGCCGCGCTCTACCGGCTCACCTTCGTGGCGGTGCGCCGCCTCCTCGCGCCGTTCGGTGGGCGGCTGATCGAGGGCACGAACGAGGCGCTGCGGCGCGCGGTCGGCGCGACCGATCTCGAGCAGCTCGGGGCCGCCATCCTCCCGCCGCTCCGGCGCGCGTCGGGGGCGCTCGACGCCGACCCGTACCTGCTCCTCGTCGATCCCTCCCGCGAGGTCAGGGTCGACGCGGCGAGCATCGCGCACGTGGAGCCGCGCGAGCTGTCGCCGGCCCTCCTCGCGCGGCTCGCCGAGAAGCCGGGCGAGGTCGTCGTCGCCGCGCCCATCGCCGAGCAGGTCGTGCGGCGCGCCGATCTGCGCCCCCTGGCGGACGCCCTCGAGCGTCTGGACGCGCTCTGCGTGGTGCCCCTCGCCGTCGACTTCGAGGTCGAGGGCGCGCTGGTGGTCCCGCGAGGCCGCCGCCGCGCCGCGCTCACGCTCGAGGAGATCGACCGGCTGGAGACCCTCGGCCGTCACCTCGGCGGGCAGGTCGCGATGCTCGCCCAGTCCGAGCGGGGCCGCCGCCGCACGCGCGACGCCGTGGTGGCGCGCGAGAAGCTCGCCGAGCAGCTCGAGCACGCGCAGGAGGAGCTCGACAAGCTCCGCGCCGACACGCGCATCCTCAAGGCGGGCGGCGCGGCGGAGCGCTTCACCGAGCCGGCCATCGCCTACAGCCGCCCGATGCGCCAGCTGACCCAGCGCGTGCAGGAGGTGGGCCCGGTCGACGCGCCGGTGCTCCTCTGCGGCGAGGAGGGCACCCCGCTCGATCGCGTCGGGCACCTCATCCACCAGGCCGGCGGTCGGCGCGCGGGCCCCTTCGTGGTCGCGGAGTGCGCGGCGGTGCGGCCTGAGCGCACCGAGGCGGCGCTCTTCGGCGAGGCGAAGGTCGAGAGCCCGGGCTGGCTGCGCCTGGCGGCGGGCGGCACCTGCCTCCTGCTCGACGTGCCCGCGCTCTCGCTCGAAGCGCAGGCGAAGCTCGCCGAGGCGCTCGCCACCCACCGCGCGCCGCTCGCGGACGGGACGGGGAGCTATCTGATGGAGGCGCGCATCGTCGCCACGAGCCGCGTGCCGCTCGGCCCGCTCGTCGCGGCGGGGGCGTTCGACGCGGAGCTGCACCGTCGGCTCGAGCCGCTCGCGCTCGAGGTGCCGCCGCTCCGGGAGCGCAGGGAAGACCTGCCGTCGCTCCTCCTGCTCGCGCTCGACCGCACCTGTCGGGTGACGGGCCGCCCCGTGCTCGGCATCGACGCCGCGGCGCAGGAGGCGCTCGTCGAGCACGCCTGGCCCGGCAACCTGCGCGAGCTGGCGAGCGTCGTCGATCGCGCGGTCGCCGCGGCGCAGGGCGAGAAGATCACGCTCGAGGACCTGCCGCCCCTGGCGCCCACCGAGGCCGCCGACCCGTGGAGCGGGACCTACGCCGAGATCGAGGCGCGCGCGCTCGAGGCGGCCATGGCGCGGGCCGACGGCAACAAGTCCGAGGCGGCGCGGCTGCTGGGGCTGAAGCGCACGACCTTCCTCGACAAGCTCAAGCGGCACGACATGGGGACGCCGTCGCGGCCGCCGCCGCCGAAGACGCGCCGCTCCAAGCACCCGCCCGAGAAGGGCGCCGACTCCGCCGCGTGATCCTCGCGCGCCAACGCCGTTGACCCGCGGTCCCGGCGGAGGAGTAGGCTGTCCCCGGAGGCGCGATGGGGAGACGATCGACATCGTTGGAAGGAGGCCTGCGTGGCCGCACGAGGCCGCTGGGCGCGCTTCGGCGACGGCCCCGTGGACGCCCTCGCCGGCGCGCCCACCGAGCGAACGGAGGCCGAGATTCCCTTCGCCGAGCGTCCGTTTCAGCGGAGGCGGCTGAGCGCGATCTCACGCCCATCCGGGGGCCGTCGGCTTGACAGGCGCCCCCATATGGGGTGTCTAGGCGTGCAACGGTCGGCCTCTCCATGGTCACAGAGCGGGAACGATGAAGAATCTTGTTTGGGAAGAAGTAGCTCCGTACGGGATGATGAGCGTTCCGAAGCGTTCGCGGTGGGACCTGCCGGATCTGATGGGCGAAGTCGGCGAGTACTTCGACTGCGGCGCCACCGTGGGCGCGGGCGACACCGTCTTCGACGTGGGCGCCAACGTCGGCGCGTTCGCCATCGAGGCCGCCCGTCGGGCGGAGAGCGACGTCTCGCTCTTCTGCTTCGAGCCCGTCCCGCCGATCTTCAGCGCCCTGAGCGCCAACGCGCGCGAGAACGCCTGGCTCGGCGGCGCCCGGACGCACCTCTTCGAGAAGGCCGTCGTCTCGCAGGGCGACCCGGATCACACCGACCTGGCCTTCTTCCGTCGCTTCCCGACCGACTCCACCTGTGACATCGACGAGAAGCGCCGCGACTTCGAGATGTTCTTCGCCCAGAAGGGCACCGCCTTCCGCGCCGCCCTGACCCCGCGCGTGGGCAAGACCGTCGCCGCGGCGGTGGGGCACATCGTCACGACGATGCCGCAGGGTGGCCTCGGCCGCGCGGTGAGCGATCTCGTCACCGGTCACGTGCGCCTGCGCGCGCCCACCACGACGCTCTCGGCGGTGGTGATGGAGCGAGGCGTGACCTCCATCGACCTGCTGAAGATCGACGTCGAAGGGGCCGAGCTCCGCGTGCTCCAGGGCATCTCCGACGCCCACTGGCCGCTCATCCGGCAGATCGTGCTCGAGGGTCACGACCGCGACGGTCGCCTCGACGTGATCGGCGGCATGCTGACCGAGAAGGGCTTCGACATCGCCCACCTCACCCAGCCCGAGGGCGCGGACGAGAAGGGCCTCGACAGCTTCCTGCTCTACGCCCGCCGCGCCAAGACCAACGGCAACGGTCGCGCCTGATCAGAGGGCCGCGAGCGCCTGGGGAAGCCGTCGGAGCGCGGCTCGGATCGCGCCGTTCGCGGCCGCGATCCGCGGCGTCTCGTGCGCGTGCACGGTGGCGGCGCCCTCGAGGATCGCCCGGGTCCGCTCGGGCGGGCCGACGGTGCTGACCGTGATCAGGCAGCGCGCGCGCGTGCCGCCTCCGCGCGGGCCCAGCGAGGCCAGGTTGATGTCGAGGCGCAGCGACTCCACCTGCGCGACGGACAGCGCGTCCACGCTCGCCGCCACCTCCTGCACGGTCTGCTGACGCACCTCGGCCACGGCGCCCGGATCGAGCGCCACCCCGCGCTCGACGCTCAGCGTGCGGATGACCGTCTGCTCGACCCGCGTCGCGTGCCTCCACACCCGCGCGCCCTCGGCTGTGGGAGGCGGCGCGGCGCCGCCACACGCCGCGAGGAGGAGGGACAGCGCGGTCGCCCGCCACTTCATCGCGCCCGAGATCATGCCTGCTGGAGCTCGGCCTGGGCCTTCTCGAGCTCCTCTTGCGCGCTCTCCCAGCGGGCGGTGAGCTCCTCGATCTTCTCGGCGTCGGTCTGGAGCGCGCTCAGCACCGCGAAGCGCTCCTTCTCCGAGGCGAAGCCGTTCGGGTCGCAGAGCTGGTCGTTGCGCTTCTTCTGCTCGGCCTCGAGGGCGCCGATGCGCTCGAGGAGCTGCTCGACCTTCTTCTCGAGCTTGCCGAGCGACTTGCTGCGCTGCTGGCGCCGCTGCGCCTCCTCGCGCTTGCGCTTCTTCTCGTCCTCGCGGCTGCGCTTGGGATCGGGCGGCTTCGCCTGTGCCTTCTTCGGCTTGGCGGGCTCCGGCGCGGGCTTCTCGGCCGCGGGGGCCTCGCCCGCCTTCGTGTCGCCGCCCTCGTAGCGCATCTGCCAGAGGCGCATGTAGTCGTCGAGGTTGCCCGGGTACTCGGTGACCTCGCCGTCCTCGACGCTCCAGATCTTGTTCGCCAGCCGCCGGATGAGGCCGCGATTGTGGCTGACGAACACCATCGTGCCGTCGTAGGTGTCGAGGGTCTCGATGAGGCTCTCGCAGCTCTCGAGGTCGAGGTGGTTGGTCGGCTCGTCGAGCAGCAGCAGGTTGCCCGGGTCGAGCAGGAGCTTCGCGAGCGACACGCGCGCCCGCTCACCGCCGCTGAGCACACCGACGAGCTTGTCCACGTCGTCGCCCGAGAAGAGGAAGCTGCCGAGCACGCTCCGCACGCGGGTCTGGCCGAGCTCGCGGTTCACCTGCGACGCCTCGTCGAAGACGGTGTTCTTCGGGTGGAGGAGCTCCGCGTGGTGCTGCGCGTAGTAGCCGGGCTTGATGTTGTGGCCCATCTCGATGGAGCCGCCGGTCGCCTCGAGCTCCCCCGCGATCATCTTCAGCAGCGTGGTCTTGCCCGCGCCGTTGGGGCCGATGATGCCGATCCGGTCGCCGCGGTAGATCGTGACGTTCACGTCCGGCAGGACGACGCGATCGCCATAAGCCTTGCGGATGTGCTCGCAGCGCACGACCTCGTGCCCGGCCCGGCCGGTGGGCGCGAAGGAGAAGCTCATGACCTTGCGCTTGCGGTAGGTCTCGGCGCTCTCCATCTTCTCGAGCGCCTTGATGCGGCTCTGCACCGCCTTGGCCTTGCTCGCCTTGGCGCGGAAGCGGTTGATGAACTGCAGCGCCTTCTCGCGCTCGCGCTCGAGGTTGGCCGCCTTGTTCTCGAGGATCTCGGCCTCCTCCGCGCGCTGCACCAGGTAGCGCTCGTAGTCGCCCGGGTACTGGCGCACGCCCTCGACCTCGAAGCTGACCACGCGGTTGATCTGCTCGTTGAGGAAGTCGCGGTCGTGGCTGATGAGGATGAAGGGCGAGGACCACTTCTTCAGGAAGTCGCTGAACCACGCCACCGTCGGCATGTCGAGGTGGTTGGTCGGCTCGTCGAGCAGCAGCACGTCGGGGCGCTGGAACAGCAGCGACGCGAGCACGCCGCGCATCTTCCAGCCGCCCGAGAACTCGCCCACGTCGCGCCCGTGGTCCTCCTCGAGGAAGCCGAGGCCGGCGAGGATCTTCTTGGCCTGGTGCTCGCTGAAGAGGGTCTCGAAGTGGGCGAGGCGCTCGTGGAGATCTCCGAGGCGCTCGGCGTCGTCCATCATCGCGTCTTCGTCGCCCGACGCGACGGTCAGCTCATAGGCCTTCTCGGCCTCGGCGAGCTCGGTCTCGACCTTCTCGCGACCCGGGACCGACCCGACGACGAGGTCGAGCAGCGAGCGGCCGCCCTCGACCTCGATGTCCTGCGGCAGCCAGCCCACCCGCGCGCCGCGCGCCGTCCGGATGCTGCCGCCGTCGGGGTGCTGGTCGCCGGCGATGAGGCGAAGCAGCGTCGTCTTGCCCGACCCGTTCGGCCCGATGAGGCCGATCCGATCGCCGTGCGCGATGCGCAACGACAGGTCGTCGACGATGCGCTTGCCGCCGAAGTGCAGGGACAGGTGCTCCAGGACGACGAGGCTCACGCGGGCTGGGCTAGCACGCGTTGGGTGGCTGTCACAGGGGCAGGCCGATGGTAGCGTGGCGAAATGCGCACTTATCGTACGGCTTGGATCGCCGCTCTCCTGGCCCTCGCGGCGCCCGCCTCGGCGGACTGGCCGATGCATCGTCAGAACCCCTCCCGGACCGCCACGGCGCCCGGCTCGTCCGAGCTCGGCACGCCCGCCATCCGGTGGCGCACCTACCTCGGCGGCTCGGTCGGCGTCCGCGAGCTGGCGGCGACCGACGTCGACGGCGATGGCCAGGTGGAGATCTTGTACGTCTCGGGCGGTCGCATCGTCGCCAAGCGCCCCGACGACCGGCTCGTGTGGGAGACGCGGCCGCTGACCTTGCGCGCGATCCACGCCATCCGCGACATGGACGGCGACGGGATCCTGGACGTCGTGGCGAGCGGCACGCCGGGGCGCATCGCGATCTTCCGCGGCACCGACGGCGCGCTCGAGTGGCGGACCGCCCCGGGCACGATCGGGCCGAGCATCGGCGCGGTGCGCCTCGCCGACCTGAACGGCGACTCCCGGCTCGATCTCTACGTCGCCGACGCCGCGTGCGGCAGCACCGACAGCCTGCTCGACGTGGCCTTCGCGTTCAGCTTCGGCGGCGGCTACGGCTCGGGCATCGACGACGGCAGCCAGCGGCTCTGGCAGCTCGAGCGCGGCCGCCGCTACGTCTGCGGCGTCAACGACGTGGTGCTCGACGTCGACGGGGACGGTGACCTCGAGATCATCGCCTGGGCGTCGAACGAGATGTACCTCTTCGACGCGGCGACCGGAGCCAAGATCGACAGCGGCGACGCGGCGTTCCAGGGCGGCTTCCCGACCGGCTTCTCCATCCCCTACGGGACCAACCGCACCTGGGTGACCGACGTCGACGGAGACGGCGCGATGGAGGTCGTGGGCTACACGAACAACTCCTACACGCCCTCGATCAACTCCCGCGCGGTGTTCGTGGTGGGCTGGGACGACGCGCGCCCCGCGGGCACGCAGCTCCACGTCCGCTGGGTCACGCAGGTCTCGGACATCACCGCGGACACCCACACGTGGGTCGACGAGAGCGCGATGGATCTGGACGGTGACGGAATCGTCGAGGTCACGAGCACCTTCACCGAGGGCGGCGTGGCCACGACCCACGTGCGCGACGGCCGCGACGGCACGGTGCGCGCCTCCATCCCTGGAGAGCTGCAAGGGATCGTGCAGCTGTCCGAGACCGGGCCTCCGACGCTGCTCGTGCAGGACGGGCTGGACCTGAACGGCTACCGCTTCTCCGACTTCAGCGCCGTGCCGCCGCCTGCGTTCACGCTGCCCGCCTCGTCGCTGCTCGACCGCTTCGATCGCGGCGCCTACGCGCAGCAGAGCCTCGCGAACGTGCCGCTGACGGTGCCGCTCCCTGGCAGCACGCGAGGGCTGGTGGTGCTCGAGGGGGACACGCTGAAGCTCTGGGACCTCTCCGGGAGCACCCCCGTCATGGCGGGGAGCTACGCCCTGCCGCCCAACGTCACCGCGGTGGCCGTGGCCTCGCAGGTCGACGCCTCGCGCCCTGGCCCTGGCGCGCTGCTCGTGCGCTCGGATGGCTTCCTCGTGGTGCTCGATCGCACGCTCGCCGCCATCAACTTCGGGGGCGCGGAGATCCCGCTGCCCGGGATCCGCACGGGCGGCTACTACTCCGGCGATCACGGGCTCGGGCCGGTCCCCGTGGCCGCGTCCTTCGGGCGGGCCGCGGAGGAGGTCGTGGTGCTGGACTCGCGCGGCGGGCTCATCCGGCTCGCCACCGCGGACGCCACCATCACGCAGCCTCCCGAGCAGGTCTTCCGCTGGCAGGGGGTGAGCTTCCCGCTGCTGACGGACGTGGACGGCGACGGGATCACCGACGTGGTCGCGGTGGACGACACCCGCATGCACGCGCGCGAGGCGGACGGCACCTCGGTGCTCTTCACCACGCCGGTGGCGATGGGGCAGCAGAACACGCACGGGGACGTCGTCCCGATCGGGTCGGGGGCGTCCCGACGGTTCGTGACCGGCATCTTCGATCGCGGCGACGGGAACGGCTCGCTCGCGGCGGTCAGCGTGGCCGGCGCGTCGAGCTGGCGCACGACCCCGGTCCGCGTCGCCGGCAGCGGCTTCGGCTACCCGACGGTGGACGACGTGCAGGGCGACGGCGGCGACGATCTGCTCGTCAACATGGCCAGCCCGCTGCGCGCCATCGACGGCGCGGACGGGACCATCCTCGGCACCACGCGCGGCGGCCACAGCAACATGCCCATCAACGTGCGCGGCCGCGCGGGGAGCACGACGACCTTGTGGGCCGGATCGCACACGCCGCCGGGCGGGATCACGATCGCGCAGCCGTTCTCGGGCAGCAGCGACGTCTGGGAGCTGGACTACCGCGCGACCCGTCACTTCGGCGCGGTCGTCGAATGTCCGGACGGCCTCCAGCTCGCGATCAGCCGCTTCGGCAGCGCGCAGCTCACCGTCGCGCGGGCCGAGGACGGCGCCAACCGGCGCGACGTCTACGCGGCCGACGGCAACCTGTTCCTCAGCGCGGAGGCCGCCGCGGCGTCGGGCGCCATCGCCGGGCTGCTCGGAAACGCGACCGCCACCCAGGACCTCGGCGGGGGCCAGCCCGCGGTGCTCTTCGGCAGCACCGACGGCTACCTCTACGCCATCGATCCGTGCAGTGAGCCGCTGCGGAAGATCTGGTCCCTCAGCTTCCGGGCGCCGGTGGGCGAGGCGATCTTCGCCGACACCGACGGTGACGGGCTCGAGGAGCTCGTCGTGTCCGCCGCGGACGGCTTCCTGTATGGCGTCGACACCGAGGCGCTGCCCGCGCCCGAGTCCGTCCTCGACACGGACCCCGGCCTCGGGCTGACGACGGAGGACGTCGACGAGACCCGCGGCGCGGCGCTCGGGGCGCGCTGGGACGCGGTGCCGGAGGCGGAGAGCTACGAGTACGCGGTCTTCACCATCGGCGGCAGCCCCGTCACGCGGAACCCGATGGACGAGACGAACCCGTTCATCCCGACCACGTCGACGACCGTCGAGCATCGGCTGGGGCTCGAGGCGGGCACCACGTACTTCTTCGCCGTGCGCGCGATCGGGGCGGAGGGCACGAGCAGCGAGGCGCTCAGCGATGGGACCCTCTACGCCTACGATCCGAGCTCGGTGGACGGGGGCGTGACCCTGGACGCCGGCGCGCCGGTGGACGCCTCGGGCGGCGGCGACGCGAGCGTCGGGCGCGACGGAGGCGGCGGCAGCGGCGGTGAGGGCGGCTGCGGCTGTCGGGCCGCGGGGACCGGGCGCGCGCCGCTCTGGGCGCTGCTCGCGCTGGGCGCGTTCGCGTGGTGGCGCCGGCGATCGGCCTGAAAGGGGCAATCTCCGGCGTCTCCCACTATTCTGTCCGACGGGAGACGTGGCCGACGTGCAATCACGGGTCGCGCCGAAGGCGGTCTTGCTCGCTGGGAGCGGGGAGCGACTGACGGACGCGCTGGTCGAGGCGCTCGAGAGGCGTCGCGTGGGCGTGGACCGCGCGGGGCGCGACGAGCTCGTCGGACAGGCCTATGTGCTCGCGCCCGATCTGGTCGTGCTCCTGGGCGACGCCGCCGCCGATGGGGGTCGAGAGGCCGCGGCCGCCCTGGCCGGCAAGCGCGCCACGGCGTCCATCCCGGTCGCCGTCGTGCGGGAGGCGGGCGCGCTCGAGGACCGGCTCGACACCTTCCGCCACGGGGTGGTCGCCATCGTTCCGCGCAGCGCGAGCGCGGACGAGATGGCGGAGCGGATCGCCAGCATCGCGCGCGAGGTGCCGGACCGCTCCGGCGAGGTGACCCGCGGCGGGACCGAGGCGAGCGTCGACGAGCTGGTCGCGCTCTTCGCGGAGCAGCTGCGCACCGGCATCCTCAGCGTCGCGGCGGGGGGCGACGACGTCAGCGCCCAGGTCGTGCTGCGGGCGGACAAGCCCGTCGAGGTCATGGTCGGCGAGCTCGTCGAGCGCCTGCGTCCGCTCATGAAGCGCGCGCAGGGGCCGCTCCGCTACGAGTTCTTCGAGAGCGCCGCGCCCCACCTCGCCGCGCTCGACCTCGACCTCGAGCCCGAGGAGGGCATCGAGGCGCTCGCGGGCGTCCGCATCGTGCTCGTCGAGCAGCGCGCGCACCGCGCCGACAGCCTCGCGCAGGATCTCCGCGCGGCGGGCGCCCAGGTGGTGGTCGCGGACGGCGCCGGGGTGGGGCTCGAGCGGGCGAAGCGCCTCGATCCGCAGGTCGTGGTCATCGACGGGGCGGGCGACGACGGCTGGGCGCTGGGCGCGCTCCGCAAGCTCCGCCGCGACGTCCACCTGCGTTGGGCGTCGCTGCTCGTCGTGCGCGAGGAGCAGCTCTGGCGGCGCGCCGACGGGCGCCCGGACCTCGCCGCGCTCGCGGGGGCCCTCGGCCCGCTCGTGCAGGGCGAAGCGGAGATCGCGGCCCGCGCCGCGCGCGAGGAGACCTTCGGCGTCCGCATGGAGCTGGTCGGGCCCGTGCGGCTCCTGCGCGCGCTGGCGGGGACGGGCGGCGGGCTGCGGCTCACCGTGTCGCACCCGAGCGTGCAGGTGCAGCTCGACCTCGCCGACGGCCTCGTGGCCGGGGCGCTCGCGAAGGATCCGGGCAGCGCCAACCCGCGCGCCCAGGGCCCCGCCGCCCTCGCGACGTTCTGCGCGCTGAGCTCCGGGCGCGTCACCGTCGAGCGCAAGGAGGCGCCCGCGTCCACCAACATCATGGCGCCCGTGGGCGACGCGCTCGCGCAGGCCGACGCGGAAGAGGCGCTGATCCGACCGTCGCTGCCGCCGAGCTTCCCGCCCGGGCCGGCGGTGCAGATCCCGAAGGCGCCGGCCGTGCCCCGCACGGACTCGGGCGACGAGCGCGTGGCGGAGAAGCTCGAGACGCTCCTCGCACGATTGCAGAAGATCTTGCCCGAAGCCGAGGCGATGGTCTCGCGCGCGCCGCCGCCCGCCGCCGTCCCGCCCGCGCCCAGGCCGTCCTCGCCCCGCGCGCAGGCTCGGGTCCCGGCGCCGCCGAGCGCGGCGTCTCCGCCCAGCGAGCCGCGGCGAT
>SHBB01000105.1 GCA_004213565.1 Sandaracinaceae bacterium
GCACCCCATCGAGCGCCTCGGCGAGCGGCTCGAGCTGACCTCGCGCGTCCTCGTCCATGCCTGCGCGCGCGGCGAGCAGCGCCACCGCGTCCTCGGTCTCGAGGGGCGGGACGTCGAAGAGCGCCTCGTCCGCGACCCCGAGCCGCTCGCGACTCGTCAGCAGCGCGCGCGTGTCGGGGGCGAGCGCGAGCCAGCGGGGCAGGATACGGCGGAGCGCGTCGACGCAGCCCTCCGCCTCGTCGAGCACGATCCACGTCTCGCCGCGCCCCTCGATGGCCCAGCCCAGCTCGTCGACCAGATCGACCGGCTCGAGCCAGCTCGGTCGCAGCCCGAGGCCGTCCGCGACCCGCGCGCAGAGCTCCGCCTCGCTGCGCACCGCCGACAGATCGATCCACGCGCCGCGCTCGCCGCGCCGGGCGAAGAGCTCCAGCGCCACGCGCGTCTTGCCGACCCCGGGAGGCCCCGTCAGCGTGACGAGCCGCGCGGCGCTCCCCTCCAGCTGCGACAGCAGGGAGACGCGCCCGACCAGCGGCGTGAGGATCGGCGGCGCGCTCGGGGGAGACACGGAGGGTAGGATGCCAGCGATGCGGTGGATGATGGCACTCTGGTTGATCGGATGCGCGACCCAGAGCGCGCCGATCGAAGGCGGCGGCACGACCGGCGCCGCGGGCGCGACGCTCGAGGTCTTCGTGATCGACCAGGCCGGCTCCCCCATCGAGGGCGCGAGCGTCGACGGCGAGCGCACGGACGGCTCGGGGCGCGTCGAGATCGCCGGCACCGACGACGTGTCGGTCGAGGCGGAGGGCTTCCGATCCGAGCGCTGGCTGGGCTTCGACGCGGCGTCGGTCACGGTCCCCCTCCGCGCGCTCGCGGCCCAGCCCACCGCCTCGCTCGAGGTCTCGGTGCAGACCGACGCGAGCCGCGTGCACGTGGGCGTCGCGGGGCCGCTCGCCGTGGACGAAGCGGTGACGCCGGTCGCGTGCGACGGCGGGTGCACGCTCGAGGTGCCGGCCGGTGAGGCGCTCGTCTACGCGCAGCTCGAGGACGGAACGAGCGGCGTCCCCGCGCCCCTGGGCTTCGCGCTCGCCGAGCCGCTCACGCTCGCGCCCGGCGAGACGCGCGCGGTGACCCTCGCGCCCTTCGACGCGCTTCGCGAGGTGACGGTCGTCCTCCCGGACACGCCGCCCGGCCTCGACGCGGTGGTCGGCGTGCCCGGGGTCAGCGCGGACGGACGGCTCCTGCTGTTCGCGAGCGGCGGCGATCGCTTCCTCGTACCGGATCTGGACGGCGCGACGTTGTGGGCGCTGGCCACGGCGAGCTCGGACGCGGCGCGCTCTCGCTCGGTGGTCCGCAGCGGGGCCACGCCCGCGCGGCTGGAGCCTCCCTCGCTGCGCGCGCCTCCCGATCTCCTGCCGGATGGCGCGCTCTCCGACGTCGAGGGCGCCGACCTCGTCTCCGTCGAGGCGGCCGGCGCGCGCATCCTCGTGTTCGACGGACGCCGTCAGATCGTCCCGCCCACGGGCGACGTCACCGTCACGGCGATCGAGGCGCCGCGCGGAGAGCACGGGTGGCGTCTCCGTGACGTGGAAGAGAAGTGGACGAGACGCGCGAGCCGCCGCGTTCGTCTATGATGCGCGCCCATGAAGGCGCTGGTGATGAACGAGCTGGGCGGGCCGGAGAAGCTCGCCTTCCAAGACGTGCCCGACCCCGAGGTGGGCAAGGGACAGGTGCTGGTCGAGGTGAAGGCGGCGGGGGTGAACTTCCCGGACCTGCTGATCATCCAGGGCCTCTACCAGTTCAAACCCGAGCCCCCCTTCTCGCCGGGCGGTGAGGTCGCCGGCGTGGTCCGCGCGGTGGGCGAGGGCGTCACGCGCGTCCAGCCCGGCGACGACGTGGTGGGCCTCGGCATCTGGGGCGGCTACGCGGAGCTGATGCTGCTCGGCGAAGACCGCATCTTGCCCATGCCGAAGGGCGTCTCCTACGAGGTCGCCGCCGCCACCACGACCACCTACGGGACGATGGTGCACGCCTTCGAGGATCGCGCGAAGCTCGCCGAGGGGGAGTCGGTGCTCGTGCTCGGCGCCGCGGGCGGCGTGGGCACGGCCGCGATCGAGGTGGCCAGGCTCATGGGCGCGGGCAAGATCGTCGCCGCCGCGTCCAGCGCGGAGAAGCTCGAGGTGTGCAAGTCGATCGGCGCCGACGAGGGCATCGACTACACCCGAGAAGATCTGAAGAAGCGCGCCAAGTCGCTCACGGGCGGCGGCGCGGACGTGGTGGTCGATCCCGTCGGCGGCCCGTACTCCGAGCCCGCGCTGCGCGCGACGGCGTGGAACGGCCGCTTCCTCGTGGTCGGCTTCGCGGCGGGGGACATCCCCTCGGTGCCGCTCAACCTCACCCTGCTCAAGGGCTGCTCGGTCGTCGGCGTGTTCTGGGGCTCGTTCCTGGCGCGCGAGCCGGCGAAGGCCACGGCCCAGCTGGCGAAGATCGGCGGCTGGGTGGCGGAGGGGAAGCTGTCGCCCCTCGTCTCCAAGGCCTACCCGCTCGAGGAGGGCGCCCAGGCGCTCCGCGATCTGGCCGCGCGAAAGGTGACGGGGAAGGTAGTGCTGAAACCGTGAGGCGCGGTAGCATCCGCCGGCCTCCGGAGGTGGACGTGCGACGATGGATCTCGGCTCTCGTGTTCTTGACCGCAGCGGTGGGCTGCGGACCCAGCTACCCGGTTTGCGAGCAGCAGGCGAACTGCCGCGAGGGGGAGTACTGCGTCATGCAGCGCTGCCAGCAGTGCCGGCACGCGAACGACTGCAGCAGCGCCCAGCGCTGCGTTCAGGGGCGTTGCGAGTAGGCGCGCTCGCGGCGCTCCTGCTCGCGCTCCCGCTGGCCGCGGCGCCCGCGCGCGCGCAGCACGATCCGATCGGCGACGCCGAGGCGGCCTTCGCGGAGGGGCGCCACGAGGACGCGGAGGGTCTGTATCGTCAGGCCCTGGAGAGCGGTCGGCTCGCGCCGCCGGGGCTCGCTCGCGTCTACCTTCGGCTCGCGGAGCTCGCCGCGCTCGGCTCCACCGGCGACGCCGCCCGCCTGCTCGGGTTCGCGCTCGCCCTCGACCCGGCGCTCGACGTGCCCGCGTCGCTCGGGCCGGTCGAGCCACCGACGCGCGGCGTGCGCGTGGTCCTCGAGGTCAGCGACGACGACGCGCCGATCGGGGTTCGCGTGGCCGACGCGCCGGACACGCTCGTGCGGGTGCTCGAGGTGCGCGGTCGGGGCTTCGAGCGGACGCTCTCCTGGGACGGGGAGCCGCGTGAGGTCGACCCGCCCGCCGACGCGCGCCCCATCGAGGTGCGCGCCCTCGACACCCACGGCAACCTCGTCGCGCAGGCGGGCCGCCTGGCTCCCGAAGAGCCCGCGCCCGCGCCGACGCCGGACCCCGATCTGACGCCCGAGCCGGAGGAGCCGGCCGAGGAGGGCACGCCGGCCATCGAGAGCCCCTGGTTCTGGGTCGGCGTCGGCCTGGTCGTGGTCGGCGTCGCGGTGGCGGTGGCCTTCAGCGCGAGCGGCACCCGCTACGTGCTCGACGCGCCGGTGATCCGATGAGAAGGGTCGCGCTGAGCCTCGCGCTGCTCGGCCTGCTCGGCCTGGGCTGCACGCAGGAGCAGGCGCTGCAGATCGAGCTGCGCGCGCCCCGCGACGCCGACGGGGGCATCGCGCTCCCACCTGAGCTGGCGCAGATCGAGGTTCGGCTCGAGCGCATGGACGTCGGGGTCTGCCCGAGCGCCGACGACGCGGCGCGGGCCGTGGAGCGCGGCCGGCTCGCGCACGTGCAGAGCTTCCCGGTCGCGGAGGGCATGGGGCGCGTGATCGGAGAGACGCCGCCCGGGCGCTGGGCGCTCTCGGCCATCGGTCGCGACGCGAGCTGCGGCCTCGTCCTCTACGGCTGCACCATCGCGCGCTTCGAGGAGGTCGACGGCGCGGTCGTGGTGGAGCTCGAGCCCGTCACGAGCGCGGAGACCTGCGGCTGCCGCGAGTGCGACGGCGCGGGCGCTTGCGCCCCCGAAGCCACCATCTGCGAGTAGAGAGCTCGCGCTCAGGCCGCGAACTGGCGGAGCGTCTCGAGCAGATCCGCGGGCCGGCCGCCCTTGGAGACGAAGCCGTCGGCCTCGACCAGCCTGGCGCGCTGCTCGAGCTCCATCGGGTCCATCCCGGAGTGCAGGACCACCCGGGTCCGGGCCAGCTCGGGGTCGCTTCGCAGCAGCTCCGTGAGCTGGCCGCCGTCGAGCCCGGGCATCACCACGTCGAGCACGATCACGTGCGGCCGATACTCCGCCACCAGGTTCAGGACCCCGAAGGCGCGCTCGGACGACCGGACCTCCCACCCAGCGCGACCGAGGAGGCGGGTCAGTGCATGCACGACGCTCTCGTCGTCGTCCACGAGGAGCACCCTGGGTGCGGTCGAGGGCGTGGCGGAGGCGATCATCGTGGTGGGATCATCGGCGGGGCCGCGCGATCCTTGAGACATCCCGTCACTCGGCGGGGGTGGTCGCCTCGCTCGCGCCGTCATCTGCAGCGGCCGGCGCGGCCGGGCTCGGCTCGGGGAGCCGGATGCGCAGGAGCGAGGTCCACGCCACGCCGCCGTCGTCCAGCTCCACCCGGAGCGCCGACCCGACCCGCTGGGCCACGCGCCCCCGCACCCACTCCGCGGGCTCCCAGGTCCGGCGCACGTGCACGATCGTCCCCTCGCCCACCGCCTCGAGCTCGATGTCGCGCGCGGCGACCCATCCGCTCTCTCCGTCGAGGTAGACCACGTGGTAGCGGCCGTCCTCGGCCACCGCGGTGACCGTGCCGACGAAGCGCAGCCCCTGGTGGGCGTAGTTCACGAGCACCCGCGCCCCGACGTCGACCGCCTCGGGCCGGGGCAGCTCGGCCGGGGGCTCGCCCGCCACCGGCACGCGCCGGTCACCCCCCGCGAAGCGCACGTGGGGCAGCGCCGTCCAGCGCTCCTGACCCGACGCGGAGTGCACGTAGATCGCGTCGCCCAGCCGCCGCAGCACCGTCGCCTCGAGGAACTCGCCCTCGTAGCTCGGCCGCACGTGGACCCGCGCCTCCTCACCGAGCGCGTCCGGACGGAGCGCGGCGGCCGGCAGCCACTCGCTCGCGCCGTCGCCGTAGATCACGCGGTGCTCGTCCTCGCGCCGCTCGACCACGACCCCGTGAAAGTAGAACCCGGTGTCGTGGTAGTTCGCCCAGACCCGCGTCCCGACGTCCACCGGCTCCTGGTTCTCCTCCGGCACGACGCGCGCGCCGTCGCCGCCGCTCGAGGGGCCGCCCTGGTGCGACATGCCCACGTCGGGAGGCAGCTCGGGGCCGCCCCGACCGGGGCAGCCTGGCAAGAGCAACAGGACCAGGAGTGCGAGAGGCTTCCGCATGACGCTGAGCTTACGCGGGTCGCGCGAGGAGGAAAGTCGACGTGTGGGAGCGCGCTCACCGTCCTGTAGAATCGACGCCATGAGTCTCATCCCGACGAGCAGCGCGTGCATGACGCTGACCGCGCTCCTGATACTGGGCGCCTGTGACGGGGAGGCGGGGACCGACGCCGGCGGTCTTCCCCCCGATGGCGCGATCGAACGGGACGCCGCGTCGCGCGAGGACGCGGGCGAGGACGCGAGCGTGGCTCCGGTCGCGTGGATCGGGGAAGCGCTCGCCTCCTGCACGCGGCCGGGCGAGGCTGGCGGGACCGCGCGGGGCATGGATCTGCGCCGGGTCGACATCGACCTCGATGTGTTTCCCGAGGCACGCTGCGCCGACGGGACCGGCGCGGTGTTCTACGTACGGCGCGCGAGCGCGCCGGGGAGCGCGGCCCGCTGGCTCATTCAGCTCCAGGGGGGCGGAGCGTGTTCCAGCCCGGACAGCTGCGCGCAGCGCTGGTGCAGCGAGGGTACGAACTTCGGCGCGGACAAGCTCAGCTCCCAGTTCGCGCCGGAGGCCGGGACCCGCGCCGAAGGCGTCCTCGCGGCGCGTCCGGACAACCCGTTCCAAACCTGGAACCACGTCTTCGTTCATTACTGCAGCTCGGACCTCTGGACGGGTCGGCAGGCCGAGGTCGAGCTGGACGCCACCCATCCCATCGACGCGGAGCCGGTTCGTTTCCGCGCCGCGTTCCAGGGCGCGTCCATCGTCGACGCGGTCGTCGCGACGCTCCGCGGTGAAGCGGGCTCGGTCATGGCCGGGCCCGACGCGCTGCCCGACCTCGACGAGGCCGACGAGGTCGTGCTGGCGGGCGCGTCGGCGGGCGGCGCGGGCGTCATCTACAATCTCGACCGCGTCGCGGCGGACCTCCGCGAGCACAACGTCGCTTGCGACGGGGCCACCTGTCCGCTCAGCGTGTACGGGCTCATCGACTCCATCTACGGCGTCCGGCTGGATCGCCTGGACTTCTCCTCGTCGAGCCTGTGCGCGGAGGGGCTCTGCACGTGGGAGGCGTTCTCGCGCGCGGACGACGCGGCCAAGCGCGCGATCTGGGCGCCCTCGCTCGATGACAGCTGCGACGCCTGGCACGCCGCCGAGGGGTCGCCAGACGGCTTTCGTTGCACCGACAACGCCTACGTGATCGAGCATCACGTCACGACGCCCTTCATTCTCCGCATGGGACTGACCGACAGCCTCATCGGCGGCGGGATGGCGGAGCGCGGCTTCTCCGTGCCGGAGCGGGGTGGCGCGGCGATCGACATCGGCCTGTTCGCCGAGCTGGTCTCGGAGCAGCTGGTCGCTCTGCCAGACCTCCCGCGGACCGCCAACGAGGGGGCGTCGATGACGCGCTCGCCGGGGGTCTACGGTCCGGCCTGTCCGAAGCACGAGACGCTGAGCGACGGCCCGAACACCTACGCGGTGCGCGTGGAGGTGTCGGGGACGCCCGTCTCCTTCGCGGAGTTGATCCAGGCGTGGCGAGCCGACGCCGGCGGAGTCACCAGCGCCGTCACCGTGCCGGGGGTCAACCCCTCGACCTGTCCCTGACCCACTCTGGGCGGGCTCTCGGTCGCTCGCTCAGTCGTGAGCGGCGATGGCCAGGCGGGCGTGGGCCCACTCGATGTCCCGCTGGACCTCTTCCATGTCCGAGCGGGGCGCGTCGGGGTCGAGGCCGTCCAGCCTCTCCTCCGCCGCCTGCAGCTCCGCGCGGACCGAGTCGACGTCGACCTGCTCGGGGAGCGCGAAGCTGTTGGTGAGCAGGAGCACCTTCTCCGGCCCGGCCTCGACGAAGCCCGGACCGACCGCCGCGAGCAGCGACCGACCTTCGACCTCGTACTTCACCACGCCGGAGCGCAGCGCCGCCAGGAGCGGGAGGTGGCCCGGGTAGACCCCGAACTCGCCCTCCACGCTGGGCGCGGCGATCGACTCGCACTCCGTCTGGAGCGCCAGCCCGACCGGGGTGGCGATCTCGAGCCTGAGGAGCTCGGCGTCGGCCATGGCCTCAGCCCTCCTTCTTCATCTTCGCGGCCGCTTCCTTCACCTCGTCGATGCTGCCCTTGTAGATGAAGGCCTGCTCCGGGACGTGGTCGAGGGAGCCGCTGAGGATCTCCTCGAAGCCGCTGATGGTCTCTTCGAGGGTGACGTACTTGCCTTCCATGCCGGTGAACTGCTGGGCGACGAAGAAGGGCTGCGAGAGGTACTTCTGGATCTTCCGGGCGCGGTCGACCGTGGCGCGGTCCTCCTCCGACAGCTCGTCCATCCCGAGGATGGCGATGATGTCCTGGAGGTCCTTGTAGCGCTGCAGGGTCTCCTGCACGTCGCGGGCGACCTTGTAGTGGCGCTCGCCGACGACGCCGGGGTCGAGCAGCGTCGAGTTGCTGTCGAGCGGATCGACGGCCGGGTAGATGCCCAGCTCGGCGATGGAGCGGCTGAGCACCGTGGTGGCGTCGAGGTGGGCGAAGGTGGTCGCCGGCGCCGGGTCCGTCAGGTCGTCGGCCGGGACGTAGATGGCCTGCACCGACGTGATGGAGCCCTTGGTGGTCGAGGTGATGCGCTCCTGGAGCTGGCCCATCTCGGTGCCGAGCGTGGGCTGGTAGCCGACGGCGCTCGGGATCCGGCCCAGGAGCGCCGACACCTCGGAGCCCGCCTGGGTGAAGCGGAAGATGTTGTCGATGAAGAGGAGGACGTCCTGGCCCTCGCGGTCGCGGAAGTGCTCGGCGACCGTCAGCGCGCTCAGGGCCACGCGGGCGCGCGCGCCGGGCGGCTCGTTCATCTGGCCGTAGACCAGGGCCGCCTTGCTGATGACCGACTCGCCCGTGTCGAGCTTCGACTCGGTCATCTCGATCATGAGGTCGGTGCCCTCGCGGGTGCGCTCGCCGACGCCCGCGAAGCAGCTCACGCCGCCGTGGCTCTTGGCCACGTTGTTGATGAGCTCGAGGATCAGGACCGTCTTGCCCACGCCGGCGCCGCCGAAGAGGCCGATCTTGCCGCCCTTCCGGTAGGGGGCGATGAGGTCGAGCACCTTGATGCCCGTCTCGAAGACCTCGACCGTGGTCGACTGGTCGACGAACTCGGGCGCCTGGCGGTGGATCGGGTCGTGCTGCTTGGCGTCGACCGGGCCCTTGCCGTCCACGGGCTCGCCCACGACGTTGAGGATGCGGCCGAGGCAGGCCTCGCCGACCGGCATCGAGATGGGGGAGCCGGTGTTCTTCACCGCCTGACCGCGGACGAGGCCGTCCGTGGTGTCCATGGCGATCGCGCGGACGGTGCCCTCACCGAGGTGCTGGGCGACCTCGAGGACGAGGTTGTCGGCGTCGGCGCTGATGCCCTTGTTGGACACGCGCAGGGCGGTCAGCAGCTCGGGGAGCTGGCCCGGGGGAAACTCCACGTCGACGACGGGACCGATGACCTGGGTGATCTGACCGTTGGCAGACTCGGACATGCTCGCTCCTGCTTCTTTCGAGGTGCGTGACGTCGCCGGTTCGGGTCCGGCGAGGAAAGGCTCGCTGGACCTGGGGGCCCAGCTGGTGCGCGCGCCATCTAGCACGCCCCCCCGAGGGGGTCAAAGGCCGTCGAGAGCAGTCTCGACGGCCTCCCGCGACGCCCGGGTCATGGGGTCGCCGGCCCTCCTCGGCGAGGGCCCAGAATTGTCCCTCATCAGGGGCGCTTCAGCGCTCCCACTGCGGCGCGAAGTCGGGGTCGATGAGGCGCTTGCCCTCCGCCAGCTTGGCGATCCGGTTGGCCTGCCCCGCGTCGAGCTCGAAGTCGAAGATCTCGAGGTTGCTCTTGAGGTGCTCGACCGAGCTCGACTTCGGGATCGCGGCGACGTTCCGGTGCTGGGTCAGCCAGCGCAGGACCACCTGGGCGGGGCTCTTGCCCGTCTCCTCGGCGATCGCCTGCAGGGTCTCGTCCTCCATGACCTCGCCGCGCGCGAGCGGGCTGTAGGCGGTGAGCATCAGCTCGCGCCGCTCGGCCAGCTGGCGGATCTCGTCCTGGGCCAGGTACGGGTGGTGCTCCACCTGGATGCACTGCAGCGGCGCCATCTCGAGCGACTCCCGGAGCAGCGACGGCGGGAAGTTGCTCACCCCGATGTATCGCGTCTCTCCCGAGCGCATGAGCTTCTCCATCGCGCCGAGCGTCTCGCTGAGCGGCACCTTCTCGCTGGGCCAGTGGATCAGCAGCAGGTCCACGTGGTCGAGCCCGAGTCGGCGGAGGCTGTCGTGGGTGGATTTGACGACCGCGTCGGCGGCGGCGTTGTCCATCCAGACCTTCGTCGTGACCCAGAGGTCCTCGCGGTCCACCCCGCTGGCCGCGATGCCGGCGCCCACCTTCGCCTCGTTCGCGTAGGCCTGCGCGGTGTCGATGTGGCGGTACCCCATCGCGATGGCCTTCTCGACCATCGTGCGGCACAGCTCCCCTTCGAGCTGCCAGGTCCCGAGCCCGAGCTTCGGGACTCGCGAGCCTTGGACTTCGACGTACTCCATGGATTCTCCTTCGTTTTCGCGTCTCGAGAGGAGCTAGACGCGGCGCCGCGGGAGTCCAGGCTCAGTCGGGCCAGAGCAACTGCGTGGTCGAGCGCGTCAGCGAGGGCGGGCGCGGGTCCAGGGGAGGGCGTCGAGGTCGACGTTGCCGCCGGTGAAGACGATCGCGACGCGCTCGGCGTCGACGGCGCGGAAGGCGGCGCCGAGGGCCACGCCGAGGCCGATGGCGCCGCTCGGCTCGACCACGAGCTTCATGCGCTCGAAGATCAGCTTCATGGCGGGGACGAGGAGGAGGTCGTCGACGAGGAAGATGTCCTCCACGAGGTCACGGACGACGGGCCAGGTCAGGTCGCCCAGGGGCGTCTTGAGGCCGTCGGCGACGGTCTTCGGGGTGTGGCGGAGGACGCGCTCGCCGGTCTTCTTGCTGCGGTAGGCGTCGTCGGCGCCGCTGGGCTCCGCGCCGAAGACGCGGACGTGCGGCGCCTTCTCCCGGAGCGCCAGGGCGACGCCGGAGATCAGGCCGCCGCCCCCGCAAGGGACGATGACGGCGTCCAGGTCGTCGACCTGCTCGAGCAGCTCGAGCGCCACGGTGCCCTGGCCCGCGATGACGTCGGGGTGGTCGAAGGGGGGGATGAGGGTGCCGCCGGTCTCTTCGCACACGCGCGCCGCGGTCTCCGCCCGCGCCTCGATGGTGGGCTCGCACGGGTGCACGGTGGCGCCGTAGCTCTCGACGGCGGCGCGCTTCACCCGCGGCGCGTCGGTCGGCATGACGATGTGCGCGGGTACGCCGCGGGTGCGCGCCGCGATGGCGACGGCCTGGGCGTGGTTGCCGCTCGAGTGCGTGACGACCGCGGCGGCCTCGTCGCTCAGCGCCAGGATGGCGTTGTGCGCGCCCCGGGCCTTGAACGCGCCGCCGCGCTGGAGGTTCTCGCACTTGAAGAAGAGCCGCTTGCCCGCGCGGCGGTCCAGGGTGCCGCAGGTCATCACGGGCGTGCGGTGGACGTGCGGCGCGATGCGCTCGCGCGCGGCTTCGATGCTCCTCAGGTCAGCGGCGTATTCCGTCACCGCGCGAGCGTAGCGCGTTCGCTCCGAGCGGTTGACATATAAGCACGTGCTTATATGATGGTCGCCATGGACGCTTCACCCGGCGCCTCCGTCTTCAAGGCCATCGGCGACCCGACGCGGCGCGCGATCCTCGATCTGCTCGCCGAGTCCGAGCGGAGCGTGGGTGAGCTGACCGACGCCTTCCCGATGAGTCAGCCCGCGATGAGTCAGCACCTCAAGGTCCTGCGCACGGCGGGGCTCGTGACGCCGCGCAAGGATGGACGGCGCCGGCTCTACCGCGTCGCGCCGGAGCCGCTGCGGGAGGTCTACGACTGGGTCCAGCACTATGAGCGGTTCTGGGACGACAAGCTGGACGCGCTCGGGCGCTTCCTCGACGCGGAGGTGACGTGATGGCGCGCTCGATTCGCAAGCGCGTGCACTATCCCCACCCGCCCGAGCGCGTGTGGGAGGCGTTGACCTCCAGGGAGTCCCTCGCGGCGTGGCTGATGCCGAACGACTTCGCGCCCCGCGTCGGCCATCGATTCAACTTCCGCACGGATCCGGCGCCGGGCTTCGACGGCGTCGTGCACTGCGAGGTCCTGGAGCTGGAGACGCCGCGCCGGATGGTCTGGTCGTGGCGCGGCGGGCAGATCGACACGCGCGTCACGTTCACGTTGGCGCCGGTCGCGGGGGGCACGGAGCTGCTCTTCGAGCAGTCGGGGTTCGAGGGGGTCCCGGCGATCCTGACGAGCTTCATCCTGCAGGGCGGCTTCGGGAAGATGTTCGACGAGCGACTCCCCGCGGTGCTCGATCGCCTCGCGCGCGGAGACGACGTCGCGACGGTAAGCGAGCGCGAGCGCGCCGGGCTGGGGGCGCTGGTCGAGACGATCACCGCGCGGGTGGCCGCGCGTTTCCGGAAGGAGGGGGAGCGATGAAGGCCCAGCGACAGAGCGCGCGTCAGGAAGTGTTGAACGTCAACACCGGCCGAAGTGACGGCACCATCGATCGCGAGAAGTACGAGGCGATGAAGAGCGCGCTGCTCGAGGTGATCCCGGAGGGCGAAGAGGGTGTGCCCTTCGGGGAGCTCGCCGAGCGGGTGAAGCCGCTCCTGCCGGAGGCGGTCTTCGAGGGCGCGTCGATCGGCTGGTACACGACGACGGTGAAGCTCGATCTCGAGGCGCGCGGCCTGATCGAGCGCGTGCCGAAGGCGTCTCCCCAGCGGCTGCGGCGGCGCTGACGCGCGAGCGCGTCCGGCGAGCCACGGTCGGGGGCGTGGCGGCGGGTGTTTCTTCCATGATTTCAACCGGGTCTGTGAGCGGCACGATCGCTGCTCTCCTCACCGTCGTCGGCGCGAAGCTCTCCGCCGACGAACGGAGGAATCATGAAGACCAACCTGAAGCTCCTCGCCGGCGGCGTCGCCGGTCTGCTCACCGCGCTGGGCCTGATCGTCGGCTTCGCCTTCTGGGCGTCGTCGGGGGCGGACACGTCGCGCGCCGAGGCAAGGGAGACCGAGGCCCCGGTCGCCACCATCCCTTCCCCCGAGCTCGAGATGCCGATGACGAACACACATCGGGATCCGGTCGTGGCCCCGCTCCCGGTCGCCGAGGAGGCGCCCGCGCGTGATCCGTACGCGCCGACCCTCGCCGAGGGCCGCCTACGCGTGCGCCGCCTGGTCGTGGCGAGCGGCGTCTCTGGCCACGAGCCGACGGGCGCGGACGACGTGTTCGAGGTCGGCGCGCAGCGTCGCGTCTACGCGTTCGTCGAGGCGGTGAACGAGACCGGGGAGGACGTGGCGGTGGAGGTCACCTTCGAGCCGGCGTCCGGCGAGAGCGTGGGGCACGTCTCGCTGGACATCCCGGCGGGCACGCCGCGCTGGCGCACCTGGGCCTTCACCCGGCACGTCTACACGACCGGTCGCTGGCACGCGGTGGTGCGACACCCCGACGGGCGGGAGATCGCGCGGCGCGCTTTCGACGTGGTCGACTGAGGCTGGCGTGGAGACCCGCTGCGGCCTCGGCGCGCTCCGCGCCGAGGTCGCGCGCGCGTCATACGGCCTGCGCGTAGGCCTCGCGGCGCAGGGAGCGGGCGGGCACGTACATGGGCTCGCGGAATCGCGCGAAGCTCCGGATGCGATCCAGCAGGTGAGAGTCCAGCTCCTCGAACTGGAGCCCCACGCCAGGCCAGCCGTCCTCGACCGGGCCGCGCTCCCAGTTGGCGACCGCGTCCCGCACGAGCTCGACGCCGCCCGGCAGGATCAGGGTCACGGAGACGCGCGTGCCGACGGGGATCGGCTCGTAGGTGGCCCAGAAGATCCCCACCGTGCCGTCGAAGGCCGCGTAGAAGTTGCTCTCGCTCCGCTGCGCGAGCGCGACGTCGACGGGGACGCGGGCTCGGGCGTCGTTCAACAGGTTCGTTGCCATGCCCCGGGGTTCCGCAAGCGGCGTACCGAGGGGCCGGATGGGCGGGGCTGCGAGCCCGACGCGAGGCTGCGCGCCTCAGCTGCGCGCGGGGGCACGGAGCGGTAGGAGGACCCAGCGATCCCGCCCCACGTCGCGGTGGGAGACCCGCACGTCGAGCGGCGCCCCGACCTGCGCCACTTCGCGACCGTCGTCTCCCCGCACGCGCCACGCGGTGTCGCCGTCGGTCAGGCGGAGCTCGACGCCGAGGGCCCGCTCGAGGTCGGCGCGATAGAGCTTCACGTCGATCGCCGGGTCGTCGAGCTGGAGGTGGAGCTTGCCGTGGGTGAGCCCCATGACGGTGCCCCGCCGCGTCGGCGCGGTCTCGGCCTCGACGTCGCGCGCGAAGAGCTGATCGATCGCGAGCCGGTTGCCGAGCGCGGTCAGCCGGCGCTGCAGGGCTTTGCTCCGGTTCGCCGCCTCGATGACCGCGGCGCGGAGGGTCTCGTCATCCGGGGCGCCTTCCGCCTTCAGCGACTCGCCGTGCAGGCTCTCCCAGAGCTCCTTGTGCAGGAACACGCCGACGATCTCGCGCATCGGGGAGCTGAAGCGCGCGTAGACCGGCGCGCCCACCCCGTGGTGCTCGGCCGCCTCGTCACTGAACGTCGACCGCACGTTGATCAGGATCGCCTGTCGCTGGATCGCCCGGCTCGCGCGGGCGCGCTCGCCCTCCCAGGGCAACGACGCGAGGTACGCGGCCAGGCTCTGCTCGCCGCGCCGCCAGGGAGCGAGGCCGTGCAGGGCGCCCAGCGTCTCCGTCATCGCCTGAAACCCCTCGAGGCGAGCGGCCGGTGGCGAGGGGTGAACCCGAAAGATGGCTTGCATGCCCGCGTCGTCGCGCGCGGCGGCGAGGAGCTTCGCGCCCTCGACGTTGCAGAGCAGCGAGATCTGCTCGTTGTACCGCTCGACGTCGTTGCGCATGGCCGAGTCCATGACGAACGAGCGCAGCCCCTCGACGCCGGCCTCGAGCCCGACCTCGACCGAGCGGCGTCGATGTCGCACCACGTCTCGCTCGGTCGCGTCTTCGATGCGCTTCTGTCCCACCTCCGCGAGCAAGCGCAGGCTGTCGCTCCACGGGGCCGTCGCGCTCTGGGGGCGCTCGAGCCAGGCCTGCACGCCGTCGTAGCTGAGCTTCGCCTGGCTCTGGATGCGCGCGCGGATCACGAGCGTCCGCGTGCAGCGGCCGTCGCCGTCGACGTGCATGTCGAACACGAACGCGCGGCGCGGCACGCCGGGGTTGAGCGAGACCAGATCCTCGCTCAGGCGACGCGGGAGCATCGGCACCATCCAGCCCGGCAGATAGAAGCTCGAGCCGCGCGCGAGCGCCTCGTCGAAGAGCGCGGTGCCCGGCCGCACGTAGTAGCTCGCGTCGGCGAGCGCGTAGCGGACGCGGTAGCCGTCCCCGTCGCGCGAGAGATGCAGCGCCTGGTCGAGATCGCGCGAGCTCTCGTTGTCGATGGTCACGAAGGGCAGCTCGCTCAGGTCGGCGAGGCCCGGATCGTCGGTCCCCGGCGGGGCCTCTCCGGCGCCCTCGAAGAGCGCCTCCACCTCGCGCTCGACCGCGGGCGGGAAGACCGGGTCCAGCCCGTGGCGGGCCGCGATGTCGATCAGCGACGCGAGCGCGGAGCCCGCCCTCGCGTAGACGGCGCCGCGCGCGACCCCGTCCGAGACGACGACCTCGGCCCAGTCGCCCGCCTCGCCAGCCCCCTCGTACGGTGGGGAGACGGCGTCGGCCACGTCCGCGGCGGTGGGCCACGGGTCGTACGCGACGCACCCACCGCCGTCTCGTCGGCGCAGCCGGGCGAGGTAACGTGATCGCGGCTTCACGCGTCGAGCATACGCGAAGACGCGCAGCGCTGGGCGCCGCGCGTCTCGACCGCGTGGTTCACGTTGGGCCTGCCTCAGCGGTTGGCGGACTGCTCGGCCTGGCCTTCGAGCTTGCGAGCCTTGCCGCGCGCCTTGGTCGACTCCTCGTTCGTCAAGTCGCCGACCTTCTCTTCGGCCTTGCCGGCGAGCTCCTTGGCCTTGCCACCGACCTTGCCCGCGGTCCGGGCCGTCTTCTCCTTGGCGTCACCCTTGGCGGCCTCGGCCTTGCCGCGGCGCTTCATGTCGTCGTTGCCGACGACCTCTCCGGCCTTCTCCTTCACCTTGCCCTTCACCTGCTCGACCTTGCCTTCGTTCTTCTTCTTCTCGATGTTCTTCATGTTCGTCCTTTCCGCCCCGGAGGGCGCAGGGGGAGAACCGCAAGCGACGTGCCGCCCGTCTGGACGGGCCGACGGCGCAGGTCTTCGGAACGAAAACGTGGCGCGCTGACACGACCGGGCCGGCCGCGCGCGCACGGGTCGACCCGTGACATGCTCCCCCCATGGCGAGTCTCGGACACGTGGCGGTCGGCCTCGCCGCGGGGCGGCTGCACGCGCGCCGCGATCCTGCGCTCCGGGCGATGCTCGGCTTCAGCGCGCTGTCGCTGCTCCCGGACCTCGACGTCATCGGCTTCGCGTTCGGCGTGCCGTACGGAGCGCCGCTCGGGCACCGCGGCGCGAGCCACTCGCTGCTCGTCGCGCTCCTGCTCGGCGCGCTCTGTGTGCCCCTCGCGCGCGCGCCCGCGGAGCGGCTGCGGCTGGGCGTGATCGCCTTCGGCGTGGCCGCGAGCCACGGGCTGCTCGACACGCTCACCGACGGCGGGCTCGGCGCCGCCTTGCTCTGGCCCTTCTCGGACGCGCGCCTCTTCGCGCCGGTGCGGCCGATCCCCGTCGCGCCCATCGGCGCGGGCATGCTCTCCGCGCGCGGGCTCTACGTCCTCGCCGTGGAGGCGATCGCGTTCGCGCCGCTCTGGCTCTACGGGCTCTGGCCGCGCCCCGCGCGCGAGTGAATCAGCGCGTGATGCGCGCGCCGTCGAACTCCCGGCCCACCGCGTCGATGGCGTGCACCCGGATCTCGTCCGGCGAGACGTGGAGCGTGACGAAGTGCGTGACCGACTCCGCGAACGCGGTGAGCGGTCCAGGAGCGACGGTGCGCGTGCCCGCGCCGCCCCCGCCGGTGACGACGTAGGTGATCCCGTCGATGGGGTGGAAGCGCTCGTAGTGGTGGTCGTGGCCCGTCAAGACGAGCTTCACGCCGTGCTCGCGCAGGATGTCGCCGTAGCGCGCCTCGAAGCCGCCGTCGCCGCCGTGCGGGCCGGAGGAGTACGGCGGGCGATGTGCGTAGACGATGTTCCAGGGCCGGTCGGCGCGCGCGAGATCTTCGGCGAGCCACGCGATCTGGTCGGAGCCGTTGACCTCCGTGTCGAGCGCGACGAAGTGCGCCGGGCCCCAGTCGAACGAGAACCAGCGCTCGTGGCCTCGCTCGCCGCCGTTCTCGGGCAGGGCGAAGACCTCGCGGTAAGGGCCGGCGTTGGCCGTCCCGTAGTCGTGGTTGCCGCTCGCGGGGACGAACGGGATCGACGAGAACAGATCCGCGTAGACGTCGAAGGTGTAGTCCTCGAACTCCTGCAGCGTGCCGTTCGGGTAGGCGATGTCGCCCGTGTGGATGATCAGGTCGACGGGCGCGGTGAGCATCTGATCGGCCAGCACGTACTGGTCGGGGAAGCCGCGGCCCGAGTCGCCGAAGACCATCACGTCGATCTCGCTGTCGGCGCTGGCCGGCGCGGTCCGGAAGCCGAACGGGCCGAGGAGCGCTCCGTCCTCGTCCCGCAGCGCGTAGCAGTGGAGCGCGCCCGGCTCGAGCCCACGGAGATCGACCTGCCGCTGCGCACGGTCGGCGCCGAGGAAGGTGGTCTCCTCGATCCGCGAGTCGACCTCGCGCGGGGTCTCGCCCGGCCGCCAGACGATGAAGTCGTGCGCTGCGTTCTCCGTCCACAGCACGCTGGCGGAGTCCGCGTCGACGAGCTGCACGTAGGGCTGGCGAGCGAGCGCGCGCCCGTCACGGAGCGGCTGGCCGCAGCCCTCGACGGAGAACGCGAGCGTGTCGCCGCGCACGGCGGGAGGCTCGAGGAGGGCGCCGGTCTGGCTCGCGGCGACTTGCCCCTGCTCCTCGACCAGGCAGCCGGACAGGAGCAGCGCCAGCGACGACGCCACCAGGGGGAGACTCGGGTTCATCATCGGCATCAAGGTAATTGAGGTCCGAGGCTCGGCAACCGGCTCACAGGACTTATAGAGAGGACATGGGTGACCCCAGAATTCCCGAGCGTCCCGAGGACATGCCCGGCGGACCCGGCTCCGACGAGGAGCCGATCACGCCGCCGAAGAAGAAGCCGCCGGCCGAGGAGCCGGACGACGACGAGCCACCAGTGGTGCCCCCGCCGCCCGAGAAGCCGCCGATGATCGAGCCGGACGAGCGGCCGCCCGCCGGGGATCCGGGGAACGACCCGCCCGCGATGACCTGAGGCCTACCAGCGATGGTAGGCCGGGTGGCCTTCGGTCACCGCGACGAACGTCCCGCGGCACGTCGCGGTGACCTTCCCGTTCGCCTCCAGCGTCGCCTCGATCACCGCGCTCCGTCCCTTCACCTCGACGGCGCGCGCGCGCAGGAGCAGCTCCACGTCCATCGGCGTCGGGCGCTTCAGGGTCACGTGGAAGTCCGCCGTCACCGTGCATGGCGGGCTCTCGTCTCCCGCCGCCTTCATCAGCGCGTAGGCCGCCGTCCAGTTCGAGTGGCAGTCGAGCAGCGCGCCGCAGATGCCGCCGTTGAGCACGCCCGGGAACGCCTGGTGGTGCTCCTCGGGGCGCCAGCGCGCGACCACCTCGTCGCCCTCGACCTCGTTCTCCTCGACCATGCTCTTGATGCGCAGCCCCTTGTCGTTGGACGGGCCGCACCCGAAGCACGCGTTGTGAGGCGCGTACCGGTCCTGGAGGCTCTCGCTCATACCCCGAGCCTACTCCATGGCGTCAGGGACGCGAGCGGGCGGCGGCTTCGCGCGGAGCGCCAGCGTGACGCTCCCTTCCCCTTGCGCGAGCGCTCGCTCGAACGGGCACGAGCGCTCCCGCAGGGGACACTCGAAGCCCGCAGGGATCACACCGCTCCGGAGCACCGACCGCGCGGCGGCGTGCGCGCGGCAGATATGAAGCGCCGCTCCCGCAGAAAGAACTCGAGCTCGGGGTGCGCGTTCACGTACTCGAGCAGCTGCTGCCGCGCGAGCGCGTCGTCCCTCGCGTCCTCCGGGTCGACGAAGCGCCCGACCACCTCGATGGGCAGCGCCTCGAACGCCCTGCGCTCCTCGTCCCACGCCAGCGCCACGTCGTCTCGGCGTGGGTCGTCGAGCGCCCTCAGCGCCTCGCGCGCGTCGTCGTCCAGCGACTCCCACCACCGCTTCACCGCGTCCGTCATCCGCCCTCCGAGAGACGAGAGCGTGCGCTCGAATCGGCGAAGAACAAGCCTTGTCGCCGTCGATTGTCTTTGTCATCCTCCGGGCGAGAGGCGCTGGGAGGCCGCTCCCGGAGGGCGACCCCGCTGAACAGCGGACCTGCTCAGAACGCGACGGTGTCGGGGTCGAGGTCGGGGAGCCGGACGTCGACCGCGGCGAGGCGCTCTCCGCGCTGGGCCTTGTAGGCCTCGTAGTGCGTCATCACGCGGCGCACGTAGCGGTGGGTCTGCGCGAAGGGGATGCGCTCGAGGAAGGCGTCGAGCGGCATGTCCGGGGAGTGGTCCCGCATCCAGCGGCGCACGTTGTGGGGGCCGCCGTTGTAGCTCGCGATGGCGAGGGGCAGGCGGCCCTCGAAGCGCTCGATGAGCGACGCGAGGTACCACGCCGCCATGTCGATGTTGATCTCGGGCTCCAGCAGCTGGTCGACCGTGAAGTCGTCTTGCCGTCGCGCGCGTGCGATGAGGGTGCCCGTGCGCGGCATGATCTGCATCAGCCCGACGGCGCCCGCGTAGCTGATGATGCGCGGGTTGTAGACGCTCTCGACGCGCATCACCGCGAAGAGCAGCTCCGGCTCCACGCCGTGGCGCGCCGCGGCCGCCTCGACGATGTCGGCGTAGGCGCGAGGCCGAGGCCCCGAGACGCCGAAGCCGCCTCCGAACCGGATGGCGAGCCCGTGGTCGCCGAGCGCGGCGCACACCAGGGCCAGCGTCTCTCGCGGGGCCGCGGGGAAGCGACGGCGCCCTCGCCAGGTGTCCATCGCGACGCGGTGACGGGGCGGGGAGCCGCCGCGCATCACGCCCGCCAGGGACGCGCGCAGGCTGCCGCCGCCCGTCGCCTCGCGCCAGGTGATGTACGTCTCGTGCAGCTCGTCCGCCGCGGCGTCCGTCTCGCCGAGCCGGACGAGATCCATCGCGCGCGCCAGCCAGGGGAAGGTCTCGCCGTGCGCCTCGGCCACGGGCCCGAGCCGCTCGAGGATCTCCGCCTCACTCAGCGCGATGTTCGGGCGGGCCTCGGCCTCCGCACGCTCGAGCGCCGCCGCGGCCTCGTCCGCCTCCGCGAGCGGGTCGGGGAGCGACTCGGAGTCTTCGCCCCGGGGCGTCGCGGCGTCGTCCTCGGCAGGCTCCTCCGAGTACGGGTTGGACGGCATCGGGAGCGTGCAGCTGACGTCTCTGGCGCCCTCGAGCCCGCCGGTCTTTCCGAGCGCGGGGCTGTACGGGCCGGAGGTGCAGCTGATGCCGATCGAGGGGAGCGCGGCCAGCTCGCGCGGCGTGGGCGTGTCGACGTGGCCGGTCTCACGCAGCCGCTGCCGCGACCACATCGCGTAGTAGGGCAGCCGCTCGCTGTCCTCGGTCACGATCGCGGCGTACTCGGCGCGCGCTTCGTCGAGCCGGCCGAGCCGCTCGAGCGCGCGAGCGCGGTGATAACGCGCCGCCATGCCGAAGCTCGGGTGACGGCTCGCGCTCTCGAAGAGCTGCGCCACGAGCGCGTCGTCGCCCGTGCCGGCGCCGAGGATGGCCGCC
>SHBB01000106.1 GCA_004213565.1 Sandaracinaceae bacterium
CCGGGGCGCGGGCCGCGACATGCGCTACGTGCGCGACGCCGCCTACCGCGCGCAGTGCCAGTCCGAGCTCGACGCGTGCCAGGGCCCCGTGCTCGAGCGCGGCGCGGAGACCCTCGCGCGCGCCATCGAGGAGTGCGGCTCGCTCGTCTCCGGCCTCGGCGCCTACGCCACCGGTCACTGCACCGAGTCGGCGCGCCACCCACAGCAGGTGCTCGAAGAGCGAGAGAACTTGCGCCGCCTCGCCGAGGACCCCGCCGCGAATTGAGGCGCGCATCGTGTCTTGCCACCGGGTGCCGATCTCGGGTACACCCTGCGATCGAGCTTCGGGGGGCCGCGCGCAGCGCGCGTGAGTAGGGACGACCATCGGTCCCCCGTTCGGTACGTCTTCGTTTGGCCGAGGTCGTCCCCCAAGATTCGGGAGAGATTCGATGAACAGCATTCTGCGTGCCCTTTCCATCGGCGCCCTCACGCTCGCGACCGCCTGTGGGGGCGGACAAGCGAACGCGGGTGCGAGCGTCAACAGCGACGGCACCGTGAGCGCGGACGCCAACGCCAGCGTCGACACCCCCGTCGGCACCGCCGGAGCGGGCGTGAGCGCCACCGCGGGCGGCTCGGTCGCCCCCACCCCGGTCCCCACCTCGCAGGGCGGCTACGCGGCCACCACCGTGCCCGCCAACTGCGTCGAGGAGTGGGTCCACATGCCCCTCATCATCAACTTCCCGAGCGGCGGCGCCATCATCGACGCCCAGAACCGCGCCGTGCTCCAGGAGATGGTCATCAGCGCGCAGGCCCGCCAGGACATCTCGGCCGTCCGCGTCGAGGGCCACACCGACCACTGCGGCAACGAGGCCAACAACATGGCGCTCAGCCAGCAGCGCGCCGTCACCGTCGCCAACGAGCTCGTCGTCATGGGCGTCCCGCGCGAGCGCATCACCACCGTCGGCTTCGGCTCCCAGATGCCGCGCGCCAACGAGCAGTGCAACCGCCAGCAGCGCGAAGAGCTCAGCCGCAACATGAACCGCCGCGTCGAGTTCAGCCTCCTCGTCTGCCGCTGAGCCCCCTCCCCGTTCCTCGATGGAGCCGTCCGGCACGCGCCGGGCGGCTCTCGTCTTTCCGTCGAGCCGCGCCCCCCAGGGACGGTGTTTACTTGTTGACTTGTTGACGGTTAGGTTTGCGTCACACACAGCGGCCCGCGCGATTCGCCGCCGCCCCCCCCCTTGCGCCGCCCCCGCGAGTGTCTACTGTATGCGTACAGCGTACAGTCGCTGGAGACACCGAATGAGCACGGGACCCTATCGCGGGCCCGGCAAGGCGCCGTCGATCGCCATCGACCTCGACAGCGCCGTCCCCCTCTACCGCCAGATCGCGGACGGAGTGCGCGCCTTGATCGCGCGCGACGTCTTGTCGGATGGCGACCCGCTCCCGAGCGTTCGGAAGCTGGGGGGCATGCTGGGCGTGAACCTGAACACGGTGGCCAAGGCCTACCGGGTGCTCGCGGACGAGCGCGTGGTGGAGCTCAAGCAGGGCGCGCCGGCGCGCGTGAAGACGCCGCCGGAGGACGACGCCCTGGATCCTGCGCTCGAGCGACGACTCCACGATCTCGTGGGGCGCTTGAGGCTGAGCGGCGTCGCCCCGGACGACGCTCGGCGCATGTTCGAGCGCGCGCTCGCGCGCTTCTACGGGGAGGAGGACGGAGGGAAGATATCATGAACACGTGGATTGCGACCTGCTCGTTGGCCATCTCGATCGCGCTCACCGGCCTGATCGTCGAGTGGCTCGCGCGCCACGCCCACCCGCGTCGGCTCTTCCTGATGAGCCTCGGCCGCCCGCGCACCGCCGACGACGACCGTCGCGCCCTGCGCCTGCGCCTCGCCAACGCCCTCGTCACCACCCTCGGCGTCGTGCTCGTCTTCTCCGGCGCGCCCGACTGGCTCCGCGTGAGCGCGGGCGTGATCTGCCCCCTCGTCTCCACGGCCTGGCTGCTCCTCGAGATGTGGGGTGCCATCCGCAGCCGCGCCGCCGAGCCCATCCCCGCCCGCTACGTCGTCTCTCTCGAGGACCCGCCGCGGACCCGCGACTACACCTCGATCCCGCTCCAGCTCGCCAACGTGCTGATGCTGATCGTGCCGAGCGCCGTCTTCGTCTGGCTCCTCGGCCAGCTCCCCGCCTCCATCCCGGTCCACTGGGACGCGGCGGGGCACATCGACCGCTACGGCTCGCCCTCGGAGCTCTGGATGATGCCGGCCTTCATCGCCTTCGACGTGCTGCTCCTCTGGGGCATCGCGTACGGCGTCGCGAAGGAGCGCTGGGCCTCCCCCGAGCAGAGCGCCGATGCGTACGCCGCGCTCCAGCTCGAGCGGCGCACCCTCATGGTGCGCATGACCGAGTGGATCATGACGTCCATCAACCTCTCCATGGTGGTGATCTGGATCGGCCTCGCGCTCTCCGGCCTCCCCGGCTGGGGCGACGTCGTCGGACCGTCCATCGCCATCGCCCTCGGCCTCATGGCCGTCGGCACCGTCGCGCCCCTCGTCGTCTACCTCCGCCGCCTCGTCGCGGTGAAGGACCAGATCCAGGCGCTCGCGGGCACCGAGGTGCTCGGCACGCGCCCCGACGGATGGAAGCTCGGCGGCGTCGTCTACTACGCGCCCGACGACCCCGCGGTCTTCGTGCCCAAGCGCCTCGGCATCGGGCAGACCCTCAACTTCGCGCGGCCCGCCTCGTGGATCGTGCTCGGCGCCATCCTCGTCGTGCCGATCGTGATCAGCCTCGTCGCGCTGATCGTCTAGAGTCGTCGCTGCGCGAAGTACGCGGCCACCGCCGTGACCTCGCGCAGCGCGCCTCGCACCCTCGCCCGCGTCGGCGCCACCGTGCCCACCGCGTGCACCTCCTCGAAGTGCCGCCGGAACACGCGCTCGGCGCGGAACGTGTGATAGCCGTCGGTGACCACCAGCACCCGCGAGGCCTCCGCGCGCAGCGCCACCCGCGCCTCTCGCGCGTTTTCCTCCGTCGTCGTCGAGCGGTCCTCGAGCACGATCGCGTCCGGGTCCACCCCGAGCGCGATGGCCACGTCCGCCGCCACCCGCGCCTCGCTCGGCGCGTTGTCACCGACCCCGCCCGTCGTGACCAACCGCGGCGCCGCGCCCGCCAGCCAGAGCTCCGCCGCCCGCACCGCGCGCGCCTCGAGCGACCCGCTCGGCCGCCCGCCCGGCATCACCCGGCACCCGAGCACCACGATCGCGTCGAACGGCTCGGGCGGCACCGGCCGTCGCCCGCGGCGATCGAGCCAGGCCGCCGCGCCGACATAGGCCAGCGAGGCCGCGGAGAGCGTCAAGAACACCCCGCGCTTCTATTCGCGCCGGTCGTCCACGTCCAGACCGATCACCACCCCGACGTGCGCCGTCAGCGCGCGCGCCTGCGCAGGCGTCAGCCCGTCGAACAGCAGCACCGGCCCCTCGTCCGTGCGCGCCCACGTCGAGCAGTCCCCGCCGCGCCCCGCCCACCACACCTCGCGGACCTGCCCCGCCTCGAGCGTGATCGTGCGCGAGCGGACCCCGTGCAGCGTCGCCCGGATCTCGTGCGGCGTCACCACGAGCTCACGCGTCATCGACACCGTGGCGACGAACAGCCCGGCGAGCCCGGCCCAGATCCCCGCGAACAGCAGCTGCCCGAGCGGCGCCGCCACCATCGCGGGCGTCGACAGCACCGCCCACGCCCCCACCCGCTGACTCACACGCGCGCGCGGCGCCCGGAGCGACACCCCGCTCGGCCGCGCGTCCCGATACGGCGCGCCCTCGTACCGCAGATCGAGCGCCAGCGCGCCCCATTCCACGTCCGCCATCGCCTCCTCCGCGTCATCGAACGGCGTGACCACCGGCCCCGCCACGAGCGCCAGCCCCGCGCCGCACCCCTCGCACGCCGGATCGCCCAGCCCCGTCAGCGCCTCGCTCCCCGGCCGCGCGCCGCACGCCGCGCACCGCGGCTCGAACATCACCCCGCACCGCACGCACCGCGCCCGCACCTTCCCCTCGACCACGAGGAAGCGCGAGCCATGTCCGCACGCGGGGCAGGGGAGGGAGATCCGCACGCCCTCACGTGTCCCAGGCTACGCGAACACGTCCTGGAGCTGGCTCGCGGTCAGCACGCGCTCGGCCCAGCGATCGAGGTCGGCGTCCGAGCCCGCGCGGACGCGCTCTTCGGTCCCCGCGTCGATGGCGCCGAACTTGAGCCGCAGCAGCTTCATCACCAGCTCGGCGCCCCGCTGCGCGCGACCCTCCGCGCGACCCTCCGCGCGTCCCTGCTCCAGCTTCTTGGCGGCGAGCATCTCCTCGAGCTCCATGACTTCCTCCCGCACCCGAGGGCTCACGTGGCCCAGGACCTCCGAGACGAGGTCCTCGTCCGGGCGGCTGATGATGAAAAGATAGCCGAAGAGGCTGGCCAGCGCCTGCCCACCGTCATCCGCCGTGACGACCTCGTCGAACAGCCCGGAGAGGTTGGCGGCGGTCGAGATGAAGCCCCGATCGAACGCGCTCCGCAGGGCCCACAGGGCGAGCGTGGCGAAGGCGGGCAACCCGCGGGCGCGGAGCCCGTCGGCGTCCAGCTGCGTCAGGTCATCCAGCAGGTAGCGCAGCCGCGGCACGAGCGACCCAGCGCTCGACGCGAGCGCCTCGCTCATCATGATCGCTTCGCCCACGTCCAGCGGTGCCTTCCAGGGCCGCGCGCCGTGATAGACGACGATGGGCACGATCAGCGGCAGCTCCAGGCGACCATCGACCGGCTGGCTCTGCCTTGCCAGAGTCGCACCACGTACTCGGTGATCCGGAACGGCATGCGAGGGTCCGCCGTGCTCTGGTGCTCCATCAGCACATGGAAGTGCACCGCGTGCCCGTCGGCGCGCGCCGAGAAGACGAGGTCGCTCGCCAACCCTCGGAGGTCGGCGCCGACGCTCTCGCCCGGTCGAAGCTCGAGCGTCGACCATTCGACCGCCGCGGCGACCTCCGATGGAAGGAGGGCCCGGAGCAGCGCCCCTCCGCGCGCGACGTCGGCGAAGACCCGCTTGAACAGCGCATCGTGGGGAGAGGGGTGCGTCGCCTCGTCGCTCATCGGTCGAGGATCGCACGCCACACAGTCGAGGTCGACCTGCCCCCGAGCTGGCGTGCCTCCCTGTGGAGTGGCTCCGGCCAGCGCTCTCGCGCACCCCGCGGTGCTTGCACGGGCGTGAAGACTCGTGCGACCAAGAAAGGATGCCCATTCACCTTCACCGCGTCGCGGTGTGCCTCGCGCTGCTGGTGACCGCCTGTGACGAGGCCCCCACGGCTGGCTGCACGCCCGGAGTCAGCGCGGCCTGCACGTGCACCGACGGACGCACCGGCGCGCAGGTCTGCGACTCGAGCGGAGCCTTCGGGGCCTGCATGTGTGAGGCCGACGAGGACGCGGGCACGCCCGGTGATGCGGGGCCCGGTGACGACGCCGGCGTGGACGCCGACGGGGGACTGGACGCGGGTCCGCCGGGTCCGCTGCGTGTGTTCGTCAGCCGTCTGCGGTACCGCGCCACCGCCGCGCCCACCGCGTGCCAGAACGCGGCGGACGCAGCGGGGCTCGGCGGGACGTGGGTGCCGTGGCTGTCCTTCCGCAGCTCTACCGGGACCCGGGACGCCCTCGACGAGATCTCCTCGGACGGCCCGTGGGAGCTCGTGACCGGCGAGCAGGCGTTCGCGAACCGGGCCCAGCTCGGCACCGTGCCGTCGGTCCCGATCAACATCGCGGAGGATGGCTCGACGGTCGTCGACGGCATCGTCTGGACCGGCACCCTGCTGGGGGGAACCGCCGCCGACGACACCTGCGAGGGCTGGACGGAGAACGGCGCGGCCTTCGTCGCGACCGTGGGCGGCACCCTGGGCACGGACGACTGGACGGACGGCGGCACGCTGAGCTGCGACGACATGTTCCACGTGTTCTGCTTCGAGCTCTGAGAGGGCGTGGCGCTCGGCGGGCACACGTCGGCGAGCGAGCTAGGCTTCCCGGATGACGAAGCTCGTGCTGCGGGAGACCACCGACGGGGTCACCACGCTGACCATGAACAACCCGTCCAAGCTCAACGGCTGGACGCAGAAGATGCTCGCCGCCGTCACGGACGCGCTGAAGCAGGCGGGCGAGGACGACGCCACGCGCGCCGTGATCCTGACCGGCGCCGACCCCTACTACTGCGCGGGCGTGAACCTGGGCGCGACCATCCGCCCGATGCACCCTGCCAAGCTCCACGCCTTCATCGTCGAGCACAACCAGGCGCTCTTCGAGACCTTCATCCGCTTCCCCAAGCCGATCCTCATCGCCGCCAACGGCCCCGCCATCGGCGCGTGCGTGACCTCCGCGACCCTCTGCGACGCCATCATCGCGTCCGAGCGCGCCACCTTCTCCACCCCGTTCGCGACCCTCGGCATCACGCCCGAGGGCTGCTCGAGCGTCATGTTCCCGCGCCTTCTGGGAGCCGAAGCCGCAGCGCGCATGCTCGGCCCCGAGGCGTGGAAGCCGACCGCCGCCGAGGCCCTCGAGATCGGCCTCGTCCAGTGGGTCGTCCCGCACGAAGAGCTCATGGCCGAAGCCCAGCGCATCGCCCGAGGCTGGGTCGAGGACGGCGCCGAGCGAACCTACCGCGGCGACGCCACCCGCGAGGAGCTCGAGCGCGTCAACGCCGAGGAGTCCCGTCAGCTCGCGGACGCGTTCCTGAGCCCCGCCTTCCTGGAGGGGCAGCTTCGGTTCCTGTGGGGCAAGAAGAAGCTGCGAGCGTCCACGGTCTTCCTGACCGCGCGGCTCACGCACCCGCTGTGGTCGCGGCTGCTCTGAAGCCGCACTCGAGGTGAGCTTGGCGGGAGAGTACGAGAGCTCCCCCGTCGCCTCGTCAGCCCCCTGAAGCTTCCGCGTCGATGAGCGCCGCGATCTGGCAGAACTGACGGAAGTCGGAGAGCAGCGCGGTCCGGTTCTTCGTCTTCGACTTGGCCAGCACGCGGCTGACGCCGTTGGCGAAGGTCTTGCGCGACACGTTCAGGTGGACTCGATAGTGGTCCTTGAGAACCACCAGCGAGATCGCGCGAAAGATGTCCGTCTCCCTCGCCGTGAACCCGGACCGCCGCGCATACATGAGCGTGAGCCTCTCGTTGAGCTCGAACGCCTCACTCATCTGATTCGCCACTTCGATCGACGCCACCGCGAAGGCCTCGTTGCTCGAGTCGATGACCCGGCCCTCGAACCCATGGTCGGCCGCGAAGCGCTCGACCCCCGACCACCTGCTTCCGAGCGCCACGATGCGGAGGTTTCCCCACCGCAGGAACAGGTGCTCGCGCAAGAAGTGTGAGACATCGTCCCAGGGCAGCCTGCCGTCGATCACGACGCCACTCAGCAGCTTGGCGGAGGCCACGAATGGGCCAGCCGCATCGAGGCTCGCTACGGTCGCCCGGCGCGACATACCTTGCGAGGACGTGATCAGCCCGCACACCAGCGATCGGTCCGTGAGGACCAAGGCGGTAGCGGGCAGCTCGATGCGCTTCGGGGGCCGCCGTCGTCCGTCATTCTCGGAGAGCTTCTTCTTCTGCACGCCCCCGTCATCGGCATCGGCTGCCGTCGGTTGCGTGGAAATTCGCCGACGCAGCGCCGAGGGCCGATTACGGGGCGGCTTCGGTGCCGATTCGTCCGCGTCGTACGCCTTCAGGCGCGTGTGAGACTCGCGGATGACACTCCGACCGCTCTGGCCGTCTCGTTGGTCCTCTTGCTCTACTTCATCCGACGCCACGCCACTCCACGCCCGACTCCCCCCGGAGTTCCCCAGAGCGAGCCGAGGCTAGATCAGTTGACGGATTTTTTCCAGGCGAGTCTGCCAGAAATTCCCAGGTACTTTTCCGGTCGCCACCCCCAGAGCGGTCAGATCTGCGCATGAATACTGGATCTGTCTCGTTTTATGGGAATTGGTGGTGTCCTTCATGACACCAAGGGAAAAGCAATGACCGGGACTTTTGACTCCTACACTTTTGGTTCGCGTTCTCTCACTCTCGGTGTCCAGGCCATCGACGGAGTCGAGGTCGCATCGAACGAGGATGGAATGATGACGTTCGCGGAGAACGAGACGAAGCGATCGGTCGATAGAGACGACCTATCTCTCGCGACACGGTGGATGAGGCGCAGCCACGCAGTCGTGATGAGCCTGGTACTGGTGACCTTCGGTGGATGTGACGCTTCGCCGACCGTGGACGATGCCGGTGCAGACGCTGGCCGCTTGGGCGACGCCGGCGATGGCCCGACGGACTCGGGCACGGAGCTAGTACCCGACGCCGACACAGACGGCGGGGTGCCGTTCACTGTGACCATCATCGAGCCCGGATCTCCCCTCATCGGCAGCGAAGGCGAGGTGACCCTCAGGGTCTTCGTCGATGGCGCGGCTCCGGAACTCGTCAACCTGCGCCTCGATGGCGAGCCTCTCGCCAGCATCCCGGCGCCTTTCGAATACGCCCTGAACCTCGGTGAGTTGGCGGAAGGCACGCACGAGGTCGTGGCGGCTGCGATGGCCGAAGACGCCTCGGTCGTCAGCGAGCCACTCGAGATACTCGTCGATCGCACGGGGCCGACCGTTGTCCGCGTCGAGCCACCCACTGCCGAACTCTATCGCCTCGGATCCCCCGTGACGGTCACGTTCGACGAGGCCATCGACGAGATGAGCGTCGCGGCTCCGTCCACAGGACTGGTCACGGACCGGGGGGCCGTGCTGACCGTTGCGCTGGACCTCGACTCGACGCGCACCGTCCTCACCATCACTCCGAGCGGGCCAGACATGGTCGCAGACGCCACGGTTGATCTCACCCTGGGCGTCAGCGACCCATCCGGAAACTCGGTCGCGCCCTTCGAGGCTGTTTGGACGTCGCCCCGCTGGCTCCCCGTTGGCGGAGAGCTCTTTCGGCGTCGACCCGGAGAGTCGTTCGCGGAGGAGCATCTCGAGGTTCGGAGAGAGGCCACGGGGGAGATCCTGGTGGCCGCGCTCGTCGCGACCGGATCCGGGACGCATCACGTTCGCGTCTCCCGATTCGATGGCACGACGTGGAGCGAACTAGGCGACGGCGCCTGTGAGAGCGCGGGCATACTCCCGCCATTCACCGATCCACTCGGCTCGTGGGACATCGCTTTGGAGCCGGACGGCACCCCCGTCGTCGCGGTACGCGATATCTCCGACCTGTCGGCGGCGGTAGCCCGGTTTTGCCGCTTCGACGGCGCGCGCTGGCAACTCGAGACCGAGGAGGTTCTCCCGTTCAACCTCCGCGAGATCAGCTTCGCGATCAGCCCGAGTGGCGACCGCGTTCTGGGCGTGAGCACCCAGGACACGTCCGACGATCGCTACCGCCGCCCTCGCACCTGGCGCAAGGACGTGGGCGGAGCCTGGACTCGTCTGGGTTCGAGCTTTGGGCCGAGTCACGAGCGCCAGTACTTGTTCGAAGTTGAGTTCGACCGGCTGGCCCGCCTGAACGAGCTGCACACCGATACTTTCAGCCGGCACCTCACCCACCGCGACACGTTCAACAACGTGGTCCGGGACGCCCAGGCCGAGGGGCGGTGGACCAGAGCCCGGCTCGCGGAGACCTCCTCGTCGCGCGCGATGCTTGGGGGGTGCGTTCTCGTCGAGGCGGGGACGCCAGCGCCGCTGATCTCCCTTGACTCGCACCAGCAGTGCGACGTGGTCGTACATCCCACGAGTGAGCGCCGCTTCCTCGTCTACACCAATCGGTCGGAGCTCGGTGCCGCGCTGGAGACCACGGGCACGTTCGAAGACCTCGGGAGCACCCCGCTCCACATGGGCCCAAGCGGAGGCACTTGCTTCCCGCCGGTCGACGGTTGCCGGTTCCAGGTCGAAGCGAGCTTCACGACTGTCGGCCCCACCGGCCGGATCCTGGCGATTGTCCACAGCGGGTTCGACATCCGCTCCTTCGAGCTGCACACGCTCGGGACGGTGTTGTGAGAATCGTGATCGCCTCCCTTCTTCTCCTTCTACCCGGGTGCGCAGAGCGGTCGAGCGTCCCATGGACGTTGGATCGCGCAGAGTCACGGGTGGAGCGGGCGATCTCCCGAGATGGCGAGACGCGGGTCCGGGCTGAGGTGATCGACGCGACCGTGGTGGAACTCGGACCGCAGGGCGCCCCAGGCCTGCACACGGAGGTCGTGTTCCGGCGAATCGAGTCGCCTCACACACGCTACGTTGCGGTCGTGCCGGGCGGCATTGGCGAAACCCGTGCCCGCCTACGCTCGGACCACCCGCTGCTCGAGGTCGGGGACATCGTTTCGCTGACCATCGATGCCGAGGGCTCGGTCGGCATTCTTCGACCGCACCCGCATGCAGCGGGGACCGTCGCCCTCGACTCGACCACGGCGGGCGACCGGTGAGAGCCCTCGTCTCATGCGTGGCTTGCGGGCTCGTATGTGCGCTGCCGAGCGTCGCCAGCGCATACCGAACCCTCCAGGACGACCCAGAGCTCGGCACAGCTGAACCGGTTGTCTGGTCCGACTCGCCCGTCGTGATGGAGCTGTCGACCGGGGCGCTACAGGACGCGCAGCGGGATGTGATCGAGCGAGAGCTGCGAGCCGCGCTCGCTTCCTGGAACGGCCTCGAGTGCTCGACGCTCGTCTACTCTTTCTCTGGAGGACGAGGCGCAACGGAGGCGTCCCCCGGCGACGGTCGCAATACCGTTCAGTGGGTCACGGTGAGGTGGAGCAGTTCCTTCGACGCCGACGCGGCCGCCACCACGGACGTGCAGTTGGAGCGCGACGGGACCGAGCCCGGAGCCCCGTGGCGCATCGTTGAGGCGGACATCTACGTGAACGCGGACACCTTCGAGTGGAGGCCGCTCTCTGCTGATCCCGACGCGGCGCACCTGGCTGGCGCGCTGACACATGAGCTGGGGCACGTACACGGACTCATGCATCCCTGCGAGCCCGACGGAGCAGGCGGCGTGACCAATTGCTCCTCATCGCCCATCTACATGGAGTCGGCACTCTTCCCCATTCACTCAGCGGGTGCGCGCGCCCCCGCCGCGGATGACATCGCGGGAACCTGCGCGCTCTATCCGCGGTGGGCCTGCGAAGGATGCGCCCAAGACCAAGTCTGCATCGAGGGCGCCTGCCGGTCCGCATCGGAGCACACGGATTGCCCGGAGTGCACGGCGTGCCTCGAGCCGGCCGAGTGTGCAGCTGGAGAGACGTGCCGGTACGGGGGCTGCGAGCCCCAAGCTCTCTTGGGTCAAGCATGCAGTCACGATGTGGATTGCGACACCAGCAGCTGTGAGGCAGGTCGCTGCACACGGTCCTGCCACCAAGACGACAACCCATGCCCCGCTTCCTTCGCCTGCCAGGGGAGTCCACCGCTTTGCGTCTCGATGGTCGGGGCAGACCGAGCCACCTGCGCAGCGGGGGCCGAGTGTCGGACGGGCCTCTGCCTCGAACGCATGGACGGCGATATTGGGCATTGCACGAATGAGTGCTCGGCCGAAGAGGACTGTCTCCACGGCGAGGCCTGCAGGGCGATAGAAGGCTCTCACGTATGCGTGCCGATTCCCGATACCGGCGGGTGTTCCGCCGCATCCGGGGCGACCGCCAGCGCAAACTTGCTTCCACTGCTCCCGCTCCTTCTTCTCGTGGCGCGTTCGAGGCGCCTGGTTCCCTCTCACCGGAGAATCCGATGAAGTTCCGCAAGCTGACGCTCTCGTTGTCGCCCCTGCTCCTCGCCGCCCTCGGTAGCTGCAGTTTCGGCGGCCCGGGCTTCGATCTGGACCGGGCCCAGACGACCGACGACATCGACCGGATGCAGCGCCGCATGAACGTCCGACTCTACCGTGAAGGCACGAACGGGGAGATCGAAGAATACGACGTCGTGAGCACCAACGCTCCCTTGACCGCGGAAGACCTGGCGGGGCACCTGGCAACCGGCCGTTGTGGGATGGCGTCCTTCGGTGGCGACCTCCCAGGGACGTGCAGCGGCGCAAGCAGTTCTTGCGGCGCGGAGGTGTGTACCGCACAAGCGGAGCTGTGCGTCGCTGAAGAGCTCTTGAGCCTCGCTGCTCTCGCGGCGCCGGAGACGATTACGCTCCCAGGTGAGGGCGACTGGTTGTTCTCAGCCCAATCCGTAGCGACCAAGTCGGCGCTCGCGCGCGAGGCCTACCGCCGCAGCAGCCTGGCTCTCGTTGTCGCCGGCCAGGCCCTTCATAGAGGCATGGATGCTTCCTGCTCGCTTGCGGTCACGTTCGACACACTGCAGCTCGAAGGCGGCTCTGAGAGTCGCACGCTCGGCGAGGCGGCCGCCAGCGCCTATCTCGCCGCCCTCAACGCGGTGGACGAGTCACTCGACTTGACCCACCAAACCGTCACCGCCGTGGCTGACGCCCAACTCTCGGACGAGGCGTCCATTTCGGACGCCGTGCGACTCGCTGCAACTCTCCCCGTTGGCAGCCGCTCGGAGCTGGCTCACTTGAACGTGGGAGGCTTTCGGTCCGGGCCCCAGGGAGGGCTTCCTGCCCTTCGGGAGATCGACGAGGCGGGCTTCTGTCCCGAGCCCCGCCTCAGCCCCCAGGCGCGCCAGGCCCTGCAACTGCTACGACTCGCGGCCGTCCCACCACGAGTGGTGCTCGACTCCGCCGTTGACATCGACGACCTCCTGTCGGACTGGGACCCCTCCCAAGGCGTCGTCGACGGCTTGTTGCCGCGCTTGGCTGTGTTGCTGTCCGCCCCCCATCTGACCTCGATCACCATCCAGGAGTTCTACGAAGGATGGGGCCTCGGCGAAGGCGACTTCGATGACGCGCGAGCTCATCTCGCCAACGAAATTCGAGCCTTCGGCCTGTCCCTGGATTTCCAGCTTCCCCCCCAGCAGGTCACAGCGTCCGTGGCCACGACCTTCCCTCTGTATGCCGCCACTAGGACCACCCCGGACCAGGCCCAACCCGCCTACTGGGCGGCGGTCGCCGGGTACGAATTCGACGATTGGGGCGGCGGAGCAGACCCTGGGCACGAGGGCGTGAGTCTCGCGTTGCTCGAGAGCTACGAGACGTCCCTCAGCGATTCGGGCCTGACGAGCTACGGGAACGACCCCGGATTCAATCTCATCGTCGACGCCGCCGCCACCCTGGCCAATCGCCTGGTGGCAACACCAGCCGGGGCCGACACCGGACTGAACGACGCTCGCAACTTGCTCGCGACCCATGCTGCCTCGCTGGGTGCGCGTCGCCTCGGCCGAATCCAGTACTGCTGGTACGACGATGGCACGACTCAGCTCCGGTCCAGGGTCTACTTGGATCGCCCTGCAGGCCAGGGGTCTGAGGTCGCGATGGTGGTAGGTGTCGAGGGGCTGGACTGTGCCGTGCGGGGCCACATCTCCGGAGGCCAGTGTGACCTCTCTGCCTATCTTCTCGACCCGATGGTGGAAGGAACGCCGCCGCAGTCAACGGGGATGAGCAGCTACTGGGAGAACACCACGAAGGTCTCAGCTCTCGACGGGGCAGGCGTCGACCTGAAGAACCCCCTCTACTGGAGAGCTGGCGACAATGACGTAGTGCAGGTGTACTTTGTCGAGCGCGCCGGAACCGGATGGGCATCCCTTGGGGGGGCGCTGCTCCGAATCCCCACCGGCCTTGGCACCGACTACCGGTGCGAGACCGTCCCGATCGTGCCTGCGGCCGACGAGAGGGTGCGGGACGCCATCGCTCCCAGCACCACCTACTGTGCGGTGTCGGCGGAGAGCTGCGCTGGCGTCAGCCGCGATCAGCGGATCCCGCTGGAGAACGAGCTGACCTCGGACGGCACGCCCACCGAGTCCAGCTGGCGCCACTATCTCGAGTTGGCGCGCCAGGCGGCCGACCGGGCCGACGCATTGGGCGAGGACCTCATCCGCTCCGGCCTCGAGATGGACATGCGCGCCGAGGGCGCGATCGATGAGCTGGAAAATCTCTGCGGCGTCAGCCTGAACATCTCGGGGCTCGGCGTCGCCGTCCCGGCGAACATCGGCGGCGTGTGCGGTACGACGTCGGACTGCGCCGCCGGCTACGTGTGCCAGACCGGCACCTGCGTCCTCGACCCGGTCGAGTTCGTCCTGACCCTCGATGGCGTTGGCGAAGCCAACCAACGACGCCTTGCCGACTGCCTCGGATCCGACGCGACTCAGGATTGGACGGCCCTCGGCAACCTCGAGCTCTGCTTCTGGTGGGATGGGAGCGATCCCACGACGATGTGCGAGCGACAGGGCATCGCATGTCCGATGGGGAACGAGTGCGGGGAGGGATACGACTGCATCAACGAGGTGTGCCGCGTCAGCAGGTCCATCCAGTGCCCATTTGAGACAACCACGGGCACCTGCGAGCCTCCGAACGGCGTAACCCTGCCGGCTGGGTTGAGCCAGCTTGCCGGTCCGGCCACGCCACTCTCCTTCTTCATCGCCGACCCCGAAACTCCGCACGAGGAGCCGCCGGACCCGTCCGAGCTGCCTTGTGAGCAACTTGCCCTGCTTCGGTCGGCCGGTCCCCTGCCCAAAGGCAAGACCCGAGAGGGCTTGGTTCGGGAGATCCTCAGCAACGCCTTCATGGACGTGCGTCAGCTGCAGCGCGAAGCGCGCCGATTGTCGTGGGTCCCGCTTCCGGGCGACTACAGCCAGATTCGCGTCGATGGTGCGTCGTGGCTGAGCACCGGTGACCCCTACGTCACCCCCGGTGATGCCTGGCCATGCGCCTCCGCTGCCGACATCCCCGAGCTCGCTGCCCTCTGTCCCGACGGCGTCGACACCATCGACGTCGCCGATGGGTCCGTGCCGTTCTTCTGCCATCAGGTCGCGGCCGGTGCGTGCAGCTCGCACAGCGGCAGTCCGGCGCCGTATCTCACTTTGAATCGTGTTCAGCGCGCCCGTACGAATGACCTGATGGCCCGCGCCGTGCTTGCGGCGCGCATCATCACCGGCGCAGGTCTGGAGGGCGTCCGGTTCCCCTATGTACCGCGCACGCTCACGGACAACGTAGCCGTGGCCAGGGCCGAGTCCTTCATCCTCGATCCGCTGAACCCGGCGGAGCCCCCCTTCGACTTCACGACCCGCATGCATCCCGGCGATGTCTCCCCGGAGCCTGCGGTCTGGTTTGGGGGCGGCGGCGTGCTGGGGTTCGACGACAACGACAACCCGCTCGATGAGACCCGCCTCGAGGTCCCCTTCTTCGACATGAACCGTGGGACGCTCTTCCAGGTCCGAGGTCCGGCAAACAGTAGCTGCTCGGTTATCCCGACTGGGGCGGAATGGTCGGTGTGTCCCTACGACTTCGGCGACGCGACCCTGAACGTCGACGACTGCATCGAGATCATCGATGACGAGTATGATTGTGACGACTGTGTCACCGACTGTAGTTTGAATGATCTCTTGCAGTTCGACCGAAACCTCGGTGTGATAATGCGCGCCTTCGGCGCCGACTCGACAGATGGCACGGCACCGCTGGCGGCTGCAAGTCGTGCCTTCTCTCGAGTAGACCACCGTAGGGGCCGTATCGATGGTTTCGTTCCAGCCTTGCTCCGCACGCGAACTGATCTCGAGGTGATGCGCCTCAGCGCGTTGACACCCGAGATATCTGACCTGACAAACTACTGGCGACGTTCGTTCTGCGGCAACCACGACGTGGGGTGCGACCTCACGAACGACGAAATTCGGACTGCCGCAGAGCGTTGCGTCTCCAACGTGGAGAACTCGTCTCGCGGACAAGGAGCTGAGTGCCGCCAGTATGTAGGATGTACCGCGAACTACTGGGGCTGCCTCGCCGAGGCAGACAACCGGGGCTACGACTTCGGCGAGACCTTCGACGGCAACCGGGCGTTCATCGCCGCTCGTGGCTTGACCGGCAGCGACGTGCTGAACGGCCTCGAGGTGATGTGCGCCGCTGCCCGACGCTCGACCCCCGGTGGGCTGGATTGTTCCACTGCTCCGGAGATCAACAGCGTTGGCGATCTCTTCGAGGCCGAGGCGTTCCTCCAGTGCCAGGCCGGGCAGATCCGCAACCAGGCGTCCCGCGTACTCTTCAACGACCTGCCGTCTCGTGCGGTATCTCTTGCGAGAGAAGGCGGAGCGAGTGGTGCGTATGGGACGGCCAGCGGTGAGTATGCAGCCGCGACGGATGAGTTGAGGGCTGGCCTTATCCAGTTTGCCGACATCAACTCGACCATCACCTCCAGTTTGGGGTTCATGGCGGCCGACATACGTGCGCTTCGTTCGGAGGTACGTTCTCTCAACCTCCGTGCGGAGATTAGTGATCTAAATCTCGCCAGCAAGATGATGAGTCATGCGTTGACTTGCACGACTACCGTGGCGAAGACCGCCGGGGCGGGGACGGTTACTGATAATGCAATTGGAGTTGCTGTCGCGGTGTGTGCCGACGCGGTAGCACAGACTGTCATCGCGGCTCGTGTCAATGAACTGGAAGACGAAGTCAACCAACAAGCCGTAGAGCAGGCGTTCGCACGGTTCGAGCGGAGTTTCGTCGGTCATATTGGAACCATGGTCGGCGCCTACACGCAGCTTCGCACGGCCACAGCCCGAATCGAGGCGGCGAGCACCCGTCTCAAGAACTTGCAGAGCCGCGGTCGCCGAGCTCTCGCGCGAGCGCTGATGCTTGACTCTGCCCCGTCCGAGTCCGGAACCGCGGGCGCGATGGGACGGCAGTTCAACGTCAACACAGTCATGCGGCGTCGTCACAACACGTTGCGCGTCCGATACGAGGAAGCTCACCGCAACGCCATGCGACTGGCGTTCATCGCCAAGATTGCGCTTGAGCAGCGGCTCGGGATGGGCCTCGACGAGATGACCGAGCCACTCACCCTCCTCGACGAGCCTCCGGCGCGATGGCACGAAGACATCTGCTCGATGACGGGCATCGATTATAGCAACCTTCGGGCCACTCCCACGAGCGAGACTGGCATGGCCGGCGCGGGCGAAGGCGTCGGCGTGCCCGAGAACTACAGCGGTGCGTACGTCGGAGACTACGTCCGGAACCTCGAGCTCACCTTCGAGTCCTACAGCTTCGATTACCCATTCCAGGATGGTCAGGACACCAGCGTCATGTCGCTCCGCGACGAGATCTGGGGCGTCAGAGCCGCCTGCTCTGCAGAGGTGCCGAACCTCCTCTTCGAAGCGGGTCAGCTAGACGCCCAGGTGGGAGTCTCGCGGCGGTACGACGGGTCCAGCACGATCGAGACGCCGAGCGAGCGGTTCGGCTGGACGACGGAGAACTGTGTAGCGTCCACCACCACGTGGCCGCCGACGACGAATGGCACCGAGACCGCTGGTCCACCACCAGCCTGTTTGACTGCCGAGCCGATCGCAGCCGCGGCTGGGCCCATCCCGGCGAGCTTCTCCGACTTCGGAACCGTCCCTGGCTATCGTGTGCACTTCGGAACTGCCTCGCCTCCTCGGTGGAGCGACGGGAGTACGGTCCTCGATCCGCTCAACAACACCGCCTATCGACACACTCCGAGCACGCGGCTGATTCAGTGGCTGACCCTGCCCGCCGGGCGCTACCGCTTCTCCTACTATGCTCGTCAGATCGATATCTCTGGGACGTACGTGAGCCCTCTGGAGATGATCGAGCTCGTAGCGCTCGAGGACACCTACAACGGGGTGACGATGAGCTGGACGACCTCGGAGGTCCCCGTTCCGCTACTGGATGCAGGCTCTGGTGACACCATCTTCGGCCCAACCCCCACCAGTGATTGGGGTAGATACTACGGCTTCTTCGACCTCGAGAGAGAGGCCACTGTCGGGGTAGCAATAGTTTCCGATCTCACGACGACCGCAGCGTACCGAGCCGCAGACATCGCAGGCCTGATGGTCGAGGACGTCACGAACGAAGTGCTCCAGGAACTCGACCCATCCGTCGCCGCTCGGTACGAGCCTCGCCCGTTCTTCAACACCTCACAGGTCCGCGAACGAGTAGTGCACGCCTGCGAAGACACCGGGGGCGCTGAGCTCCGACGCCTGGCGTTCACGCGCCATTGCCTTGGACTCTGTCCGGACGGGTACGGCGAGTGTCCGGGTGCCCTCCGTCAACACTGCTACTACGAGACCAGCTTCAACATCGATCCAGACCGCCTGCAGCAGGTTGGAATCTTGGAGGGCGCCGGCTTCGCATTCGGCAACTTCAACTATCGAGTTGAAGGCGTTGGCATCAACCTCGTGGGGACCGGTGTGAGGGACTGCTCTTCCTCCCCCACTCCATCCACCTGCTACTCCTCGGGCAACGTCGCCTACTCGATCCTCCACGACGGCCCCTACCCGGTGAGGAACCACCGTGGCGGGCTCTACGATGCGCCGTTGTTCCGGGGCCGAGTGGAGCGAGCTCGAGCGGTCGCGGCGGAGAGGTACCTCACGAACCCATTGTCCAGCACGGACCGAGGCCTGGTCGAACCCTACATGCGGCGTGAGCTCAACGGCCGCCCGATGGGGGGTAACTTCATCCTTCGAATCTGGGATGATCCGGGCTTGGTCTGGGAGAACGTCGAGGACGTTCAGATCCTGCTCGACTACCGCTACTGGACCCGGCAGGAGTAGCGGTCATGGGCTTTGACCGATGGGGCATTCAGTCTTCGGTCGGCATCTTGGTGGTGTTGGCTGGCGTCAGTGCGGTAGTCACCACCGGGTGCCGCAGGGGCTTGCCGACGGTCGGAATTGAGGACGGGGGCACGCCGAGCGAATGGGCCCGCTCATCTGACGTGCGTTCGGCGACCGAGGAGGGGGTCTTCGGAGGTGGTCTGTTTCCAGCAGCCCCGATGCCTCCTCCGGTCCACTCGTGGATCGACCCGCCGGAGTGCGCATCATCCACGACCGGTTCTCACTGCGAGACCTGCTGGAGCTGGACCGACTCGGGGGCCACCGCCCTCGGGCGCGCCCAGCCCGACGACCACTTCGGTCGCGCCGTCGTCGTCGCGGACTTCAATGGGGACGGCTATCCTGACCTCGCGGTTGGCGCCCCCCAGGAGGACGGCATCTCGGACATAGACACCGGGCTGGTCTACATCTTCCTCGGGAGTTCTCGAGGCTTCCAGCCCTGGGTGGTCCTCGATGACGCCGGGGGCGGCGGCCCGTACAACGACTCGCAGTTCGGTCGGTACCTGCACGCCGCCGACATCACCGGCGACGACAGGGCTGAGCTCTTTGTCGGATACGGCCGTTGGCTCACGGACACGCCGATACAGATCTTCTCAGGGGCGGTCGATGGGTTGAATCACCACGCGACCTTCAGGCTCTCCGGCCTAGATCCCGGGATGTCGACCCAGAACTCGTCGTCTCTTGGGTCCACCTGGGCGACGGCCGATTTCGACCATGACGGTGACATCGACGTCGCCGTCGGGGCTCCCAGGTTCACCGGGGGGGGGCGCGTCTACGTTCTCGCAAACGACGGCACAGGCGGCCTCACTCTGGGCTACGAACTCGTCGGCGGAGACCGCTTCGGAACAGCGCTGGCGGCGACCGCGGCCGACGAGCTCGTGGTGGGCAGCAGCCTCGCCGGGGAAGTGCTCGTCTACGACAGCGCCACCTTGGTCGCCAACTACACGACGAGCTTGGGCATGGTCTCGTTCGGAACCAGCCTGGCGACTGGCGACCTCGACGGGGACGCAATCGACGAGATCCTCGTCGGGGGGTGGAAAGAGTCGTTCCTCGAAGTGGCGGGCACTTCCAACAGCATCTCGACCGGATCTGCGTTGGCGCCCTACCTCGTCTGGCCTCTCGGCGTGGGTGATCTCGACGACGACGGCTACGCGGACATCATCCTCGTCCACGAGGTCGACTTCTCCGCCAACTACAACGACAACGTGCTGCAGTTCATCGAGGGCAATGGCACGACCGCCCCGGTCGTTTCATTCGAGATAACAGGCGGCATGGCCGAAGAGGCGGACGATGTGCTCGGCGACTCGGGAGCGATTGCCGACATCGACGGCGATGGTCGGTTGGACCTGGTGGCTGGGGCTCACGGCAACGCCAACTTGGCCTCTGGCGGTCGTGTCTACGCGTATGCACCGCCCATGGGCGCGGACTGGAAGGTTGGCATCGAGCCGAGCCAGATGGTCCATCAAGAGACCGCTCTCGCAAGCAGCTGCGACGAATGCACGGTCTACGACCATGCCGACGGTGTCCTCTGCGGAAACGACGGAGGCGACGA
>SHBB01000107.1 GCA_004213565.1 Sandaracinaceae bacterium
GAGCTGATCGCGGACGGCGCCGGCCGCACCACGCTCTGCCTGCCCCTCCAGGAGATCGTGACGGTGGAGGCGTACGACGCGGACGGTCGGTGGGAGCGGGTGACCGGCCGGTGGCGGGACACCCGGCGCACCTTGACGCTGGTGCTGATGGAGCCGCCGGAGATGGCCGTGCGGGTCGTGGACGAGGGCGGCCGCCCCGTCCGTGGCGCGCGCGTCGCGCTGACCTCCCGGCGGCACGCCGACGTGCTCGACGCGCACGCAGAGCGGATCCACCGGACGCTCACGGGGAGAGCCGTCCCGCACACCGACGCGCGCGGCGAGGTCACCCTCTCGGTGGGCCGCGTGGGCCTCTACCACGCGCTCGTCGATCACCCCGACTACCTCGTCGGCGTCTCCGAGCGCGTCGCGCTCCGTCCGGGTGAGCGCGTCGAGGTGGAGCTGAGCCTGCAAGACGCCATCCGGGTCTGCGGCACGCTCGAGCTCCGAGGCCGGCCGCCGGCCCACGGCTGGGTCGAGATGGGGGGCTACTCGGCTCAGGCGGACCAGGCGGGGCGCTTCTGCTTCGAGGAGCGCGTCCCGCCAGGGTCGCACGCGACCTTCCAGTGGGGCGCGGACCACGCGGTCGCGGGCTGGGCGCGGCGAGAGGTCGCGGAGGAGCTCCAGCTCGCCCTCGAGCCCGCGGGCAGCCTGCGGGTGGAGGTGGACGTCGATCCCCGGCTCGCGCGGTGCGATCACGCCGGAGGCGATCTCTCGGTGACCTCCGGCGCGTTCAACCGCGAGGCGCCGCTCGAGGATGGGGGGGTGGTGGAGGCCGTCCCGCCAGGGACCGTCGCCGTGCAGGCGTGGATGGGAGGCGTGAGAGCGACGCGGGACGTGATCGTCAGCGCGGACAGGGAAGCGCGCGTGCGGCTCGAGTTGCGCGTGCCGTCGGGCTGGGGCGTCGTCTGGCGTGACGTCGCCGACGACTGGCGGGAGGTGAGGATCGACGGGCGGCGGGAGAGCCTCCGCGGCTGCCTCGCGGTCCCGGCCGGAGAGCACGCCATCGAGATCGACGACACGGTCACCCGCGTGACGGTGCCGCGCGGTGGGGAGACGCGGCTCCCGCCCCCGCCCCCCGCGCCGAGGCCGGCGCCACCCGTGATCCGGCGCGACGAGATCGCGGTCGAGCCACCGTGCCGACCGCGGGTGATGCTCACCTACTCCGAGACGCCCCACCCGGACGGCGACCTGATGATGATCAGCTGGGTCTCGCGCGCCGACACGAGCCTCCTCCCCGGGGACCTGCTCCTGGCCATCGACGGAGAGGCGCTCACCGGAGAGCGCGCCATGCTGGCGCTGGCCGGTGACGAGGGCACGAGCGTCACGCTGAGCGTCGAGCGGGACGGGCGCCGCTTCAGCGAGCGCGTGATCCGCGATGCCTGCGCGCGCTGAGCTATCTTCTGGGCGTTGAGCAAGCGGAAGCGAGAGGACTGGGAGCGTCGCGGCCGGGTCATGAAGGGGCTCGGGCTGGTGGTGCTCGTGGCGGCCGTCACCGCGTGGCTCGCCCGGAACGACGCGCCGCCGCACCGCTGGCTCGAGCCGCTCGTGGGCACGCGCGGGAGCTACGCCCTGGTGTTCCTCGGCCTCCTGGCGCCGATCCTGGCGCTCAAGCTCTGGGCCGACGGCAAGCGCTCCGGGCGATAGGACTACTTGGTCACATGTCGGCGGATGATCGCGACGGACAGTGGTTTCGGGCACGCCGCGACGATGAAGGAGGGGCTTTCAGCCCCTTCGAGGAGGAGCGACGTGCCCGGAACCGCTGAACGAGCGAGGGCCGTCGTAAGTGTGATCAAGTAGTCATAGCCGCGGTGTGGACCGCCGTCATGACCGCTGGCATCCTGCGCGGCATGATGTCCCGCTGGTCCTTCGCGATCGCATTCGCCCTCGCGCTCGCCGGCTGCGGCGCGTCGCACGACGGAACGGACGCAGGCTCGAGCGACGCAGGCGCGAGCGACGCAGGCTCGGGCGACGCAGGCGCGTGCGCCGACGCCACCGAAGGAGCGAGCTGCAGCATGGAAGGCAGCTTCTGCGGTGGGCCCTGCACGGACGCCTGCTCGTTCTGCAACGTGCTCGAGTGCAGCGGCGGGACATGGATGCGTCGCGAGGCGCCACCCGCGCCCTGCTTCGCGTGCGGAGACGCGCTCCGCTGCCCGCTCGACGTGAGCTACTGCCGCGTCGCCCGCTCGGACGTGGGCGGTGTGCCCGACAGCTACGCGTGCGCCGACTACGAGCCCGGGTGCGCCGACGGGGCGACCTGCGAGTGCGTGCCCGAATCCGAGCGGGGCTTCTGCACGGACGAAGGCGGCGGCGAGGTCACCGTGGACCTGCCCGGTGGCTGACGCGCCTACCCTTCGAACCCTCGGGGCGGCCGACGCGGGCGCGCTCGCGGAGCTGGCCGCGAGGCCGGACGTCGTGCGCATGGGCGACCACCTCGACACCCGGCGAGCCTCGGACTGGGCGGCGTGGATCGGCCCGCCCGAGCGAGACGGGGCGCCCGTGCTCGGGGCCTTCGAAGACGGCGCGCTCGTCGCGGCCGCGAAGCTCGAGCCCCGCACCCGACGCCGCGTCGCGCACAGCGCCAAGATCACCCTCGTCGCGAGCGAGAAGCGGCGGTTCGACCGCGCGGTGGACGCGCTCCTCGACGCGCTCGTCGACGCCGCCGACCGCTGGCTTCAGATCGTGCGCCTCGATCTCGCCGGGCCCGCCGGGCACCGACGCCTGAAGCGCTACGAGCGGCGCGGCTTCGCGCTCGAGGCCATCCAGCGCGGCGCGATCCTCACCGACGGCGAGTTCATCGACGAGGCGACGTTCGGGCGCATCCGCCCAGGCACCGAGCCCTACGCGCCGCCCCCCTCGAACCTCGAGCTCCCGTGGCCGCCCAAGGGCCCACGCATCAAGGCGAAGATCCGCCAGGCGCGCGAGGAGGACGGGCCCGCGGTGGCCGAGATGATGGCCGAGACCACCGTGGTCTGGGGCACGATGCAGATCCCTTTCCAGTCGCCCGGCATGTGGGGCGCGCGCTTCGCGACCAACCCGCCGGACCGCTTCTTCACGTACGTCGCCGAGCACCGCGGAGCGATCTTGGGCATGGCCTCGGTGATCCTCCTCGGCGAGCTGCGGCGGCGCCACGTCGGTTCGGTCGGCATGAGCGTGGCCACCCGCGCGCAAGGCCGCGGCGTGGGGCGCGCGCTGCTCGAGCGGCTCCTCCAGACCGCGGACGCGCTCCGGGTGCACCGGGTGGAGCTGGGCGTCTACGTCGACAACGACCGCGCGATCCGTCTCTACGAGCGCTGCGGCTTCGTGCGCGAGGGCAAGCAGCGCCTGCTCGCCTTCCGCGACGGCGGCTGGGTCGACAACCTCGTGATGGCCCGGGTCCGCGCGTCATGAGGCAGCACTGGACCCTCGACCCGGCCATCACCTTCCTGAACCACGGCTCGTTCGGGGCGTGCCCGAGGGAGGTGCTCGACCACCAGAGCGAGCTCCGCGCGCGCATGGAGCGCGAGCCGGTCCACTTCTTCGTGCATCAGCTCGAGCCGCTCTGGAACGCCGCGAGGGAGCAGGCGGCCGCCTTCGTCGGCGCGCGTCCGGAGGACCTCGCCTTCGTGCGCAACGCCACCGCGGGCGTCAACGCGGTGCTCCGCTCGCTCCGCTTCGCGCCCGGCGATCAGCTGCTCTGCACCGACCACGGCTACAACGCGTGCCGCAACGTGCTCGCGTTCGTGGCCGAGCGCTGGGGCGCCGAGGTCGTCGTCGCGAAGCTGCCCTTCCCCCTGTCGGATCCGTCGGAGGTCACGCGCGCCATCGCCGACGCCGTCACCGATCGGACCCGCCTCGCGCTGATCGATCACGTGACCAGCCCCACCGGGCTCGTCTTGCCGATCGCGGAGATCACCGAGGCGCTGAGCGAGCGCGGCGTCCGGACCCTCGTGGACGGAGCGCACGCGCCGGGAATGCTCGCGCTGGACGTGGAGGCGACCGGGGCCACCTGGTACACCGCGAACTTTCACAAGTGGACCTGCGCCCCGAAGGGCGCCGCGATGCTCTGGGCGCACCCGGACGCGCAGGAGGGGCTCCACCCGGCGGTGATCAGCCACGGCTACAACTCGGGCAGGCCGCGCAAGCGGTTCCTCGAGGAGATGGACTGGACGGGCACCGACGATCCGACGCCCGCGCTCTGCGTCCCGAAGGCCATCGAGGTGGTCGGCGCGATCGGCGGCGGCTGGGACGCCATCCGCGAGCGCAACCGCGCCCTCGTGCTCCACGGCCGCGACATCCTCGCCGAGGCGCTCGACGTCGCCGCGCCCGCGCCCGACGCGATGATCGGCTCGCTCGCCGCGCTGCCGCTGCCCGACGGCGACGGCGCCCCGCCGAGCTCCGCCCTCTACGCCGATCCTCTCCAGATCGCGCTCTTCGAGCGACATCGCGTGGAGGTGCCGATCCCCCCCTGGCCTCACCCCCCGAGGCGCCTCGTGCGCATCTCGGCGCATCTCCACAACGAGGCTTCCGACTACGGAAGGCTCGCCGCCGCGCTGCAGGCGGAGCTCCGATCGTGCGAATGAGACGCTCCCCCGGGGTGTCGTCCTCATCGACGTGACCGACGAGACGCCGACATGGAAGCGATGGCTGGGGCGGGGAGAGCTCGTGTTCCGCACCGGGCTCACCGTCGAGGAGGCGGAGGCGCTCGTGCGCGCGCTCCCCGACGCGCTGCCGAGATCATCGACGCCCCTTCCAAGATCGAGCGACGACATCGGGCTCGACGGGATGACGCAGCGGCGCCCGAACGGCTGGGGCGACGCCCAGATCTCGGGCGAGCGCTGGAAGATCCGTGGATACCGACGCGCGCTGCGCGGGCGCCTCGAGGCGGCCCCGGGCGGCGCGATCGTGCGAGTGGGCGTCGACGTGATGCGCTGGGATCTGCTCGTGGGCGGCGCGAGCGCCGTCGGCGGGATCGCGAGCCTGGCCACGGGTGAGATCGCGACGGGCGTGTACATGCTCGTGACGGCCCCGGTCGCCGCCATCGGCGCGCGGCTCTACGCCCGCTGGCGCAGGCGCGAGCTCCACGCGGCGCTGCGCGCGCACTTCCCGGACAGCCCCCAGAGCCCCCAGGGCCCGTTCCGCTGAGCGACCCCGGGCTTGTGGGCGGTCGGGGTTCTGCTAGCGTCGGCGCTTCGCTCTTTGCCCAACCGTGAGGCCCTGATGTACCGCTCGCTGCCCGCGCTGATCGCGCTCTTCGCCTGTGCCTGCACCGTCGGCACGCCCGCCACCATCCCCGGCCGCGACGGCGGCGGGAGCGACGGAGGCAACGCGTTCTGCCCCGACGCCGACGGGGACACGATCTGCGACGCCGACGAGGGGGCCGGTGACGCGGACGGCGACGGGATCCCCAACGCGATGGACGAGGACTCGGACGGCGACGGGGTGCCGGATCGGACCGAGGCGGGCGACAGTGACCCGAGCACGCCGCCCCCCGACTCGGACGGCGACGGCGTGCCGGATCACCTCGACGCGGACTGGCCCAACCTGATGCGCGACGCCGGCCCGCCGCCCGTCATGGACTCGGGCGTGGACTCCGGCGTGGACTCGGGCATGATCGTCATGTCGGTCTGCCCGCCCGAGGCGCGGGTCGACGACGGCTGCGTGGCCGCGGTGAACGAGGGCACGGCGTCCCTCTGCGACGGCGCGGACGACGACTGCGACGGCATGGTCGACGAGGGCTGCGCCTGCGCGCCGGGCTCGGTGCAGCGCTGCTTCGGCGGGCCGCCCGGCCGGCGCGACGTGGGCGCCTGCACCGACGGAACCCAGACCTGCACCGAGTTCGGCTGGGGTCCCTGCGAAGGCGGGATCGCCCCGAGCGGCGAGGCGTGCGACGACCTCGACAACGACTGTAACGGGTGCACGGACGAGGTCACGGGCTGCGTGCCGGTCGGCTCCTGCCCCGCGCCCGGCGACCCGCGCGTGCCGGACGCCACGCCGTTCTCCGCCTACCGCCTCGACGGCGAGATGTTCTACTCGGGCGCCGACGCGGTGTCGTGGCGCTGGGAGGTCGAGGGCACGCCCTGCGACCGCATGTTCCAGGCGATCCCGGGCTCGACCGCGACGAGCGAGAATGGCCAGCTCAGCTACCGCCTCCGCAACGGCAGCTCGCGCAACGCCACCCTCGAGACGACGCTCAGCGGCGACTACACCGTCACGCTGACGGTGACGCGCTCGGACGGCACCGAGTTCACCTGCACCTGGATCGTGCACGTGCGCGGGCCGGGGCTGCGGGTGGAGCTGTGCTGGGACCAGACCGGCCCCACCGCGGGCTTCGGCGGCACGGTCGACCTCGACCTGCACCTCGGCCGGCAGGGCCGCACCACCGCGTGGTTCGGCGACGAGGACTGCCACTACGCCAACTGCGACGACTTCGCGGGCGGCTTCGGCGGCGCGCGGCCCGACTGGGGCTACCCCAACACGCCCGCCGCGATGTGCGTGCTGCCGCCCGGATCGTTCGGCGCCTGTTACAACCCGCGCCTCGACATCGACAACGTCGTGGAGACGTCGTCGTACGTCCCTGAGAACATCAACGTCGACGTGCCGAACGAGGGCGACGCGTTCCGGGTCATGGTCAACTACTACAGCGGCTCCAGCGCGACCTACCCGCTCGTCAACATCTACTGCGGCGGAGAGATCGCCGCGACCTTCGGCGCGGCGCCGGACCAGGTCGCGGGCTTCATGTCGAGCGAGACGGGTGAGATGGGGCTGATGTGGCGCGTGGCCGACGTGGTCACCCGCGTCGCGGGCGGCGTGACGACCTGCGACATCACGGCGCTGCATCCGGCGGGCATGACGACCGGTCACGATCTCCGCACCGGCGACACGTCCTACTGAGGGCCTCAAATTCGCGACGCCTCCGCCGTTTCCCTACTCTCCCAACATGCCGGACATCCCTCCCGGGGAGCGCTTCGAGCTCCAGGTGCTGTTCCTGCGCGAGCTCGAGCACGGCTACCGTGCCGCGCGGGACGCACAGGAGCGCTATCTCCAGAGCCCCGGCGACCTCGAGGCGCTGGACCAGATCACGCGCTTCTTTCACCGGATCGCGGGCAGCGCGCAGTCGGTGGGCTTCGCGCTGCTGTCGGCGCACGCCGCGCTCACCGAGCGCACGCTCGAGCTGTGCCGGCGCGGCACCATCGAAGATCCATCCGTGGTCGCGCAGCTCGTCGCCGAGGGGCTGACCGGGGTCGGCGTCACGCTCGAGGAGCACGGCGCGCGCTTCAGCGAGCGGCCGCTGCCGCGCGCCAGCATGCCGCCCGAGTCGATGGAGGGGCTGTCGGTGCCCGAGTCGGTGGGCGAAGGCCGCCAGCTCTCGAAGATCCTCGTGGTGGACGACGACGCGTTCAGCGCCAGCCTGATCGACAACACCCTGCGGGCGAGCGGCTTCGTCAGCTCCTACACCACGAACGCGGTCGAGGCGCTCGACCGGATCGAGAAGGAGCTGCCCGACCTCGTCGTGCTCGACGTCGCGATGCCGGAGATCGACGGCTTCGAGATCTGCCGCCGCGTGCGCAGCCACCCCGCCCTCGCCTTCACGCCGATCATCTTCGTCACCCGCAAGGGGGAGCTCGACGAACGCGTGCGTGGCCTCGAGGTCGGCGGCAACGACTACATCTCGAAGCCCTTCGAGCCGCGTGAGCTCGTCGCGCGGGTGCGCTCGCACCTGAGCCGCCTGACCGCGCTGCGGCAGATGGCGATCCGCGACGGGCTGACCCGCTGCTTCAACCACCGCTACTTCAAGCAGCGCATCGAGCAGGAGCTCTCCCGCGCCGCGCGCTACGGCTACCCGATGGCGGTGGCGATGGTGGACGCCGACCACTTCAAGAACATCAACGACAGCCACGGGCACCTGGTGGGTGACCTCGTGCTGGTGCACCTCGCGAACATCGTGCTCTCGTGTCTGCGCGGCACCGACGTGGTCGCGCGCTACGGGGGCGAGGAGTTCGCCGTCTTGATGATCCACTCGGGCGTGCGCGAGGCCGAGCTGATCGCCGAGCGCATCCGCGGTCGCGTCGCGTCGACGCCCTTCGTCATGGAAGACACCACCGGCGAGCCGACCGGAGAGACCCTCTCCCTCTCGGTCAGCGTCGGCGTGTCGGTCTTCGAGACCGGCGACAACACGCGCTCCATGGTGCAGCGCGCCGACGAGGCCCTCTACGAGGCCAAGCACGCGGGTCGCAACCTCGTCCGGGTCGCCGAAAGCTCGGCTACCGAGTAGGCGCGCGGAGCGCCCACATCGGGCTGCTCGGGTCGATGACGCCGAGGGCGGCCTCGTCGATCGCGGCGTCGGGGCCGAGCCGCTCGCGGAGCCGCGCCGCGATGGCCGGCGGCGCCAGGCCGTCGACGAGCGCGTGGCCCACCACCTGATCGACCTCGGAGCCGAACAGCGCGTGGTCGTCGAAGAAGCGGTGGAGGGCCGCGACCGGATCGTCGGCGCGCGCGCCGACCAGCGAGAGCACCTGCGCGCGGTCCTCGGCGAGCATGAGCGCGGTCGCGACCAGCCGGTCCTCGCTCGCCGTCATCGCGCGCCGCAGCTGGTCCGCGGCCTGGGTGCGGGTGGCGTGCTCGAGCGCGGGCGCGATCGCGTCGACCGCGTCGCCGTGCCGGGGGCGCAGGGCGTCGAGCAGGGTGCGTCGATCGTCCTCGTCGCAGTCGGGCCACATCGGCGTGAGCGCGCGGAACCCCGCCTCGAGATCGGCGCGCCCGAGGAACGCGAGCGCGCGCTCGGGGAAGCGCGGGTCGTGTGCCTGACGCAGGGACTCGAGCATCGCCAGCTGCCGGCTCACGCGGTCGTTGGGCGCGTCGATGGGCAACACCAGCGACGGCGGCAGGTAGCGCAGGTAGCCCTCGGTCCGCACGGTGCGCACCACCATCGACAGGCTCGGCTTCGGCACGTGCACGAGGGCGTGGACGAGCGGGTGGCGCGCGAGGGAGAAGCGCCGCCGCTCGCCGGCCTCGACCACGCTGAGCGCGCGCAGGCGGATCGGCCCGAGGCGCACGCGCTCGCTGAAGCGCCGCGTCTCCTCGAACGCGTACTCCGCGTGCACGCTGAAGCCCTCGAGCACGGTGAACACGCCGCAGAACGGGTGGTTGTGGATCGCGCTGAGCGAGTCGAGCCAGTAGTAGATGTCGACCACGAAGCCGTCGCCGTGGAAGACGGTGAAGCCGGGCTGGCCGAAGACGCCGACCGGCGCGAGCTGCGCGAGCTGCGGCGCGGCGGGGTCGAGCACGTCGTCGAGGAAGGCCTCCCGGTCGAACCCGAGGTCGAAGCCGGCGAGCACCTCCTCGGCGACGTCCGGGAACGCCTCCTCTTCGCGGTGGGCGGCGGCCCAGGCGTCTTCGAGGCGGGCGCCGAGCGCGGCGAATCGGTCTCGCATGGACCGGACCCTACTCCGGGGGCACGACGGCCCGCCATCGCGCGTGCGCAATCTGCAGCTCGGCGCGGGCCTCCGCGAGGTACTTCTGCGCCTCGGCCGCGTACTGCTCGCGCAGGTTCACGATGAGCAGCTGGGTCGCGCCGAGCTCGAAGCGGGTCCGCTCCGCGCGGGCCACCGCGGTGGCGACGTCGGCCGCCTCCTGCGCCAGCGCGAGCCCGTCGTGCGCCGCGACGAGCGCGCTGTGCGCGTCCCGCACGCTCTGCGCGATCTGGTCCCGCGCGAGCCGCGCCTCCTCGCGCAGCGCGGCCAGGTCGGCGCGCTCGCGCTGGATGCCCCCGCGCGCGTCGCGGAACTGGAGCGGGATCTCGAGCAGCACCGAGCCCTCCACGACCGGGTCCTCGTAGGTCGAGCGCTGGCGGTCGTTGCCGTCGCCGAGATCGACGCTCGCCTCGAGCTGCACGTCGACGCGCGGCGAGAAGCGGTTCTCGGCGTAGTCGACGTAGACCTGCTGGCGACGCTGGAGCGCCTCGTAGCGCTGCACGATGGGGTGGCGTCGGCTCGCGCGCTGCACCGCGTCCGCGAGCGGCGGCGGCGCGGGCGCGGGCAGCGGGATCTCGCCCGGGACCCGGGCCGCGGAGGGCACGATCGGCTCGCCGCTCCGATCGCGCACGTAGAGCGAGAGCGCGATCGCGGCCTGCTCGAGCGCGCGTCGCGCGGTCACGAGATCACGCCGCCGCGCCAGGATCACGCGCCGGTTCTCGAGCGCCTCGATGGCGGGGTACGCGCCGGCCGCCACCTGGGCGCGGATCTGCGCGTCGCGGGCCTCGGCCAGATCGAGCAGCTCCGCCGCGACGCGGTACTTCCGCCCCGCCGCCGCCCAGTACCAGTACGCGCTCGCCGCCTCGTAGCCGACGTAGAGCCGGCGGACCTCGAGGTACTGCGCGTACGCGTCCCGGTAGTGCTCCGCCGCCCAGAGCCGACGACGGCGTCCGTCGATCGGTCCATCACGCCAGAGGGGCACGCGCACCCCCGCGCGCAGCTCGCCTCCGTCGAGGGTCTCGTAGTTTCGGTAGTAGGACGGGATGCCGGGATCGCTCCCCTCGTCCGCGTCGAAGGGGCGACCGAAGCGCCAGCCGCCGTAGAAGGTCGCGCCCCAGAGCGGGGTCGGCTGCGACAGGGTCGCGTGGGCGCGTCCCCACTGGTAGTAGCCGGCCGGCGCCATCCAGGCCTGCCCGGAGAGGGTGGTGTCGAAGCCGCCCTCCGCCGCGAAGCGCTCCCCCTCCGCCGCGGCGAGCTCCTGACGGGCGCCCTCGATGGCGGGGTGATGGCGCTCGACCGAAGAGAGCACCTGCCCGAGGGTGAGCGGCTCGCCGCCGCCGACGTCCACCCGCCCCATCTCGGGGAGCGGCGGCAGCGGCACGCGGCTGGGGGGAGGCACCTGGGCCGCCGCGACCGAGGCGAGGCCCCAGGCCGCGAGCGAGATCAGCGCGCGCGTCATCAGTAGCCCCCCGCTGCGCCGTAGCCCGCGCCCCCGCCGTAGTCGTCGACGCCGGCGTAGTCCGAGTCCCCGTACTCGCCGCCGCCGCCGTAGTCGCTGCCGCCATAGCCGCCGTAGCCGCCGCCGCCGTAGCCGCCGCCGCCGTAGCTCCCGCCGCCGTAGCTCCCGCCGCCGTAGCTGCTCGAGCTGGAGCCGTAGTCGCTGGAGCCGTAGTCGCCGCCACCACCGTAGCCGCCGCCGTAGCTGCTGGAGCTGGCGCCTCGCGTCGTGGTCGTCGGGGGCACGTCGAGGCTGGGCGGGAAGCCGTTGAGCTGGCGCCAGAGCTCGAAGCCCACGGTGACGCGACGCAGCAGGACCCACGCGTTGACCCGCGTGCCCTGGCGCAGGAAGCGCGCCTCGGGCCAGGGCTCTTCGCCCGCCTGCGGGACGACGACCACCCGGAAGTTTCCTTGCCCGTCGTCGGTGGAGTCCACGAACGCGACGCGACCCCCGAACGTGCCGACCGCGACGGACGGCCAGCCCGCGAACTGCACCGCCGGCCAGCCCTCGAACTGGATCCGCACCGGACGCCCGGCCTCGATGATCGCGGCGTCGTTTCCGTCGACCCACACCTCCACCGCGCGGCTCAGGGTGTCCGGCACGAGGATGGCGAGCGTGTCGCCCGCGCTCACCTGCTCACCGCCCTGGTTGGCGACGAGGCGGAAGATCGTCCCGTCGCGCGGGGCGGTCACCTGCTGAGACTCCTGGCGCGCGATCTGCGACTCCAGGCTGGCGAGGCTGGCCCGCGCGCTCGCCTCACCCGCGACGGCGGCCTGGAGCGAGGCGCCCGCGCCGGCCTGGGCCGAGTCCGCGTCCGCCCTCGCCCGCTCGAGGTCGGCCTGCTTGCCGGCCAGCTCCGACGTGGCGGCCGAGAGGCGCGCGCGCGCGGACTCCCGCGAGGTGCTCGCGCGCTGCTCGGCGAGGATGGCCAGCTCCAGCTGCCGCTGGGACGCGAGGCCCTGCTCCTCGAGGGCTCGCTGCCGCGCCAGGTTGAGGCGCGCCGTGTCGAGCGCCGCCTCCGCCGCCTGCTCGCTCTGCCGCGCCGCCTCGACCGACTGCGTGGCCACGCGGAGGCGCGCCTCCGCGGCGCGGATCGCCTGACGCTGCCCACGCTCGGTCGCCTCCACCTGGGCCCGCGCCGCCGCGACGCGCTGCGCGTAGGTCTCGAGCTGCGCGACCTGGGCCGCGCGCCGCACCTCGAGACGCTCCATCAAGCGAGGGTCATTGTCCGAGATGTCGACGATCGGATCCCCCGCACGTACGACCGAGCCCTCCTGCACGTGCCAGCGGACCACGCGCCCGCTCACCGGGGCCTCGATGTTCTGCTGCCGCTCGAGCGGCGTGTAGGCGATCACGCGCCCCTCGCCCGTCACGTTCTGTCGCCAGGGCGAGAGCAAGGCGAAGAGCACGAAGGCGAGGAACGAGATCGTCAGCGCGACGGCCACGCGCCGCGCGTGCGTGGGCGGCGGCACGAGCCTCGCCGCGCCGATCATCTCGCGGTAGGGACCTGCGTCCATCATCGGGTCACCTCTTTCAGCGCGCCGTCCTCGAGCAGGAGTCGACGGGAGCAGCGCGCGCGCACGTTCGCGTCGCGAGACACCACCAGCAGGGTCCACGGCGCGTCGTCACGGAAGATCACGTCGAGCAGGCGATCGCGCGTCGCGTCGTCGAGGCCGTCGAGCGCGCGGTCGATCACGAGCAGCTTCGGCTGCCCGGCGAGCGCGCGGGCGAGGCTCAGTCGAACGGCCTGGCTGCTCGACAGGGGCGCGCCGCCGGGGTGAATCGAGGTGTGGAGCCCCTCGGGGAGCGCCGCGATCTCGTCCAGCAGGTCGACCGCCTCGAGCGCGACGCGCACGCGCGCGATGTCCACCTCGGCCCGGCCGAAGACCACGTTGTCGACGATGCTCCCGACGACGATCTCGGTGCCGCGCACGAGCGCCGTCCGGCGGCGGAGCGTGTCGCGGTGCAGATCGCTGACGTCGACGCCGTCGACGAGGACGCGGCCCGCGCGGGGCGAGCGCAGCCCCGTCAACACGTCGAGCAGCGTACTGGCACCTGCGCCGCTGTCGCCGGAGAGCGCGACGCGGTCTCCCGCCGCGAGCTCGAGGCTGACGTCCTCGAACACGCGGCGGTTCCCGTAGGCGAAGTGGACGCCCTCGGCCAGGAGCCGGGTCCCGTCCGGGTCGGCCGTGGGCAGCGTCGCGGTGCGCGCCGACGGCTCGGTGGGCAGGTCGATCAGCTGACCGATCTTGTCCAGCGCGGCGAGCAGGTCGTAGCTCGTCTCGAGGTGCTTGCCGACCTTCGCGAAGGAGGCGACGACCGCGGTCACGATGAGCTCCGCCGCGACGAGCTGGCCGAGGGTGAGCTGCCGCTCGATGACGAGCCACCCGCCGATGCCCAGCACGCCCGCGCTCGCGAAGGCCTGCAGCGCCAGCGCGCCGACGAGCTGCCGGAAGACCACCCGCCAGTGATCGCGGCGGGAGACCAGGTACTTGCTCGCGAGCCGATCGGCGTGGTCTCGCGCGAGCGCGGGGCCGCCGGCGAGCTTGAACGCGGCGGGGTGGCGAGCGACCTCCTCGAGCCAGCTGGCCACCTCGTACTTGGACTTGGACTCCTTGACCGCCGTCTTCGTCGCGCCGCGTCCGAGCACGAAGAGGATGCCGAAGACGAGCAGCACGAGGAGCACGTCGAAGGCGAGCAGGATGGGGTGATAGAAGGCCAGCACGAGCGCGCCGACGAGCGCCGTCAGGACGATCTCGAGGCCGCCGAGCAAGAGCGACGACGAGGCCTTCTGGACGGTGAAGACGTCGAAGAAGCGGTTGAGCAGCTCCGGGCCGTGCGCCGCGTCGAAGGCGGAGAGCCGCACGCGAGGCAGGCGGTGCGAGAGATCCGCCACGAAGCGCAGGAAGATCCGACGCTGCAGCACCTCCACCACCCACGCCTGGAGCGCGCGCAGGACCGCCGCGAAGGCGAGCCCCACGAGGAGCAGGAAGGCGAGCACCGCCAGCGGCTGGAGCAGCGTGCCGAAGGCCACCGTGTTGACGAGCGCCTGGACCGCGATGGGCGTGGCGAGGGTCAGCACGCCGACGCCGATGGCGTAGACGAGCACCACCGCCAGGTCGTGGCGCTCGAGGCGCATCAAGGCGCGCAGCCTCGCGAGCGGGGTCGGCGGCGGCGCGCCCTGCTCGTCCTGCTCGTCCCGGGCGCCGAGCGCGCGCAGGGGGGGCGGATCGATCGCCACCCAGACCCGCGCGCCGAGCCCCGCCGGGTCGACCAGCGCCGCGACCGCGCCGCGCCGAAGCCAGCGTCGCTCCGGGCTGCTCGGCGTCTCCACCTCGAGGGTGCGACCGCGCCGGTCCGTCAGCACCACCCAGTCGGTCGTGCCCTCGCCCAGGACGACGACCGGGTGCTCGGGCCCCACCGCGGCCGCCGCCTCGGCCACCGTGCCGCGCAGCACCTCGCCGCGCAGGCCCAGCTCGTCCAGCGCCGCCACGAGCGCGGACGCCAGGTCTCCGTCGGGCCCGGGGTGCGTGCAACGCGCGGCGGCCCGCAGCGCGTCGCGATCGGGCTCGCTCCCCGTCGCCAGCACGAGCCGGCTGAGCAGGTCCTCGAAGTCCCCGATCGGCGGCGGCGGCGGCACGACGGCCGTGTCCATCGTCAGCGTCGTCACGACGTGCGCCTCCACACGCGGGCCAGCGCGACCGCCCGCTCGACCATCGCCACCGCGCGCGTGACGCTGCGTCCGCGCAGGCTCTCCGCGTCGACGTCGCAGATCTCCGCCTCGAGGTGGGTTCCGTCCGCCAGCTCCACCTCGACGTCACAGAACAGACGTCGTTCGCTGCGGAAGGCGAGCGTGGCCCGCGCCACCGGCCGTCCCTCGAGCGCCGCGAGGAGCGCGCGACGAACCTCGCCCCGCATCCGAGGGGTGAGCGCGCCCCCTATCGACCGAATCTCGACTCGCATGGCCTCTCTTTGGGCTCGCTGACGAGGGAGGACCAATCGATAATGCCCGTGCTATTGATAGGCCTGACCTCTACGTGACAGGATCGGCTGTGGACTGGCTGAACTACCATCACCTCTTTTATTTCTGGATGACCGTGAAGGAGGGCACCGTCACCGCGGCGGCCAAGAAGCTCCGGCTCGCGCAGCCGACGGTGAGCGAGCAGCTCAAGTCGCTCGAGGAGAGCCTGGGCGAGCAGCTCTTCCGTCGCGCGGGCCGACGCCTCGAGCTGACCGAGGTCGGCCAGGTGGTCTTTCGGTACGCAGACGAGATCTTCGCCCTGGGACGCGAGATGCAAGACGCCCTGAAGGGACGTGGCCTCGGCAGCCGGCAGGCGAAGCTCCACGTGGGGGTGAGCGATCTGGTCCCGAAGCTGATCCTGCACCGGCTGCTGGAGCCCGCGCTCACGCTCGAGGACCCTGTGCAGGTGGTCTGCCGCGAGGACAAGACCGAGCGGCTCCTGGCGGAGCTGAGCCTCCAGAGCCTCGATCTCGTGCTCGCGGAGGCGCCGCTCGGACGACAGTCCAAGGTGCGCGCCTACAACCACCTCCTCGGGGAGTGCAGCGTCACGTTCTATGGCGTGCGCGCGCTGGCGCAGAAGCTCCGCCCCGACTTCCCGCGGAGCCTCGAGGGCGCGCCGATCCTGCTCCCGACCGACAACACCTTGCTGCGCCGCGACCTCGACCGGTGGTTCGAGCAGCTCGACGTCCGACCCCAGCTCGTGGCGGAGTTCGAGGACAGCGCGCTGCTGAAGGCGTTCGGTCAGAACGGCGCGGGCGTGTTCCCCGGCCCGTCGGCCATCGAGGAGGAGATCGTCCGGCAGTATGGCGTCGAGGTCATCGGGCGCGCGGACGAGCTCCGCGAGCGCTTCTACGCCATCACGGTGCAGCGCCGCCTCGAGCACCCGGCGGTCCGGGCGATCAGCGAGGCGGCCAAGGAACGGATCTTCGCCGGCTGATCATCCTCGCGGACAGCTGCGCTCAGCCGCGCGAGGCGATCGCGGCCTGCGCCGCCTCGGCGAGCTTCTCGGCCGTGAGCCCGAAGTGCGCGTAGGCGTCCTCGTACGGCGCCGACGTGCCGAAGGTCGTCAGCCCGAGCGCGCGGCCGTCGTCGCCGAGCCACTCGCTCCAGCCGAAGGTGGCCGCCGCCTCCATGGACACGCGCGGCGCCTCTCCGAGCACGCTCGCGCGGTAGGCCGCGTCCTGCGCGCGGAAGAGCTCCCACGACGGCATCGAGACCACCGCCGCGTGCACGCCGCGGCTGGCCAGGTCGTCCTTGGCCTCGAGCGCGATGTGGACCTCGCTGCCGGTGGCGAAGAGCGTCACGTCGCGCCCCTCCGACGGCTCGTACAGGACGTACGCGCCCTTCGCGCAGGGGTTCTCCTTCGGGTCGCCCGAGGTGCGCAGCGCGGGGATGTTCTGGCGGGTGAGCGCGAGCACGCTGGGCTGCTGAGCCCGAACCGCCAGCTCCCAGCACTCGAGGGTCTCGACCGTGTCCGCGGGGCGGAAGACGAGCAGGTTCGGGATCGCGCGGAGCGCCGCGAGGTGCTCGACCGGCTGGTGGGTGGGGCCGTCTTCGCCGAGCCCGATCGAGTCGTGGGTCATCACGTAGACGACGCGCTGCGACATCAACGCGCTGAGCCGGATCGCCGGGCGGCAGTAGTCGGTGAAGACCAGGAAAGTGCCGCCATAGGGCAGCACGCCGCCGTGCAGCGCCATGCCGTTCATCGCCGCGGCCATCGCGTGCTCGCGCACGCCGTAGTGCACGTAGCGGCCGCCGTAGGCGCCGGGCGCGACGATCTCCATCGCCTTGGTCTTGGTCTTGACCGAGCCGGTCAGGTCGGCCGATCCGCCGACCATCTCCGGGACGAGCCCCGTCAACACGTCGAGCGCCTTGCCGCTCGAGGCGCGGGTCGCCATCTTCGGCTTCTCCTCGAGGAGCTTGGCCTTCGCCGCGGTCACCGCGTCCGTCAGCGCCTCGGGCACGCGGCCCGCCTGGATGCGATCCCACTCCGCGCGCGCGTCGTCGTCGAGCGCGGCGTGCTTCTTCTCCCACGCCTCGCGCGCGGCCGCGCCCTTGCTGCCGATGGCCCGCCACGCCGCGAGGATCGCGTCCGGGATCTCGAACGGCGCGTGGGGCCAGCCGAGCTGCTCGCGCGCCCCGGCGATCTCCTCGTCGCCCAGCGGCGAGCCGTGCGCGTCGGCGGTGTCCCGCTTGGTCGGCGCGCCGTAGCCGATGCTCGTGCGGCACGCGATCATCGACGGTCGGTCGCTGCCCTTGGCCGCCTCGATCGCGCGGTGGACGGCCTCCGGGTCGTGCCCGTCCACCCGCGCCACGTGCCAGCCGCTCGCCTCGAAGCGCGCGCACTGATCGTCGCTCACCGACAGCTCGGTCGGCCCGTCGATCGAGATGTGGTTGTCGTCGAAGAGCACCACCAGCTTCGAGAGCCGCAGGTGGCCGGCGAGGCTGATCGCCTCGTGGCTGATGCCCTCCATCAGGCAGCCGTCGCCCGCGATGACGTAGGTGTGGTGATCGACGAGCCCTCCGAAGCGCGCCGCGAGGTGACGCTCCGCCAGCGCCATGCCCACCGCGTTGGCCAGGCCCTGCCCGAGCGGCCCGGTGGTGGTCTCGATCCCCTTCGCGTGCCCGTACTCGGGGTGCCCGGCCGTCTTGCTGCCGAGCTGACGGAACGCCTTCAGCTGCTCGAGGGTCATGTCCTCGTAGCCCGTCAGGTGCAGGAGCGAGTAGAGCAGCATCGAGCCGTGGCCCGCGCTCAGCACGAAGCGATCGCGGTCGGCCCAGTCGGGCGCGCTCGCGTCGAAGCGCAGGAAGTCGCGGAAGAGCACGGTGGCGACGTCGGCCATGCCCATCGGCATGCCGGGGTGGCCCGAGTTCGCCTTCTGGACCGCGTCCATCGAGAGAGCGCGGATGGCGTTGGCGAGATCGTCGTGGCGCACGGAATCGGTCATCGGGCTCCTCGCGGGGGCAGGGGTTGCCCGCTTTTGGCGCGGAGCCGCGCCGCCGTCAACCGTGGCCGGGCCGGGGCCGTCAGATCTCCCGCACCCAGACGTGCCAGGCGCCGTCGCGGAGCGCGCCGCGGCCGCACTTCGCCTGGTTGTCGTCCCGGCCCCAGTCGGTCCCGTCCATCTGGTTCGAGTCCATGCCGCGGTCGATGAGGTCGACCGTGAAGTCGTCCGGGGAGTCGCAGCTGTCCTCGCCCTCCAGGAAGCCCGCGGCCCAGTCGGTGCCCCGGCGCACGGTGCGCCCCGTGAGGTTGTCCCGCCGCGCGGGCGCGGGTCGCTCGTAGCCCCGCCCGTTGCCCTCGCTGAAGCAGCTGTCGGCGTCGGTGCCCGTCGTCCATTCGAGGTACCAGCCCACCCGGTAGAAGGAGAGGTCGACCAGCTCGTCGCGCCGCGCGAGCTCCCCGCAGGTGAAGCGCACGTCGCTCTCGGGCCCGACCACCGCTCGCATGCCGTCCCAGATCGTCTCGACCACGGCGTCTGGCCGGGTCGAGGTCAGCCCGGGGTGGTATCCGCCGCGCGCGTCGTCGGGTGGCACCCGCCGCGTCGAGGCCACCATCGTCCAGCCGCCGCCGTCCGTCTCCATGTCGCAGAGCACGTCGAACGCGCGCCCGGGCTCGGGCTCGATCCGGTACACGCCCGTGGGCGCGCTCGGATCGTCGCGCTGGATCGCGCGGCACGAGCGGCGGGTCTCACAGGGCCCGCCCGTCGCGATCGACGCGCGGTTGGCCCGCGCGAGGCAGTCGTTCCCGTAGGTCACGCCGTCGCAGCCGCAGACCGGCGCCTCGATGTCGGGGCAGACGTCGGGGACCGGGCTGCACGCGAACGCGTCGCCCGCGCCGCAGCCCATGAAGGCTTCGCAGAAGAACCCCTCGTCGCAGACCTCGCCGCCCCGGCCGCAGGGCTCGGCCTCGCACTCGGTCTCCGACCGAACCGCGACGCCGTTGCTCGCCGCCTCGCACTCGTTGCAGTAGCTCAGGCCGTCGCAGCCGCAGACGCCCGGGCAGTCGGCGTCGCAGCCATCGGGGCGCGGGATGCACACGCCCTCCGCGCCGCAGAGCCCCTCTTCGGGCAGGCACCACTCGAAGGGCGCGCAGTCTGCGTTGCTGAAGCAGCCCGGGCAGAAGATGTCCGGGCACGGCTCGTCCGCGCCGACGCAGAAGCCCTCTCCGAAGCAGCCCTCGCAGCAGCGCTCCCCGACGCCGCAGAACACGTCGCCTGCGCAGAGCTCCCCGTCACACGGGCCGGGCATGGCGACGCTCACGCCCAGGCCGCGCGCCTCGCAGGCGTTGCAGTACTCCTCGCCGTCACAACCGCAGACGCCGGGGCAGTCGCGGGGGCAGCCCTCCTCGCGTGGCAGACAGGTGCCGAGTGGGGCGCAGGTGCCGGGCGCGAAGATGCACACCTCGCCAGCTCCGCAGTCGGAGGCGTCGTTGCACCCGTCGCAGCCCGACACGTCGGGGCAGGGCAGATCGAGCGACTGACAGCGCGGCCCGCGCTCGCACGTCGCGCAGCACTGCTCGAACTCGGAGCAGACATCGCCGCCGCACGACGCCGCGGAGCCCGTGTGGGATTGGTAGCAGCCGACCAACACCAGGGCAGACAGGCACAGCGACGCGAAGGCGGCCGCCAGGGCACGGGAGCGAGCGAGCATGCCTCATCGTCCCCCCGAACCTCGGGCGCGTCGAGGTCTCGGCGAGTGTGGGATCGGCCCCGCAACGAGTGTGGGGGGTTCACCAACACCCGGGCGGCGTGCCAAGCGGATCACGGGCCCCCGGCACCTGGCGCGCGCCGTGAAACGGAGGTGGGCATGCGCCACCTCGACATCTTCGCGTCCCCCGTCGCCGCGCTCGCCGGTGTCCTGGCCCTGGCGGCGGGGTGCGCCTCCGCTCCCCCGCCCCGATCCGGTCTGGACCAGCAATACCTGGCCGAGGAGATGGACCGGGAGCTCGAGCTCCGCGCCGAGATCGACCGCGTGTGCGAGCGACGCACGTGCACGGCCGAGCGTCGGCGGGAGGTGCTCGAGCGCTGCTCCAGCCCCGGAGTGGATTGCGACATCGACCTGCTGCTCGGTCTCGACTCGGAGGTGGGCGCGTCCCCCACCGCCGAGACGGGCGGCGAAGCCCACATCGCGCTCGACGATCCGGGCGCGAGAC
>SHBB01000108.1 GCA_004213565.1 Sandaracinaceae bacterium
TCCTCCCGTACGTCCATCGGCCGCTCTTCAGGCCGGATGCGCATCCGCGAGCGCGCGTTTCAACTTGTCGTCGACCTCTCCAGTCACCGAGAGGCCCTGATCCCGCTGAAACTGCTCCACGGCGTCGCGGAGCGATTGGCGCTCTTCACCGTCGATCGGGCCAAGGTAGTAGCCGAGGTTCGCCAGACGGGACTGGACTCCCTCGAGCGTGTCCGCCGCACGCGTGGCGTTGAGGTCGAGCGTTACCTGCCAGCCGGGCTCGTCGTCCGGGTCGTCGTCATGAATCCAAACACGGAGCTGAGCTGACCGGACATCCAATGGAACACTCGCCCGCACGGCGCCTTCGCTGTCGGTCGTTCCCGCCGTCGTGTTCCCACCCGCCACCAGCTCGAACCGTCGATCCGCGTGTGGCTCTCCGAGACGATCGATCATCCGAACCTCGATGGGTACCAGCGGAGGAGCGAGGAACGTATATGTAGCCCCGGTGCGACACGTCACCGGAGCACCGGGGTATGGCGTGGCCGGCTCCTCCGGCTGCTCGAGCCAGACGTGGTCACCTGGGTGGAGGATGTCGGGATCCGGCCTCCTTCTCCGAAGGTCGGCGTTGCGGAAGTGCTGGTAGACGGAACGCCAGTCTGGGATCCCATAGCTGTAGGCGATGCTTCGGATCGTCTCGCCCAGGGCGACGGTGTGTTGGACCATCGTCACTGGTGACCCCGTGCGCGCGCGCCGCTTGCCCACCGCGGCGGTCTACCTTGTCGATGGCTGCGCAGCGCGTGCCGACAGACAATCTGGAACTCGACACCATCTCTCGACACGGCCAAGCTGTCCTCACCCACGGCGAGGAGATCCGCGCCGGGAGACAGCGAGATCGCGGCAACATCGGGTGCGCGGCTTTCGAACATGTTCGTTTTGCCCCGGAGCTTCAGGAGCCCTCGTCGACCCGCGGCGACCCAAACATCACCGGCCCATCGCACCACGTCAAAGAGCGGCCCGTCGAACTGGGCGCGCAGAGCCCACCCGTGCTGCGTTCCCTCGAACAGTTTACCGCTCTCGGTCGTGGCCCACAGATCGTTGGGCTCCCCGGCGGATAGACCGGTGAGGTCCCGCAGGACGTGGAGTTCGATTTTGGTCCATCGCTCACCGTCCCACTTCGCAAGGAGGCCGCGGCGGCCAGCCGCGTAAAGGAGGTCCGGCGACGTGCCGCGCAGGGTCGTGATGTATCCCGGAGGCGCAGGCATCTGCTGAAACTGGCCATCGACGGCCGCCCAGATGAACGGGCCCCACGCACCGCGACCCCAGACGTAGTATCGGTCGTCGCTTACGCCCCAGACCCCGTGGAGCTGGACGTCGGGGCCCAGATTGGTGGCCCGCCAGCCACGTCCAAGCGGATCGCGCACGTAGAGCCGCCCGTCGAAGTCCGATGCGAACACGCTGCCGCCCGGTGCGCGCCAGACACGCGTGAGGTAGCCATGGATTCCCAGTTCCAGCGAGATCAGCCTCTCGCCTGTGAGAGAAGTGTTGTCGCTGGGAAGGACGACCCACGATTCCATACGCCACGGAGTGACCCGCGTGTCCGGCTCGTATCGGTACGCCAGGAACGCCGAGCCTTCGAGCCGTCCTCCGGTGACGGCGTCGAACGAGTAGACGGTGCCACGATCGTCGAAGTGCATCTATTCAGCTGTCCAACAGTGTGACAGTCTCTAGCGCAGGTTCAGCGGGTGCCGGCGTGCGCACATCAGGCAGCACGCCGTGGGATTCGTCCCGTTGGGCGGGCTTGCCGGCCGCGACCTCCATCGCCAGCGCGCGAAGAACCGGCAGGGCCTGGATGGCTGCGGAAGCTCGCGAATGATCGGCGAGCGCTCGCACCGCAGTCGCGGTTGTCTCCCGGAGCGTTGCCCGGTAGCGGACAGTGGCCGCGGCGTTCGTCGATGCTCCTCTCAGAGTCTGCTCGCGATGAACGAGCGCGACCTGATCCGAGGCGTACGCCGAGCGCTCCCGCGCCTCCCGCTCCGATTGATGCATGGCGCGCTCGGTCTCCGCACGTTCGTCTCGGTGCTGTCGTCCGACCTCCTCTTCGAGGGCGTCCTGCTGCGCCTCGAGCACAGCACCCACGCAGCCTTCGGCCTGTTCCTCGACATCCGTGGCCGTGGCTTCATCAGAGGCGTCGGGATCTATCGCCGCGCCCGTGGCGTGAGCCGCAGCTGTGGTCGCCAGCAAAGGCGGCTCAGGAAGGGTCTGCTCGATCAGGCGTCGTTCGGTCTCCGTTGCCCGGGGACGATTGGACGCCGTAAGATTCGATGACCGTAGACGCGAGCGGTCTTCGTCTCGCGCATCCCGAAGTACCTGACGGATGCAACGCGCACGGTGAGCCTGCATATCTGACTTGGAGACGGCTCCACCGACGGCGCGCGGCTGCCCCGGATCGCCGTCCACGAAACGCAGCTCCGGCACGAGGGTCGTGACCGCGCAGGGAGCCGCCAGTCGGAGGCACGGTCCCTGATAGTGCGGCACGGCCGGAGCGACGGTTCGCCGCTCCCACAGGACCGGATGCTGTACGGGACCCACGGCGCAGCGAGAGAGATGCCGTTTTCGCAACGAAGGGCGCAGTCGTGCGGACTGGGTCGTCGTGCGATGACCTTCCGCGTCAGAAGACTCGAAAGACCTCGTGGCCTCATCAAGATTGCGCGCCTCATCGTAAGAGGAGCAGGTGTCCTGCGCGGCACGCGCCTCATTCAACACCGTCTCGACTACACCGAACTCGGTGGCAGTGAGGCCGCAGTCGGCGGTAGCCTCGGCGCACTCTCCCTGGAGAACGCTGCCACCTCCACCCCCCCCGACGAACATCACCGGGGTCTGCGCAGGCAACGCCGGAGCAGAACTCATCGGCTTGATCCGGATCGAATGGCCATTCCGCTCCCCTCAAGGTCTCTCCTACCAAGGAACACTCCAGACTCCATAGCACAGGAAGGCGTGCTGCGTCGCGGCCTTCCGACGGCGACCACACCATGGCCGAACTTCACAAGTCCTTCCAATCGCCGCTGGCGCGGCCCATCGACAGCGTTGTCCTGCCCGGCGATTCGGCGGTGACCATCGCGAGAGTCGAGCTGGGGCTGACGCTCTATCTCGACGAGACTCTCACGTGGGCCCACCAGGGCGCCGCTCGAGTGCTTCAGTCGTTTCTCGCGGTTGTGCCCCCCGACCATCTGAGCTGGTACAGCACCTCGCACATGCAGAGTTGGCGCAAGCTCGAACACGACGCGATGTCGAAGTTGGTCGGCATGGTCTCGTTGGGCTGGAGCGACGCCACGCCGCGACATCTCTTCGAGTTCCTCGTCACCGACGACGTCGGGTGCCCCTCCTCCGGGCTGCGCTATCGGGAGATCGACACCAGCCGCGCCGGTCGGGCAGGCGTATTGGAGGTCACTCTGCCGCAGGAGTACGATCCTGGATACCTCCTGCCGATCGCCCGCGCAGCCTTGGAGGCCGGCGCGCTCTGGTCGGGCATTGGCGGGTACGCCGTTCGCTTCAATCACCACTTCAAGGCGGACGCATTCGACGTCGCATGGGCGTGGGGCCGGCGTTACGTGGGGGTGGATATCCAGGACGCGGAGCAACACGCCTGGAAGTGCCGCGAAGGGCTACCGGGCACCAACTGGATAACGATTCTGGGGCAGAGCCTGGCGGGAGCGATCGGCTTCGACCCACGTCACGCCATGAGCCATCCGTGGAATGATCCGAGCATCACCACCGAGATCGCTCGGGGGAACCTCCTCATCAGGGCCGGTGAAGCACCCACGGTAGGTGACTCGCACCGTTTCGACGGACTGGACGCCTATCGCGAGGCGGCGGGGATCACGCGCAATCTGCTGGCTCCATCCCCGAGCTTCCTCGGGTACTTCGGCGACCGAGGCTGCACTTCCGCCTGGTTTCGCAGGTTGGTTGATGGAGGCTGGCCGGAGTAACCGCAGGAAACACCAGCCCAGGTGAGAGATCTTCGCTGGAGCGCGAGCTTCGGTCGCCGCCCAGGCGGCGCATTTCAAGCGGTGGGTTCGCCCGCCGAGATGGAGGAGGATAGTCCGCCCGGAGGAGCGGCTGCGTCGTGTGGACGCCGTGACGGGTTCCCCAACGCTTCGGTAGGTACGTCAGGTCACGCCTCCGTAGATGACGGAGGCGTGACCGCGCGCGTCTCCGCCAGGTCGCGGCAAGCGTAGGCGCTGCCGCTAATCGCCGGCGAGTGACGACGAGTTGCCGGGCAGTCAGGTGTCGGAACCCTCGGGTCGAGGTCCGCCTGCGTCTGCCATGCTCTTGTGTCGCAGGAGTCGCCCCATCACCGACGCGGAGACTCCGAACTTAGATGCGAGCGCGCGCGCCGTCGTCTTGCCCGCCACGTAGCGCTCGCGAGCGCGCCGAACCTGGGCTGGAGTGATGTGACCGAAGGTCTTGGTGGACTCCGTGTTCTTGTATCTGATGCCAGCGGCTCTCCGGGCGGCCGAGAACGTCCCGAAGTGGCGGGTCGCGGCGCTGACCACGGCGGACTCTCCCTCGGCCCTCAGACCCAAGACGGTCACCGGGGTTCCTGAGCGATGCAGCTCACGTAGCCGCTGGACGATCGACTCCTTCGTCCAGCGCTGGTTGGGCAGCAATCGTGGCGCCAGACCCAGCGCCTCGAGCACGGCGTTCCACTCCCCGTATTCCTCCTCCAGTCGTCGAGCGATGGTCTCGCGGACATGACCTCTGGCGGGCGATCTCCCGAGCTCCTCTGCGACCTCGACTACGCGCCCGCGCGCCTCGTCGAGCGAGACGACCTTTCGCCTTCGCGGTGTGCTCTGCTTCAACCCGGCGCCGCGAAGCGCGCTCGGGAAGCTCGTGTAGTGGCGGTAGATGGCGCTGACGATGCGCGCCTCTCCGATCGCGACGAGCTCTTTCGGCACGAGCCGAACACCGCGTTCGTGAAGTTCGACGAGCCCCTCGCGGATGTCCTTTCGCGTCCGGTAGCTCCGCTTGCTCACCAGGCCAGCCGCCTCGCGCGCAGCTCGGACGCTGCCGAACCGGAACCGGACGTCTCGCAGGAACCCAGCGCCGAGCTCCTCTTCGACCACCGTGTTGGTGGCACGCAGACCCCTGCCCTCGAGCGAGCGGATGGCGTCGAGAATGTCGCTGCGCGAACGGCGTCCCACGGTGAGTGGTATTGCGGGCGGGACGGGGCGGACGCAAGCCGTCCGGCTCGGCTGTAGCCGTTCCTTCTCATAGACGGGCCGGCTGTCGCCGTCAGGGTCGCAGCTTCAGTGACTACCTGGCGAGGCGTCGCAAGGCGAGGCACTATCAGCGCCGGGCAGCGTACTCGCGGCCGGCACCACCATGATTCCAGCGTCGACATGCCGTCTTCTGTTCGCATCGCTCCTAGTCGCCAGTGGGTGCGATACGCAGCCTGACGTGGACGCCGGCGATACGTCGAGCGCCGATGCTGCTCGGGATGCAACCATCGACTCGGGCGAAATCGGCTGCCTCGGCCCCCCAGGTCTCTACCGATCGGGATCGTGTACTGAGCTCGCCGATGGCGTTCGAGCTTTTCAGCCGGCCTATGCTCTCTGGACCGACGGGGCGATCAAGGAACGCTTCATCTACATCCCGCCCGGTACTCAGATCGACGCCTCGGACCCGAACGGTTGGGTATTCCCTGTTGGGACGAGGCTCTACAAGACCTTCTCTCTCGACGGGGTTCGCCTCGAGACCCGGCTTCTCGAGAAGACGAGAGCAGGGGTGGGCTTCTATAACTGGGAGACGCGCGCCTTTCTCTGGAACGGAACGCAGGACGCAGTCGTCGAGAACGACGGCGAGTTCGTGGAGAACGTCCTGGGGACACAGCATGACGTGCCTTCGCGCGACATGTGCCGGCAATGCCACAGCGCGAACAGCGACGGCGTCAATGGCTTCTCGGCGGTCCAGCTAGCGCACGATGGCCCGGGCATCACACTTGACGACCTCAACCGCGAGGAGCGGTTGATCCCCCAGCTCGCCTCCATGGATGCCCGGTTGCCCGGGGACGAAGCCACGCAAGCCGCTCTCGGCTATCTCCATGCGAACTGCGCACATTGTCACCAGGCTGATGGCCCCGCCGGATCGTTGACCGGCCTCCTGGTTCGAGTCGACGTTGGGCTCGAGCGTCCCGAGGAGACCCAGACCTATCGCTCAGCCGTCGATGTGCCCGGGAACTGGGTGGCAGTGGGTGCGCGCCTACGCGTCGCGTCCGGCGACTCAGAAGCCAGCACCATCGTCCGCCGAATGAGCAGTCGTGAGCCGGCGGTCCAGATGCCGCCGATGGGCACGGAGATCGTCGACCCGGTCGGACTGGAGCTCGTCCGACGGTGGATCAACGGGATGTAGAAGCTAGGGTTCGGGCGCCACGACGACGGGAATCAAGCTGCTCGTCAAGCTGCCGCTGCCGAGCTGACCGTCGTCCCCGCGCCCCCAGCACTGGACGCTCCCGTTGCGCATCCGCGCACACGAGTGGTCAAAGCCAAGAGCCATCTGAACGACCTCCGCTGCGTCGATAGATGCCTCGACGGGAGTCATTGCCGTGTCTCGAGTGGCGTCTCCGAGTTGGCCCTCTTCGTTGATCCCCCAGCAGAGGATTCCGCCTGATTCAGTCCTCGCGCAGCTGTGGTTCTGCCCGGCCCATACTCCGGTTGCGCCGGACGGCAGCGACACCTCGACGGGGACGTTGGAGCTGGGCGTGCCGGCACGTCCCAGCTGATGCTCGCGGTTGTCACCCCAGCACCAGACGGACCTGTCGGTGCCTCTGAGAACGCAACTGTGGCCGCCGCCCGTGACCAGCCGTGTGGCATCAGCGACTCCAGAGACCTCGACAACGGGAACGGAGTTGTCGTTCGTGCCGTTGCCGAGGTTTCCAACGAAGTTGTTGCCAGCGCAGATCACGTCGCCACCCCTCCGGCCGCACATGAAGGTGTCACCGTTACCTACTTCAGTGACGCCGTCGTATTGAATCGCCTCCACCATGAGCAGATGGTCCTCGAGCGTCTGGCCGGACCCCACTTGGCCGAACCCGTTGGCACCCCAGCACCACACGCTGCCGTCGTTCATCCGAGCGCAGCTCTGCCTGCCCCCCGCGAACACTGCCGTAGCGAAGGAGCCTGACCGGTCTCGAGTCTCCGCCGGGGTTGCGTTGTCGACATCCGCCCGACCATTCCCAATCTGACCACTTCCGCCGAAGCCCCAGCAGAATATCCCGGCGCCGTCCCGCGCACACACGTGACCAGTTCCGCAGGCGACCTGATCGATTCCGGTGAGCGGCACCCCCGGCGACTCCAGGACTTCGCCAGGAACGGGCGCAGCAGCCCCAGGCGTTCCCCGACCCTGCTGCCCGTTGGTATCGCTTCCCCAGCAAACGACACGGCCTCTGTCGGCGAGCACTGCGCAGGTGAAGTTGCTACCTGCGCAGATGTCGAGCACGCCGCACAGGCTCGACCGGGATTCGCAAGGCGGAGGCGGAGGGCCCGAGTCGACCGGGCCTGCGTCCCCGCCGTCGACCTCGAGCCCTGCATCGTGCCCGGCGTCGAAGCCTGCGTCTGGACCGCCGTCCATGAGGACCGTCGCGTCGAGTGGTCCCGCGTCCTCAGGCGACATCCCACCGTCTACGTCCGCAAAGGAGTAGTGATCCACGATGGCGGAGCAGCCCGAGAGCGCGACGCAAAGGAGAGCGCTTCCAGCAATACGAGCGGTCATCAGAAGGTCCCCCACAGGACGGCAGCACAGCGGTCACCGATGCATCCGGCACTCACTGCCGGAGTGTCGCTATCGCCCTCCAGGACGAGCGTGAGCGCAACACCCAGCGCGGCGATGGCCGCGCCTCCGATGAGGAGTCCATCGGCCAGACCGGCGTAGACGGTAAGCTCATCGTACATGGCCCTGTGCTCCGGCGTGTCCGTGCAAACGTCTCCCCCGCAGCTAGTCGAGAGGTTGCTGTCGGTCGTGAGCGCAAGTGTTCCCATGACCACGCCGGCGATGACAGCGGCGCCGCCCACGCCAATGATGATCGGGCCGACAGGTGAGATCCCACTCGATGGTTCGGGCGCCGGGTCGGCAGACCCTTCCGCCGAATGCTCTTGGCAGTCACCCACGCGCGCATCGAGCTCCCTGATCCGCTGTTGAACGGTCTGCCGGTTCTCTTGAACGGTCTGGCTGGCGGCATCTGCCTCCTGCAGGAAGCGAGAGTACGCAGCCCTCGCCTCGCACTCCCGGCCCGGGATCTCCGCCAAGCTCGCGCCGAGGTTGTAGAGAATCAGCGGGGCTCCAGGATGATCCTCCTCGGCGAGGAGCCCATACGCCTCCTGAAACGCCGCGGCTGCAAGGGCGTACCTGCCGTCGCGGTGGTGCTGCGATGCCTCCTCGAACAGAGCCCGGGCTCCACTCACTTCAGCCGACTCCTCCGCCTCCTCATCTTGTGCCGCTGCCGAAGCGGGCACCACGAACCGAAGCACGACGGTCGTTGCCGCGATGACCAGGAGCGAGATTCTTGTCCGAGGCATGGCAGAGAGGTTCCAACACACCGCGATGGGCGTCAATGCTCCTAGCGCATGCCTCCAGCTGGTGCTCTCGACCGGGCTCGGGGATCTTCATGTTCAGGTAGAATGGTTGGCCCAAGCCAGGCGGGCATCACCTCCGAGCCGTCAGGGGACCGACTCGTCCCACGTGGCGACCGTCTCGCCGGTCGAGGATCTCGAGCGCCCACTGGCTCACGTACACCCTTCGCTGGTCCGCGCGCAGCAAGTCGAAGCTCCCCGAAGCTTGGAGCGGGGCGTCCCAGGTCCGATGCCCCGACTCGAGCTCGAAGGCTGCGACGCGGCGCGGGGCGTCGTCCCCACCCGTTGTGTCGTAGACGACGAACAGGGCGTCGTCCTGGACCGTCAGATGCCGCAGGGCCCAGGTCTGGGCTGCGTCGGGGTCACTGGCGGCGGGCGACAGCCAGCGTCGTTCGCCGTGGCGGTCGAGCACGCCCACGTGAGGCACGGGCCGGTCGTGCTCGTCTGGCAGTCGGAGCTCGACCACGTAGTGCCCGGCGTCGGGAGAGCGCCAGCAGCCGCGGACCCGCTCGCGAGGCCACATCAGGCCGGCGTCAGGTCGCGCCCGGTCGTAGCCCGGCATCGGATGGGAGAGCTGGCTGCGGTTCTCACCGACGATCGGAATTGCCTCGCAGCCGTCCGGCGCGGGCATGCGGGTGTGCGTGCCGTCGCTCAGCGCGATCCGATAGGTGCTCAGATCCGTCGTGGTGAGCGCGAGGCGTGTCGGGTCGAGCAGGCAGGCACGCAGACCCAGCCCGCCGAGATCGACCCGCCACCGCTCTCTCCCGCTGAAGCCGTCGAGGTCGATGAGCCGCCCCTGCAGGTCGACGACGACGACGTGCGCGAACGTCGGCACCGCGACGAGGACCTCGTCAAAGTCGCCAGACCAGTCCTGCTCGGCGCTGTGTACCCAGAGCACGCTGGCGTTCGCGCCGCTGACGGCGGCGACGGCGTATCCGTTGTCGGCGTCCCAGCTGAAGCCGATGGCGTCGCGGTAGCCGTCGCCGTTGACGTCGACGAGCGCGGGAGCGTGGGTGCCGATCCACGTGAACGCGGAATCTGTCTCGGTCGACGATGGGGGGTGACCGCGCGGGCTCTGCTCGAGCCCCAGCGCGGCGCCGGCGGCGCCCATGATGCCGACCCCGCACGCCAGCGCCACGGCAAGGAGCGCCAGCGCGCTCCCGAGCAGCCACCACGCTCTCGAGCTGGAGGGCGCCGATGCGTTCGACCGGCGCGGCGGAGCGGCAGGCCCCTCCCGGAGGGAGCGCGTCGCCTCGAGGAGTCGCTCGGCGTCGGGCCAAGACACCCGGAGCGAGTCATCCTCGGCCGGGCGTACGGTGTCGGCGGTGGTGATCCCATCGTCCTCGGACCGCCGATAGGTGGGCTGCTGCCCGGTCTTCCAGCGGATCTCCTGGCGCCAACGGGGCTGCCGCTCACGCACGACGGCGCCGAGCCCACGGCGTACATCGCCCGGGTGAACTCCGTCGGGAAGCGGGACCCGGTAGAGGGCGTCGACGAGCTCGCCTGCCGATGGGAAGCGAGCGTCGGGCGACGGGTCCATGACGCGACGGATGATCGCGACGAGCCGGATGAGACCCTCGGGGACCGGGGCATCGAGATGGAACTCGTACCGCAGGTCCTCCACCCGCGGCCGATGGCCACCGAGCACCTGCTCGACGTGCTCGGCGATGGAGGCGCCCAGGAAGGGGGGCCGCCCGGTGAGCGCCTCGAAGAGCAGTGCGCCGAGCGAGAACAGGTCTGCGCGCGCGTCGTAGCGCTGTCCGGCTCCGAGTCGCTCAGGCGCCATGTACGCGAGCCGGCCACGCCCCAGCATGGACGGCTTGAGGGACGCCTCCTCGGCAGCGCGCGCCAGGCCGAAGTCGATCACCGACGCGACGCCGCTCTTGCCGAGCAGGATGTTCGCGGGAGCGATGTCCCGATGGATGATGGCCGGTCGCGGGCGAAGCCCCTCGGACTGACTCTGGTGCGCGTACTCGAGGGCGGACGCGACCTGCGTCGCGATGGTGAGCACGAGGGGCCACCCGAGCTGCTCGCGAGAGCCGTTCATCGCCAGCAGCAGCTCGCTCAGGTCCATGCCCTCGACGTATCGATAGGCGAGGTAGGGGCGGCCGTGCTCGTCCCTGCCGATGCGACGCAGCGGGACGATGTTCGGGTGGTCGAGCAGGCTCGCGATGCGGGCCTCGTTCTCGAACGCCGCGCGGAAACGTGGATCGGCCGCCCAGCGAGAATGCGGCACCTTCACGCACACGATGAGGGGAGGGCTCGCCTCGCTGACGTCGGTGACGGCCAGGTAGGTGATCCCGGTCGCGCCGGGGCCGATCGGCTGGACGACCCAGAAGGGGCCGATCCGCTCGGGGTGTTGCATCGCACGCCTCCCTCGCGCCGAGGCGGCTAAGCGATCTCGGCGTCAGGAGGCTCATCGCCTTCGGGGGGCTCTCGGTTGCGTGTGGAGAGCAAAGAAGCGTATCCGACGATCTCGCGGCAGAGGATGTCGAGCCCGGCGAGATGCATCCGGGAGAGGGTCGAGCGGCTCTTGATGCCGAGCTCGCGGCCGATGTCGCGCAGGGTCCGGTCGTCGCGGTAGTGGCCGACCACGAGCGCGTGCATGCGCGGGTCGTGCTGCTCGAGCTTCTGCAGGGCGAAAGGGATCCGCTCGAGCAGCTCCGTCCGCTCGGCCCACCGCTCGGGAGAGCTCTGCGTCGGGGCGCCGTGCATGAAGCCGGCCGCGTAGGTCTGGTAGAGGGCGAGCGCGCGCGTGTAGGTCTTGAACTGCTTGCGCGGGAAGGACGCGCCCTCTCGCTGCAGCTGCATGAGAGACTGCAGAGACGCCCTCATCAGCCGCGCGTGGTAGCCGGCGCCCTTCTGCTTGTCGTCGCGCGGGACTCCACGGAGGCGGGACCACTCGTTCATGGTGGCGTCCTTCACCCGGCGAGCGACCATCTGCCGCGCCGCTTCCTCGGTGCGGGCGTCGTCGGGCAGGTCGAGCCACTCCATGTAGGCCCGCCACCCGGCCTCGTAGGCGCCCTGCCGCACGTCGTCGATGTCGGCGTCCGAGCCCCCACCCCGACGCACGACGCGCCGCACCCAGTTGTCGATGAAGGCGGTCCACGAGCGAAGGAAGCGCTCCTGGAGTGTCTTGTGCGCCGGCTTCACGACTCACCTCCGGGCTCGCTCTCCTCGTGCGTGTCGAGCGTCAGTGAGCGGCGGCTCTCGACCATCTCGGGCTCTTCGCCCAGCTCACGGCCGAAGCGGCGGAGCTCGTCGAGCGCGGCCTCGGGCAGGAACGAGAAGCGCTGGACCGCCAGCTCCATGCAGGCCCGGTCCGCTTCGTCCGGGGTGATCTCGCCCCGATCGAGGCGCGCCTCGATGTCGGCGAGTGCCTTCTCCTCGCGCGCCTCCCGCTCGCCTTCGATCTTGAAGGGCGATGGAACGGCGCCGCGTACCCCCGATCCGCGGCGTGTCATGATGCCTCACGATACCGGACGAACGGCGCATTTCCAGGGTGACCCCGCCCTTCACGTGGGACACCACCGCGTGGCCCGCAGACTCTCGAAGGGGAGATCTCACGAGAATGGGGGCACACATGTCGGACGAACCCGAGGAGGCCGTCGAAGGCGACAAGGACGATCTCGTGGAGGGCCGTTCGGTCGAGCTGCCGCTCATCGAGCTCCCGGTGTGCATGGTGGAGGCGGACCCGGCCTTCAATTGCCGGCCTCCCTACTCCGCCAGCGAGATCGAGGCTGCGTACGCGCACTTCGAGCGGACACCCATGCTCCACGCGCCCACGGTGGCTCCCCACGAGGGCCTGCCCGATCGCTACAGACTGGTGGCGGGCTTCAAGCGATTCGCCGTGCTCGAGCTCCTCGCAGAGCGCCGCGGGCTGGAGACCGCCGTGTTCGGGCTGGTCGAGGGGCGCAGCGAAGAGGACCTCTTGCTGCTCAACGTCACCGAGAACGTCGCCCGCGGCGCGGTCCCGGGAGCGTACCTGGCGGAGCGGTTCACGGCGCTGGTCGACGTCGGGCTCACGGCGAAGGAGATCGCCGCTCGCAGCGGGGTGACGGTGCGGCACGTGCGCCGGCTGCTCGCCATCCGGCGGGAGGCGCACCCCGAGCTGTGGTCCCTCTACGAGCAGGGGCACGAGACCCTGAGCATGCGCCGCATGCTGGAGCTCGTTGGCCACGAGCGAGACCAGCAGCTCCAGGCCTTCCGGCACAGCGAGGAGCTGCATCGACAGGCGCGCGACGTCGAGCGCGGATACTCCGAACGGCTGGACGCGGATGCGGCAGCGAGCGATGAGGCCACGGGCGAGCAGCAGCCCGCTCCACGGACCCGGCGCCGCTATCCACCGCGGCGTCACGCGCGGCGCCTGCTCTATTCGATCAAGCGCGACGACCAGCTGGACCCTCAGTACCGGGCCGGCTTCGTGGCCGCCATGCGCCACATGCTCGACGGCGACGACGTGCCGGTGCGCTGGAACGCCGTGGTGGGACCCACCAACACGGGCGGCAAGTAGCCGACCACGAGCTCGAGGCGGGTCACTCGAGCCAGAACTGCCCGAACTCGAGCCCCTTCAGGCCGAGCCCATGCCATCGCTCGACGAAGCGCTCAGTGACGTACACCGGGCTCATGCAGTCGAGCGAGTTGTCGCGGAAGACGTGCAGCGCCTCCACCAGCTCCGGGCGGAACACCGGCTTCTTGGCGCCCATCACGCGTGTGACACCCGGGATTCGCCGGGGCACCGTCTGCTCGAGGTCGTAGGCTGGCACGACCGGGCACGCCACCGCGAACAGCGCGCCGTCATTGCAGGAAACCGGCAGCAGCTTCGCGCCGCTGCCGTCGAACGCCTGTCTCGCCGACTCCCGCACGAACATGTCGAAGGTCATCCGCCAAGGTGCATCGCTGTAGGACAGCCGCTTGCCGTTGAACTCTGTGACAATGATGCGAGCGCTGACCTCGGGCTCGTACTCACCAGGATCAACCGATGACACCCACTTCGCGTCGCCGAGGTATCGGTGGAGCGTCTCGTACTCGGCTCTGGTGATGACGTCGACCAGCTCGCAGTCAGCGACTCCTCGGCATTCGTAGACGTTCATAAGCGCTGGCCTCCTAGCACGTCACTCTGCGCCGCTACGCTTGAATCCGACCTTGCGTACCGTCGGGCCCGCCGCGTTCCTGGCCTTGATGAGGAGTGGGCTGACCCACTTCAGCGAGCGAGTGCGAGGGCCATCGCGAGGACCTCGCCAGTATGTGTGCCAGTGCGCGCGTCGCACGTGCGGACGGACCGTCCGCTTGCCATCTCCGCCGTCGCCCTCGGACTCCTGCGCTTCCTGCAGGCGGCGCCCCAGGTCGTAGGCCGTCTCCCAGACGGTGGGCGCGGAGGCCGCGGCGAGTCGCGCGACCTGTCCCTTGCGCTTGGGCGCCTTGGAAGTCGGTGGGGCTGGGGCCTCGCGTCTACCTTCCGCGTCGCGGAGGTCCGGCGACTCTGAGCAGAGGTAGAGCAGCGTCGAGAGGATTGATGACATCGGCCCGACCGTCTCCTCGGCGATGTGATCCAGCCACGCGGGGAGGCTGGGTAGGTCAGGCTCCACCTGACGACGCAGGCTCTCCCTGACGCTCTCCTCCAGGGTCCCAAACAGCAGCACCTGCGTCGGCGCCAGCATCGGGAACGGGGCGCGCAGGTCGAGCAGCAGCTCGAGCGTCTCGGTGCCGTCTTCCCCCGGCGCCAGGTGGGCAAAGAACCCGTGCATGGGTTTGACAGGCCCCGCGTCACGACCGGGCGTCTCGATGTACACGCACCACTCGGGGAGGCTCCGAAAGAGCTCGCCGGGGAGATCGCCCGTGATCGGCGTGCGCCACAGCTCCTCGAGGAGCGTCGGGTGGAAGCGGTAGATCCCCTGTGTCGGTCTCCACGCGGCGAGCGCGGAGAGGATGTGAGGCTGCGCCAGCGCACCCAGCCCCGGATACTCGGTGGCCGCGGCGACCTCCTCTCCCAGGGACAGCGGCGCGTGCATGTACGAAGGCCATGACCCTCCGCGCCGTCGCTCCGCGTCGAGCGCGCGGTCGAACCGCCGCCACACGTCCCGGTGCTGGCGCCCGGCGTGGTGCATCAGCGCGACCGGGCGGAGCAGGCTCTCGTCGAGGCTCACGCGGCGGAGTCTCGCCCTGGGCCGTGCTCAGCTCAAGGGGCCTGTCGCCGAAGAGAGCTCCCGGCGTAGGGAAAAAGACCGCGCTCGGACGCAACCAAGCCGCCGCCCCCGCGATGCCCTCACATCATGCGATGGCAATGGCGACAGCAAGGCTCCGATCTCGGCGTAGCGAACCTGGTTCGCTCGGACGGCACCGTCCTCGTCCGGCTCGAGATCCACTTCATGCCCGAGACGGTCTACGCGTTCTGGCTCGACCCCTCGTGGTGCCCGTTCTTCGTCCATCGCACGGTGGGCGAGGCCTGAGGCCCCGTCCGCCACAAGCATCGTTCCACGCGCTCCGCGCTCGGTGGCGCGCCTTGAGCCCAGGGGCTTGAGGTGAGGGAACTACCTGAGATCTCAACTTGACGGTGGCACGCAGCGTCGCTGGTCAGCGAAGCCGGGACGCGGAGCTCTCGCTTACGACGGGTCGAGGTCCGTTGAGAACGCGCGTTTCCCGGGGCCGTCGGTGGCAGCCAGTTCTCGAAGCTTCGCGTGCGGTTCCGGCGGCGCGTTCGATGAGAGCGACGGTACGGATCGACCATGTCCAGCGTCGATCCCCTCGTCCCCGTACATGTACTTTCCCGCGAGAGTGGTTTGCAGGACAATGAGGATCCCGCGGGTCAGTCGGCGGGGGACAGGGGGGCGTGCGTGATGGCGGCGGATGTCGACCGGTTGATCGTGCGGATCTATGAGGCGGGCGTCAGCGGGGAGGGCTGGGACCAGGTGGCCTCGGCTGTCTGCGAGGCGGTGCAAGGGGAGGCTCTCTGGGCCCAGGTGCGAGGCGGCAACGGTGTTCCCCAAGCGCCCTTCCTGCTCCACGGCATTTCCCAGCGGGCGATCGATGACTACGCCGCTCATTACTGGCGCCTCAACCCGGTCACTGGGCCGATGATGACCTCGCCGCTCGACGAGATCCGGAATCTGGACGTCATCGCCGGGGCCGGCGTGCTCCAGAGAACTGAGTTGTTCCACGATTGGGCGGTCCCGAACGGCCTCGTCCGCAGCCTTGGGTGGCGCGGGCTCGCCGGCGACGGCGATGTGCTCGCCGTCACAGTTGCCCGCGCCTCTGGAGTCGATTGGAGCCCGCAGGAGCTGAGGCTGCTGCGGCGCCTCGCGCCCCACTTCTCTCACGCGACGCGAGTGGGGCGGGGCATCCGGGCAGCGCGCGACGAGGCGCGCGCACTGCGTTCGTTGCTGGACTCCCTCCGCTGCGCCGCGTTCCTGCTGGACGGAGAGGGGCGCATCACGGCGGCCAACGCGCCTGCGATCGGCCTCCTCCGCGCCGGAGACCTCCTCCGGGACGACAGCCGCCACCTGCGAGCCGCGCACCCTAGCGCGGACGCTCGTCTGCGCGCCTCGGTGGCCGCCTGGAGCGATGGTGACGTTGGGCGGCCTGTGTACCTTGGGCCAGTTGGTCGCAGCACGCCGCTCGCCTTCGTGCTCCCGAGGGTCGGCGCCGATGGTGGGCGAGACGCTGGGGCCGTCGTGCTGGTACCCCCGGTCGACGCAGCTGTGTCGGCGCTAGCGGACTGGCTGGTCGACACATACGACCTGACACCAGCGGAGGCCGATGTGGCCTTGCAGGTGTCGAGCGGCGCCGACCTGCGAGACATCGCGGGCGAGCGCGCGACGAGCATCGGCACGGTTCGCAACCAGGTGAAGCGTGCGATGGACAAGCTCGGTGTGCGTCGGCGTCAGGAACTGGTCGCGATGCTCGCCGCGGCGGCCGGGCCGGTAGAAGTCGGCCTCAGGCCAAATTCGATCGGGTGTGTACCACCTGGGACATGAGGTGGACCTGCTGCTCCGTCTAAGTTGACGGCTCTACCGCGCCAGCGTGCGCAGAGTCGACCCGGGGGGGACGGATGGGCCAGCCACGCACCAAGCAGGAAGCGTTGCACGCGGACACGGGCCTCGCCGTCGACGCCGCGCTGGAGGCGGCGCTCTGGGTGCGGCTGGGCACCTTCCCACGGCCGATCTATGTCGTCCCGCCACAAGGTGCCGTCGGCGCCGTGAGCGGAACCGCTGAGGCGGCGCTCGCCTCCGACCGCGCAGCGGTGGAGCGACGCCTCGTCGCAATCGCTCGCAGCCACGTGCTCGAGTGGCATGAGCTGCAGCTGTCGTGCGGGGTGTTCCACCTCGTGCTCCCACGCCCGCGGAGCCAGACGGTCACCGAGCGGGTCACGCATGCGGCGCTGCATTGGGCGCTCACGCCGCGACAGACCCAGGTTTGTCAGGCCCTGGTGGACGGGCATCGCACCCGCCGAATCGCGTCGATGCTGGGAGCGGCAGTGGTCACGGTGGAGAAGCATATCAGTGCGATCTTCGCCGCCGCCGGCGTCTCCGACCGGCCGAGCTTGATGCTCCGGGTCCTATTGCCGGCAACAGAACTGGAGGACGCCGAGTCAGTGTCACTCCCAGGCACGCTCGCGCGAAGGCTTGCTCCGCCGAGTTGGGGACCGACCCAGGAACCGGAGTCCGCGATCAGGCAGGCGCTCGCCGCGCTGGAGAGCAGTGGTTGGGGGCCGGTGGATCCGATGGGGAGAGCCCCGAGCCGCCCTGAGCGCGGGGTACTCGTCGTGACACCCATCACCGTGACACCGGAGCTGCTCGCGCAGAGCCTGGCCACACGCCTGGGCGCCTCGGAGCCGGAGCGGCGCGTCCTGGCCCTCTTGCTGCGCGGCAAATGCAACAAGGAGATCGCCTCCGATCTGGGGTGTGCAGAGGTGACTGTGGAAGGGCAACTGACGCGGCTTTTCCGGCGGACGCGGACGCGCACGCGCTACCAGCTCATCGTGTGGGCGAGCACCCAGCCGCCCAGTCGATAGGCTCTTCATGCTGTCATCAGGACCGCCCATGCTGATGCTTCAGGAGTTGACGGCGGGCCTGCGGGCAGAGGAGGCCGGATGGACGAAGTGGACCCGGACTATGTCCCCCGCGACGGCAGCGACGGCGCGATGTGGACTCGTCAGAAGCGGCCACGCCATCACCGAGCATTCTCGAGCCGCGGTCTACTCGCTAGATGGATAAGCCACGCCACCGCCGTCGCGAGAAGCGCAACGCCGGCGAGGCTGAAGGACGCGATGCGCAGCGCATTGGCCGTGTCAAACTCGTTTGCCAGGGACTCGCACTCCAGCATGGTGGCGCCAGGACAACTAGCGTTGTAAAGGGTTGCCCTGTCCTCGGCCCACAAGGAGAACAGGACTCCAGCCGTCACAAAAGCCCCCACGCCCGCTGCGCCGGTGACCAGCACCGGCGTGATGTCGGAAACCTCCGGATGAGCGCTCGCGAGGACGGGTGACTCAGCTTCAGGAGGGGCTTCGGACGTCACGTCCGAGACCAGACTCGGTCGGAGTTCGACGGCGAGTTCCACACGAGCGCCGGGCGAGAGTCGCGCCAGCGGCCCCGTGCCGAGCTCAAGATCGGTTGGCTCGTGCCCGACCGCCTCGAGATGGAGGCTCAGGGCTTCCACCTCAGAATCGATTCGAATCGGAGCGCCCGAGCGGCGGATCCGCCCGTCCGACAGACGCACAGTAGCGGGCACGTTCGTCAGCAGGACCAGGGTGGCGACGCGCCGGTCGACCATCCTTAGGTTATTCTGGAGACGCGCGCGAACGTCGGGGCTCAGCCGACCCAACTCGTGAACTGCGACGAACTGGTCGTAGGCCTCAGCTGCGGGCACCCACTGCTCCAGCCACTGGTGAGCAATCCCGATCCACTCGAGTGCGAAGCTGTCGCCAGCCGAACACATACGTTCGAAAGCGTCCAATGCCGCTGCCGCATGGGCCCGTTGTTCAGGGGTGCCTGTGGCGCGTCTGGTCGCCTCGCGTAGCTCATCCCGGCCCTCCTCGTATGCGCTGCGTGCTGACTCGCCGCCGGCTCCGTCGCATCGATACTGGGCGAGAGCCGGAGTAGCCATGAGAAACGAGGCGCCGAGAAGCGCACTCAGAGCCCGATACATGGTTGGCCTTCCTCCTCCGGGCATTCGGATTCGTCCATGAAGACGTGTGGAACCGGGTTGGAACCGCCGTTCGCGGGCGACGGATCCTCGTTGGGACGGCCCAGCGGACCGCCGACCAGCGGCCGTCGACCAACCGGTGCCGGGCGCGACCCGTAGGCCGCCGGACGAGGTGCCGCAGGGGTTGCCACCTCGACCGAAGGCTCCTCTGGTGCCGACGGCAACGCAGGAAGTGCCGCCGGCGCCTCCGGAGCCACAACCCGGTCGAGCTTGGGGTCGGTCCTAGTGGGAGCGGGGAGCGTGGCGGCCGCCGGCGTCTCCTCAAGCACTCTCTCGTTGGTCGTCTGGGAGGCGCGGCTCACGAGGAATGCCACGAGAACTATGAGGAACAGGCCCGCGCCGGCGGCCGCGAGACCTCGAGTCCGGGGGGCGCGGACGGGGGCCGGCGGGGGCGCAAACACGGGAGTCTGGCCCACGACGCCTGGCGGCGGAAGCGTGCGCTCGTCCAGAGATGCCCGCAGAGCCGAGGCGAAGTCCCTCACGCTCGCAAAACGATCGTCCCTGTCGTACGACATCGCCCGCATGACGACCTGATCGAGCGCTAGGTTGAGACTCGGCCGTAGCTCTCTTGGGGCGGGAAAGGGTTCTCCGCGGAGCAACTTGCTGAGCGTGTTTCCGGTGTCGTCCTCGAGGTATCGCCGACGGCCCGTCAGAAGCTCGTAGGCGATGACGCCCAACGCGAACTGATCGACACGGCCGTCGATGTTCTTTCGCCCGGCCGCCTGCTCAGGCGCCATGTAGCGCGGCGACCCGACGACGACGCCGGTTTGTGTGAGTACGGACTCAGCCTCCTCCCGCGCCACGCCGAGGTCGATCACCTTCGGCACGTAGCGCCCCGGACCCTCGGTCATGAAGATGTTCAGCGGCTTGAGATCTCGGTGAATGATGCCGGCGTCGTGAAGCGCCTGGACCCCGTCCGCCGCGGCGGCGAGCCACTCGACGACTGCCGCCTCCGGGAGGGGAGCCGCGCGCGAGTGCTCGCAGAGGGTGGCTCCCTGCAGGAGCTCCATCGGCAAGAAGAGCGTCGCACCGTCCAGGCTAGGCTCGTACACCTCGACGAGGTTGGGATGCCGGACCCGCGTC